>JBKHWW010000027.1:0-3542 GCA_046566345.1 Actinomycetes bacterium
GAGGCCGCCCTCCGCCGCGCCGGCATCGACGTGATGCGGCACCTCCTCCGGCCCGACGTGGGGTTCGTCCTCGACCCGGACGCCGTGCCGGACTCCGACCTGGTGCTGGTCGGCAACCCGACCAACCCCACCAGCGTGCTGCACCCCGCCGCGTCCCTGGCCTGGCTGACGCGACCCGGGCGTGTGCTGGTCGTTGACGAGGCGTTCATGGACGCCGTGCCCGGCGAGCAGGACAGCCTCATCAGTCCCCGGATGCCCGGCGTCCTGGTGGTCCGGTCGCTGACCAAGACGTGGGGGCTGGCCGGCGTCCGGGCCGGCTACGTCGTGGGCGATCCCCGGCTCGTGGCCCGTCTCGCCGCCCAACAGCCGCCGTGGGCGGTGTCCGGGCTTGGGCTGGCGGCGATCGAGGCCTGCCTGACCGAGGATGCGCTCGCGCAGTCACGGGACCTCGCCCTCACCGAGCAGCGGCACCGCGACCACCTCGTGGCGGGACTCACCGCGCTGGGCGTGAGCGTCGTGCTCCCGCCCCGGGCGCCGTTCGTCCTGTTCGACACCGGGCTACCCGCCGGGCCGGGCGGGTCGCTCCACAGCCGTCTGGCCCGGCGCGGCTTCGCCGTGCGCCGCGGAGACACCTTGCCGGGCCTGGGCCCCTCCTGGCTGCGGGTTGCGGTCCGCCCTCCCGAGGTCACCGACGCCTTCATGGCCGCCCTCGCCACGGTCTTCTGATGGGCGCGCCGCCGGGCTGGGCCCCGCCGGCTAGCGTCGGTGTCCGTGGACCGCGAGGGCCAGTTGGACGCGGCTGGTGACCCCGAGTTTGTCGAAGATGCGGGCGAGGTGGGTCTTGATCGTCGGCAGTGACAGGAACAGGCGGCCGGCGATCTCGGCGTTGGTGAGTCCGTCAGCGACCAGGCGCGCGATCTCGGCTTCGCGGGCGCTGAGCCCGTCGAGGGGGTCGGACGCCGCGGGCTGCGGTGCGCGCGTGGCGTGCGTCACCAGCCGCTGCAGGACGCTCGGCGAGAACGACATCGTCCCGTCGGCGGCCTGCTGGACGGCCGCCACCAGTTCGGCCGGTGGCATGTGCTTGAGCAGGAAGCCGGAGGCTCCCGCGTCGAGCGCGCGCAGCAGGAAGTCATCGGTGTCGAAGGCCGTGAGCATCACCACGGTCGGCGGGTGGGTTCGCGCGCGGATGGTGCGGGTGGCCTCGACACCGTCGCACCGCGGCATCCGGACGTCCATGAGCACCACGTGGGGGTGCAGATCGGTGACGCGCGCGGCGGCGTCCAGCCCGTCGGCGGCCTCACCGACCACGGCGATGCCGCCGGCCCCGTCGAGGATCATCCGCAGTCCGGCCCTGATCAGCGGCTCGTCGTCGACGAGCAGCACCCGGATCAGGGTCATGCCCATGGCAACCACGCGTCCACCCGGAAAGCGCCTGCGTCGGGGGTGGCGGTGAACCGGCCTCCGATCAGGGCCATCCGTTCGGTCAGCCCGGCCAGCCCCAGACCGGACCCGGGGGCGTCCGCCGGGGTGGCCGGCAGCGGGTTGCTCACCGTGACGTGGACGCCGCTGTCGGGCGCTCCCGTGATCGTGACCGTGACGGGCTGGCCGGGGGCGTGCTTGACGGCGTTGGTGAGGGATTCCTGGACGAGGCGGTAGAGGTGTCCGAGCGCGGCCGGGACGGGTTCGCCGGGGCCGACGTCGAGGATCAGGTGGACGGGGCTCCCGGGGGTGCTGGCGGTGTCGACAAGCGTGCCCACGTCGTCGAGGGTGGGCGCGGGGGAGGTGCCCTCCGAGGGCGGGCGGAGGACGGCCAGCACCGCACCGAGTTCGTCCGCGGCGGTCTCCGCGGCCGACCTGATCACCCCGGCCGCCTCGCGGGCGGCGGCGGGGTCGAGGTCGTCGCGGTACTCCAGGGCACCCGCGTGCAGCGAGATCAGGGCCAGGCGGTGCGACAACGAATCGTGCATCTCGCGGGCGATGCGCGTGCGTTCGGCCTCGCGGGCCTGCAGCAGGCGTGCGGCCTGTTCCCGCCGGGCCAGAACGGCCTCCTGGTGCAGCGAGCGCCACAAGGCGCGCCGGCTGCCGCGGTAGAGACCGAACAACACCAGGATCGCGATCAGCAGGGCGATCCCGATGGCCTCCTCGGACGCCGTCAGCGTGTTCGCCCCCGGTGGGACGATCAACCACCGGCCCACCGCGTACGCGACACCGAAGGCGACCACGGTCACGAGGATCGGCGGCCAGCGACGGCGTCCGGCGATCGACACCAACACGATCGCGGCCGCCAACCCCGCCCCGTCAGAGACGCTCGCCAGCGCGATGATCACCAGGGCGTAGCGCAGCGCTCGGCGTTCGCGTTCCTCATCCGGCGCCTCCACTGCGCTCGGCGCCCGGTCCAGAACCTTCGGCAACAGCACTTGGGAAGCGACGAAGCCGGCCAGGTTCACCAGCATCGCGGCCGGGCCGAGCCACCCACCCAGCGGCGACTCCAGATACCCGGGCAGAGCGATCACCAGCATCAGCACCGAGAACACCGCGACCGCGACCAGGAACACCACGTTCCGCCCCGGCAGCGCTCGGGGCGCGGAGGCGGCAGGCACGGGTTGACCGGTCACCGGGCCACCCTAGGCCAGCCGGCGGTGCGAGCGGTGTCGTCCGATGGCATGAATCCTCGACCATCCCTTCGACTCCCGGAGGCACCCGATCGACCGATAGTGACGACGGGTGTGGGCCGGACACGATGACGACATGACCATCTCCACCGCCACCTACCACCCGCCCACCCCGGTTCCCGTGCCCCCCTCGGCACGGCGGCGTCCGGACTACCACCGGCTCGCCCGCGCCGAGGCCAACTACCGCTCGTGGCGGCCGCTGGTCACCCTCCTCACCGCGACGGCGGCCTACCTCGCGTTGATGCTGGTGCTCCTCACCGGGCTCGCCGCCGCCGTGCTGGTCAACCCGCAGCTCGAGGCGTCCCTGGGCCTGCTGGACGAGCAGACCGACCTGTACAACCCGTGCCACTTCCTCGCGCTGATGAGCACGCTGCTCGCCCTGATCCCCGCGGTGATGATCGGCGTGGCCGCCGGACGCCGCCCCGTCGGCACACTCCTGTCCGTCGCCGGACGCCTGCGCACCGGCCTGCTGGTCCGCTCACTGGCCATCTGCCTCGGCGTGTACGTGACGGTCCACCTGGTGTTCCTCACGGTGGGCGGGGCCGCCGGTGAGCCGATCGCACCCTCGTGGCATCCCCACAGCGGGTGGCTGATCGCCGGCGCGCTCCTGATCGTGCCCTTCCAGGCCGCCGCCGAGGAGTTCGCGTTCCGCGCGCTGCCCATGCAGGTGCTCGGAGCCTGGCTCCGCAACCCGTGGTGGGGCATCCTGCTACCCCTTCCCCTGTTCGTCGTCGGACACCCCTACAACCCGCCCGGCATGATCGGCGTGGCCGGCTTCGCGCTCGCGGCAGGCGTGCTCGTGTGGCGCACCGGCGGCCTCGAAGCGGCCATCGCCCTGCACGCGGTGAACAACTCCCTGGGCTTCGTGTT
>JBKHWW010000028.1:0-29294 GCA_046566345.1 Actinomycetes bacterium
CGTGGTGGCTGACCATCGGGACGATGCCGGAGATGTTGCCGTTCTTGGCCAGCGACGGCGACACGAAGCAGGAGATGTACGCGTTGCGGGTGAAGTCGCCCGAGCCGCCGATGCCGTTCTGCATGCGCGATCCCATGATGTGGGTCGAGTTCACGTTGCCGTAGATGTCGGCCTCGATCATGCCGTTGCAGGAGATGACGCCGAGCCTGCGGATGACTTCGGGGTTGTTCGAGATCTCCTGCGGGCGCAGGACGATGTGGTTGCGGTAGTGGGCGGCCTTGTCGTTCATCCGGGCGGCTGCGTCGGGCGACAACGAGAACGCGGTCGCGGACGCCACGGTCAGCTTGCCCGAGTCGATCAGGTCGACCATGCCGTCCTGAATCACCTCGGTGTAAGAGGTGAGGCGCTCGAAGGGGCCCTCGTTGAGACCCACCAGCACCGCGTTGGCGATGTTGCCGACCCCGGACTGCATCGGCAGCAGGTCCTTCGGCAGGCGCCCGACCTTGACCTCGTGGGCCAGGAACTGCAGCAGCTCCTCGGCGATCGTCTTGGAGTCCTGGTCGAGGGGCTTGAAGGGAGTGTTGCGGTCCTCGGAGTCGGTCTCGATGACCGCCGCCACCCGCTCCCAGTCGATCTCGTAGGTGGTGGACCCGATGCGGTCACCGACGGCCATGATCGGGATAGGCCCGTTGTTGCCGGGGACGCCCATCGAGTAGATGTCGTGCATGCCCTCGAGATCGAGGGACTGCCACGTGTTCACCTCGAGGATGATCTTGTCGGCCTTCTCCAGGTACACGTTGTTGTTGCCGACCGAGGAGCTAGGCACCGCGCGGCCGTCCTCGGTGATGGCGGCGACTTCAATTACGGCCACGTCCAGGTTGCCCCAGAAGCCGTGCCGGACCTGCGGGCCCGAGTGCGAGAGGTGGACGTCGGAGTACTCGGAGACGCCGGCATTGATCTTGGTCCGCATGATGGGGTCGGACTGATAGGGCATCCGCATCGAGACGCCGTCGACTGCGGCGAGTGCACCGTCGTGCTCGGGAGCGGTGGACGCGCCGGTGTAGGAGGCGATCTGGAAGGGGTGCCCCTTCTCGTGCGCCAGCTTCATCTGGTGCGCCAGGGCCTCGGGCAGAGCCTTCGGGTACCCGGCCCCGGTGAAGCCCGAAAACCCGACCCGGTCGCCGTTCTTGATGAGCTTGGCGGCGTCCTCGGCCGACTTCACCTTGGAGCGGTACTTTTCGTGAGCGATGCGCGACATCCATTTCCTCCCTGAAATGACGTTCCTGAAGGACACAGTAGCGGGATCGCGGCGCCGTTTCCTGTCCGGGTATCCCGTCGCGGGGGCGGGCGCTCGCAGGGTCCGCCGCCCCTTCGCATCCGCCGTCCGACGAGAGCCTATGCTGGCTCGCGAAGGGAGTTCTTTCGTGATCGAGGACGCGCAGCCGGGACCCGCTGGCGCTTCCGGGGCGCCCCTTCGGAGGTTCCCGCGCCCACTGCCGCTGTGGTTGTCCATCATCGGCAACGTGCTGGCCGCCCTCGTGATCGTGTCGCTCGTGCAGGCGTTCCTGGTCCGCGTGCACAACGTGTCCTCGGGGTCGATGGAGACCACCCTGCACGTCAACGACCGGGTGCTGTCGTCGAACTTGCCGTACTGGTCGTCGGGGCCTCAGCGTGGCGACATCGTCATCTTCGGCCACGGCGAAGACTGGGACTCACCGACCCGGACGCCGGCGTCCAACCCCCTGCTGGCAGCCGGCCGCCTGTTCGGCGACATCACCGGCATCGGGACGTCCAACCGGATCTACACCGTCAAGCGCGTGATCGGGCTGCCCGGCGACGTGGTCGCCTGCTGCGACCCCCTGGGACGGGTCACGGTGAACGGCAAGCCGATCGACGAGCCGTATCTGTACGAGGACCTCGTCTTCACGCGCGGCAGCCTCGACTGTCGGACGCAATCGACCTCACCCCGCTGCTTCAAACCGCTCCGCGTGCCCGAAGGCCGCTACCTCGTGATGGGCGACCACCGTTCGAACTCGGCGGACTCGGTCGCCTACTGCCGCTCCCGCGCCGCGGGCACGGACTGCGGCCGGTTCGTGCCCGCCGAGCGCATCTCAGGCAAGGTCGTCGCGAAGGCGTGGCCACCGGGCCCGATCCCCTGAGGGATCAGCCCAGGCAGATGCGCTGCTTGAGGTGGTGGCT
Organism: Actinomycetes bacterium; assembly: GCA_046566345.1. Taxonomy (GTDB): domain Bacteria; phylum Actinomycetota; class Actinomycetes; order Propionibacteriales; family Propionibacteriaceae; genus Propioniciclava. Next base: position 2,200 of record JBKHWW010000028.1, read on the forward strand.
CTCGCCCGGGCGCAGCGTGATCGGCTCGTCGAGAGCGTTGCCTGCCTCGATGCAGATCATGCCGGTCCACTCGTCGTCGCCGAAGTCGGGCATGGCGGCGGACTTCTCGGCCCACGGGTTCCAGATGATGGTCTTCGACGAGCCGAACTTGGCGATCGTGAGCTTGCGCCCCAGGACCGGGTCATTGAGCACGACCTCGTCGGTGCTGGCGTAGACCCGGTCGGTCTCGCCGGTGATCGTCACGTCGCCCGACTGGGTCTCTGTGGCGCCGGTCACCTTGTCGAGGTAGGAGGCGCCGTCGAGGCCGGAAACGGTCACCTCGCGCACGTCGCCGACGGCCAGGTAGCTGTGCAGGGCACCGTCGAAGGTGATCTCTTCGTCGCCGGTGTTGGTGACCTCGAGCTCCATGCCCAGGTACTCGGGGGTGAACTTGGCTCGCAGGTAGGCGGTGTACTTGTGGGGCCAGTTGGGCTGCTCGCCGGTCATGGCCTCGTCGATCTCGTATTCCACGAGCAGGCGGCCGTCGCGGTCGAGGGTGTCCTTGATGTCGGACATGTGCCAGGTGTGCAAGCGGACGAAGCCGTGACCGGGCTCGAGGGTGCCGTCGCGCCCCGGACCGAACCACGGGAAGCAAACCGGAACCCCACCACGGATCGGCTGGCCGTCGGCGAACCACGATTTCTCGCTCATCCACAGGACGGGGGCCGAGCCGTCGGGCTGCCAGGACCAGATGTGCGCGCCGTGGTCGAACACACCGTAGTGCCCTGAACCCTGCTTGGCCTCGATGCCCCTGAGTGGGTTCGTGGTGACCTCATACGCCATTGGAAGGACCTCCTCGGGTCGATGTGCTTGCCCCCGAGCCTAGACCGGCGCGCCGACAGGGGCGTCGGGTTGGGGCGAATTGGAGGGCCCCTGGCGGCTGCCCCGGACGGCGTCTCAGCGGATCGCCCGACACTCCATGTAGAACCGCTTGTCACGGGCATGGCCCATCGAAAACGTCTTGCGGGGCAACGGCCCGTCGACCGCGATCGAACGGAAGAAGGCGTCCTTGCTCAGGCCGGGCAGCAGGACGCCGAGGTTGCCTGGCCGGCGCGCGATCGCGTCGGTCGCGTCCTCGCCGTGGAGGTAGTCCAGGGAGGCGTGGGGGTGGAGTGCGATCCAGGCGTCCAGATGATCCTGAACCGTGCCGACGACCAGCTGATGCGACGGCTCGGGTACCTCGACCAGCGCGTAGCTCTCGGAACTGACCAGGCCGAAGCGCTGGGACGCCGAGGGCGTGGCGATGGCGTCGAGTACCTCGGCCAGCCCGGTCATCGGGGTGACCTCCGCGCCCAGCGCGGCAGGCAGGTCGGAGGCCAGGCTCCCGGCGCCGAAGACCACACGGTGGATGGGCTCGAACCTCACCGACGCCTCGTGCAGGTTCACCAGCTCGACCAGGGCGTGCCGGGCGGGGTGGTCCGGCCGGGCGCCCGCCGCGCGAAGCTCGTCCCAGATGCCCTTGGCGGTGGCGAGAGAGTGGTTGCCGTCGCCCATGGCGAAGAGTATGGGGGCGTCGGCGTCCAGGCCGTAGCGGGCGCGGTAGGCGTCCGGCTCGATCAGCGCCGCCAGTGAATCCAGCACGGACGCCTGCAGCGCCGGGTCGGCGACGAACCGCCCGGTGAGGCGACCGGAGCCGGCCATGAGCTCGACGTCGTAGGCGACCGGGAGGTCGTCGCGCCGGGTCAGCACGTCGGCGAGCACGGTGTGGTCGGGGTCGTCGTAGAGCACCAGGATGTGGGGGAGCTCGAGGGCAGCCTCGCGGCGGACGGCCATGCGCGGGGGCAGGCGATCGAGCACCGTGCCCTCGGTGGAGCGGACCAGAGAGGTGCTGGCGGCGCTGAAGTCGTAGGCCTCGAGGTCGAGGGCAACCACGAGACCGCGCTGGACGCCGTGCGTGACACCCCGCTCCACGTACACGAACGCGTCGTGGGGCTCCAACAGGCCGGCGCTGAGGTACTCGCGCATCGCGTGCTGGCAGCCCGCGATCCGCTCGGCCACGTCGGGGGCGTTGAGGTGCAGTTCGGGCAGCACCATGCGCAGCGTCGACGGGGCGTCGCCGACCGTGTGTTCGACCTCGTCCCAGTAGTCGGGCTGGGAGGTGAACTGGTCGCAGGCGATCACCGCCCAGCGGGAGGCGTCCACCTCGGCGGTGGGCAGCAGGACGCGCGGGACGTGGACGCAGTCGAGTCTTGGCATGCTCCCTCTCTTCGGCTCGCTGGCTTCGTCGTCGAGTTCGAGCACGAGCACGCCTCGCTGGACCAGGTCGGCGACGATCCGGGCCACGATGTCGGCGACGGCGCCTTCGGGGGGCGCTCCAAACGTCGTGACCAACCGGTGGGTCAGGGCGTCCATGTCGATGCCGTCGGCGGACGCCTCGAAGGCCGCCAACCCGAGCGGGTGCAACTCGACCACGGATCGCTCGTAGAGCAGCAGCGTGCGGCCGTCGCGGTCCAAGCGGTCCACCGGCGTCGTGGCCCGGATCATCGCGCTGCCCCGAGCGCGTCGAGCAGGACCGGGCGCAGCGACTCGGCCTCGGCGTACCGGACCACCAGCGTGGGCGGCAGGCGGTCGAGCAGGGACGCCAGGTGGTGGAGCGGCAGGGGGAGCGCGCTCAGCGACGAAGACTCGGGCGCGATCGACACGATCGCGTCCAGGGTGTCGATTTCTTCGATCGCCGGGTGGGCGATGTCGTTGTCGCGGCGCAGCAACGCCAGGCGCCCGATGTGCGCGTCGGGGTGGACCGTGGCCAGCGACAACGCGTCGGGGGAGGTCTCGAGCTTGACGCCCTTCCAGGGCCGAGGCCGCACCGACAGGGGCTTCTCGTACGGGACCAGCGACCCGTCGGCGGCGATGCCGACGGTCTCGTCGGTGACGTAGCCGTGCGTGCGGCCCAGGACGCGCGACAGCGTGGTCTTGCCGGTGCCGCCGGGCGCGATGTAGGCAAGCCCCGCTCCGGAGCGCGGGTCCGTGACAGCGCCGGCGTGGAGCATCAGCAACCTTCCGCTCTGCGCCGCGATGGACGCCGACGTCACGGCCTGCGTGAACTGCTGTAGCAGTCCGGGCAGGTCGGCGTGGCGGAGCTTCGTGCGACCCGGCCGCGCCTTCTCGCCGGTCCGCGGGCCGTCTGCCGCCGACTCGGACGCCGCCCACTCCAGGACGAACTCGCCCCCGTCCCGCTCGCCGCCCCGGGGGGTCAGGCATCGCGACCAGGCTGCGCGCACGGCGTCCGCCAGCTCGTGGGCGCGCTCGCCCTCGACCGTGACGCGCGAGCGCACGCCCAGCCCGTAGAGGTCGAAGGTCAGCACGCCGGACACCCTACCGGCGGGCACCCCCACGCTCCGAACGTTGCCCGCGCGCTGAGTCGGCGCCGTCGCGCCCGGCGATCAGAGGGCGAGGTAGGCGCGGAGCGCCTCGTCGGCGTCCCGGGGCCGGAAGCCCGCGGCCTTGATTTTTTCCAAGCTCAGCGCGCTGTGTCGCGGCCGGAGAGAGACGAGTCGGCCGGCGGCGAAGTCGGCCGAAGACTGGGGCGCGACGTCGCCGGGCGGCCGGCCGCACAGCTCGAAGACCCGCTGCGCGATCTGGAACCAGGACTGGACGGGCCCGTCGTTGGTGAGGTTATAGGTGCCGGACGCCGCCCCGCCGGCGAGCAGGTGCGCGATCCCGGCGGCGAGGTCGTCGGCGAACGTGAGCCGCCCGTGCTGGTCGTCGACCACCCGTGGCTTCTCGCCGCGCGCGGCCAGCGCCTGCATCGTGGCGACGAAGTTGCGGCCCTCGCCGATGACCCAGCTCGTGCGGACGAGGTAGTGCCTCTTCAGTGTCCGCACCAGCGCGTCGCCGGCCGCCTTGGAGGCGCCATAGGCGCCCAGGGGGCTGAACGACTCGTCCTCGGTGTGCTCGGTGGCTTCGCCGTCGAAGACGTAGTCGCTGGAGATGTGGACGAGCGTGGCCCGGTGCTCGCGGGCCGCCTCCACGAGGTGCGCGACAGCGTCCACGTTGGCCGCCCACGCGCCGCGGCGTCCCTCGGGCGTCTCGGCGGCGTCCACGGCCGTCCAGGCTGCCGCGTTGACGATGGTGCCGACACCCCCCCACTGCCAGGAGCGCACGGCGTCCGGGTCGGTGACGTCGAGGTCGGCGCGGGTGAGCGCGACGGCGTCCGGCAGGCAGCGCTGCAGCGCGCGCCCGAGCTGGCCGCCGGCCCCGACGATGACGGTCCGGGGGGGCGGCATCGGGGTGACGTCGGCCAGGCGGGGGTGGCCGCGGTCGGCCTCGGACACGATGGCGTTCTGCAGCGCGATCGGCCAGTCGATGGCGACCGACTCGTCAGCCAGGTTGAGGTAGGTGTAGGACGCCTTCGCCTCGGGGGACCAGTGGTCGTTGACGAGGTAGGAGTAAGACGTGTCCGGCGCGAGCGCCTGGTAGCCATTGGCGACCCCGCGGGGAACGAAGACCGCCTTCTCGGGCCCCATGTCGACGGTGAACGACGTGCCGAACGTGGCCCCCGGCCGCAGGTCCACCCAGGCTCCCAGGATCCGACCCTGGGCGAGGGCCACCAGCTTGTCCCAGGGCTCGGCGTGCATGCCCCGGGTGACGTCGGCTTCGGCGTTGAACGAAACGTTGTTCTGAACCGGCTCGAAGTCGGGCAGGCCGAGCGCCACCATCTTCGCGCGCTGCCAGTTCTCCTTGAACCACCCGCGCGCATCGCCGTGCACGGGCAGGTGGAACACGAGCAGGCCCGGGATGGGGGTGGTCTGGACGCTCAGGTCGGTCATTGCCCCGTCCGCGCGTACTTCGCCTCGGTGGCCGCCTTCACGGGACGCCACCAGGCCTCGTGGCTGCGGTACCAGTCGATCGTGGCGGCCAGGCCCTCCTCGCAGACGGTGTACTGCGGCCGCCAGCCCAGCTCGGTCCGCAGGCGGGTCGCGTCGATGGCGTAGCGCAGGTCGTGCCCCGGGCGGTCGTTGACGTGGTCGTACGCGTCGGCTGGCTCCCCCATCAGGCGCAGGATAGTCTCGATGACCGTCTTGTTGTCCTTCTCGCCGTCGGCGCCGATCAGGTACGTCTCGCCCATCCTGCCGGCCTCGATGATGCGCAGCACCGCGGCGTTGTGGTCGTCGACGTGGATCCAGTCGCGCACGTTCAGCCCCGCCCCGTACAGCCGGGGGCGCTGGCCGTCGATGACGTTCGTGATCTGGCGCGGGATGAACTTTTCTACGTGCTGGAAGGGGCCGTAGTTGTTGGAGCAATTGCTGATCGTGGCTCGGACGCCGAAGCTGCGCACCCACGCCCGCACCAGCAGGTCCGAGCCCGCCTTGGTCGAGGAGTAGGGCGAGGACGGGTTGTACGGGGTGGTCTCGGTGAACCGCCCGGGGTCGTCGAGTTCGAGGTCGCCGTAGACCTCGTCGGTGGAGACGTGGTGGTAGCGGACGCCGTGCCGGCGCACCGCCTCGAGCAGGGTGAACGTGCCCACCACGTTGGTCTGCACGAAGGGGGACGGGTCGTGCAGGGAGTTGTCGTTGTGGGACTCGGCGGCGAAGTGGACCACGAGGTCGGCGTCCGCCACCAGCCGGTCGACCAGCTCGGCGTCGCAGACGTCGCCCACGACCAGCCGCACCCGGTCGGCCGGTAGGTCGGTGACGGACTCCCGGTTCGCGGCGTAGGTGAGCTTGTCCAGGACCGTCACCCGTGCGTCGGTGTGCTCGAGCACGTGGCGGACGAAGTTGGCGCCGATGAACCCAGCTCCGCCGGTGACGAGGTAGGCACGCATGGGCGCGAGCCTAGCGAACCGGACGCCGCAGGCTGCGAGCAGACCAGCCCGCGTGACAGGATCCCCGCATGCGCGGAATCATCCTGGCCGGCGGTTCGGGCACCCGGCTGCACCCCATCACGCAGGCCACGTCGAAGCAGCTCGTTCCCGTCTACGACAAGCCGATGGTGTACTACCCGTTGTCGACGCTGATGTTCGCCGGGATCCGGGAACTCCTGGTGATTACCACGCCGCACGAGTCGGACGCCTTCCGCCGGCTGCTGGCCGACGGCTCCCAGTTCGGGGTGTCGATCAGCTACGCGGTCCAGCCCGAGCCCAAGGGACTGGCCCAGGCGTTCACGATCGGGGCCGACTTCGCGCGCGGGCACAAGTGCGCCCTCGTGCTGGGCGACAACATCTTCTACGGTCCGGGGCTCGGCGGGCAGCTCGTGAGGTACGCCGACATCGAGGGGGCGGCCGTCTTCGCCTATCGGGTGGCCGACCCGACCGCCTACGGCGTGGTCGAGTTCGACGACACCGGCCGCGCGCTGTCGATCGAGGAGAAGCCGCAGCACCCCAAGTCGCACTACGCCGTGCCGGGCTTGTACTTCTACGACGAGCAGGTCACCGATATCGCCGCCTCCCTGCGGCCTTCGGCCCGGGGCGAGTACGAGATCACCGATGTGAACCGCGTCTACCTCGACCAGGGCACGCTCCAGGTCGGGGTGCTCCCGCGGGGCACCGCCTGGCTGGACACAGGCACCTTCGACTCGCTCAACGACGCGAGCAACTTCGTCCGGACGATCCAAGCGCGGCAGGGCCTCCAAGTCGGCTGCCCCGAAGAGGTCGCCTGGCGCCAGGGCTTCCTCACCGACGACGAGCTGCGCACGCGCGCGAACCAGTTGGCGAAATCGGGGTACGGGAGTTACCTGCTGGGCCTCCTCGAAGGCACCCCCTGACGCCGGGGCTCAGCCGCAGGTGACCCCGGTCGCGTGGATGGGGCAGTACCCGTGGGGGTTCTTGACCAGGTACTGCTGGTGGTACTTCTCGGCGTAGAAGAACGGCCCTGCGGGGGCGATCTCCGTGGTGACCTCGCCGTACCCCGCCCGTGCGAACGCGGCGTTGAACTCGTCGCGGACGCGCTGGGCTACGGCTACCTGCTCGGCGTTGGTGGTGTACACCGCAGAGCGGTACTGCGTGCCGATATCGTTGCCCTGGCGCATGCCCTGAGTGGGATCGTGGTTCTCGAAGAAGATCCGGAGTAGCTCCTCATAGGAGACCTTCTCGGGGTCGAAGCACACCTTCACGGTCTCGGCGTGCCCGGTGCGTCCGGAGCAGGCCTCTTCGTACGTGGGGTTGAGCGTGAAGCCGCCCTGATAGCCGACGGCGGTGTTGGTGACGCCAGGCGTCCGCCAGTAGAGCTTTTCGGCTCCCCAGAAGCAGCCCAGCGCCAGGTACGCCACCTGGGAGCCTTGCGGGACCTCGTTGACGTTGATCCCGAACACTTCGTGCGTCGCTCCGCCGGGCAGGAGCGGGGCCTCGCGACCCTTGAGGGCGACGCGCTGGTCCACCATTCGCGGCTGGATCAATCCGAATCCGAACATCCCCCCACAGTACCCAGGGGCGGAACGCCCGCCCGGCGTCGCCGCTAGCTCCAGAGGCGTCCCCGATCGGCTAGTCGGGGGCTACTCAGGGTCAGGGGCGGGGCGTGAGGGGCTTGCTCGCGCTAACTGCAGCTAGCAGACTGGTGCCATGGAGGGCAACGAAGTCAACGAGCAGCATGAGCGGCTGCCGCTGGGCGACTTCATTGCCAGCCAGCGCCGCGCGGCGGAGATGTCCTTACGACAGCTCGCCGAGCGCGCGGGGATTTCGAATCCCTACGTCAGCCAGATCGAACGGGGTTTGCGCAAGCCGTCGGCGGAGGTTCTCAACCAGATTGCCACCGCGTTGTCGGTGTCGGCGGAATCGCTGTACGTGCGTGCCGGCATCCTCGATCCGCAGGAGACCCGGCCCACATCGGTGGAACGCGCCATCGTCGCCGATCCGGCCCTGACCGCCGCTCAAAAGAAGGCGCTCACCAGCGTCTACCTGGCGTTCGTCCAGCGCGACGACGAGCCGAGCCACCCGACGCCGGAAGACCCGGCACACACTGAGGAGTGACCATGTCCGACCAGTACACCGAAAACACCTCTCCGGAAAACACCTCGCCCGCGGGCGAGTTCGTCGAGGACTTCGCCGCCACCGAGCACAAGGAGCCCGCTCCGGCGGAGGCCCCCGAGGAGCGCCTCACCCCCGAGAAGCTGGGTGAGGCCGCCATCAAGTTCGCCACCGAGACCGCCTACGCGGCTGCCGGCCTCGCGAACGTGATCGCCGAAAAGGCCCGCGAGCTCTACGAGGCGCAGCGCAAGCAGATCGCGGAGTCCACCCCCGAGGGGGTCGACCCGAACTTCCGCCAGTTCGTGGACGCGATGCCCGACCAGTTCAAGACCCTCATCGACGACGCGACGAAGGCTTACCACGAGATGGCCGAGCGGGGCCGCCACGCAGTGACCGATTTCCAGGCCCAGCTGCAGGCCGCCAAGGAGGCGCGTCCGGCCAAGCCCGAGCACACCGAGGCGTTCGACCTGCAGGAGGGCGCCGAGGCCAGCGCTGACGCCGAGGAGGCGGTCGCCCCCGAGGACGCCCAGGAAGTCCCGACCGTCTACCCGGGCGAGTCCAAGGGCGAGTTCCGCAACGAGTAGGTCAGGAGTCCGTGGCACGGCGTCGACCTGATCACCGCGACGCGTGCCACGCCTCGCCCCGGGCGGGGCACCCCCCTCGCGGGCGGGTGCCCCGCCCGACTCGCGCGCTGAGCCCTCCAGCACGGGGAGCCAGGGCCTTCCGCGTTCGGGGGAGCCCTCCGGCGTTGGGACGGGCCCCTCGCGTTGGGCCGGACCTGCAGAATGGGGCAATGGCCGGATCCAAGACGACGTCGCTGATCGCCCTCCTCGCCGCTGCGGGCCTCGCCCTGGCAGGCTGCTCGGCCGGGACGCCGGCGTCCGCCCCCAACGGGGCGAGCGCGGGCGCGGTGCTGGAAGTCGGGATCGCCCAGATCGTCGCCCACCCCTCGCTCGACGACTTGCGTGAGGGGTTCAAGGAGGGAATGGCCGAAGGCGGATACGCCGAGGGCACCCAGGTGCGCTACGAGGACCGCAACGCCAGCGGCGACCAGGCCACGCTCGCTTCGATCGCCTCCGCGTTCAAGACCAAGGACGTCGTCGTCGCCATCGCCACCCCGACCGCACAAGCGATGGCGCAGGCGATCCCAGACAAGCCGATCTTCTTCGCCGGCGTCACCGACCCGGTCGGGGCGGAGCTGGTTGCCTCGCTCGAGGCACCGGGCGGCAACATCACCGGCACCTCGGACTTCCCGCCGGTGGCCGACCAACTCGCCCTCGTCAAGGAGATCAAGCCCCAGACCCAGACGATCGGGCTGCTGTACAGCTCCGCCGAGACCAACAGCCACATCCACGCACAGCTGGTCAAGGACGCCGCCCCGGCGCTCGGGCTGACGGTCCGCGAAGCCACGGTGAGCAACTCCTCCGAGGTCGCGCAGGCTGCCCAGTCCCTGCGGGACGTCGACGCGTTCTTCGTCGGCACCGACAACACCGTCGTCTCCGCCATCGAGTCGGTGGTGCAGGTGGCCGAGGAGGCGAAGATCCCGCTGGTGGTCTCCGACCCCGACTCGGTCGACCGCGGCGCGGCGGCGGCCTACGCCGTGGACTATCGCGCACAGGGCGTCCAGACCGGCCTGATGGCCGCCAGCATGCTGAAGTCCGGCGGCTCGCCCGCGACCACCCCGGTCGAGGTGGCCAAGGACCTGGAGCTGAAGGTCAACGTAGACGCCGCCGTGCGGATGGGCACGCCCCTGCCGGATGCCGTCGTCCAGAAGGCGGACACGTTCGCCCCCGGGGCCTGATCGGGTTCCTGCCCTCACCAGCGGGCCCATGAGACACGAAAGGTCCGGCATGACCACGGCGCGCACTTCAGGCAAGCCCGGCCTCTCGGCCCACCGCGCGCTCGCGTTCGGGATGCTCGCCAGCCTGGGGGTCACGCTCGCGATCTGGGCGTTGGGCGCCCGGTTGGACGCCCAGCCGCTGCTGCCGGACTCGGGGGCGGCCTGGTACTACTGGAAACTGCCCGACCCGACGTGGGTGACTCGGCTCAGCGCCTGGCTGCCGTACGTGCTGCACCAGGTGGCGCTGTGGGGGTTGATCGCGTGGGCACAGCGGGAGCGCCCGCGCTACACAACCGGGCTGCACCGGTTCAACGTGGCGGCGCTGGCGGTCAACGCGTTCTTCGTCGTCCTGCACGTCGTGCAGACCCACGTGTTCTACGACGGCTTGGCCCAGGACGTGTCCGTCTTCTCGTCCCAGGCGTCAGTGATCTTGCTCCTGGTGATGGTCATCGTGCTGGAGAGCCGGCGCCGCGGCGTCCTGTTCGGCCACGCGCTGGGCGTGCCCCGCGGCGCGGTGGGCGTGGTCCGCCGCTACCACGGGTATGTCTTCGCCTGGGCAACCATCTACACGTTCTGGTTCCACCCGGCGGTGGCCACCCCCGGGCACCTGGTCGGCTTCCTGTACATGTTCCTACTCCTGCTCCAGGGCAGCCTGTTCTTCACACGCGCGCATATGAATCAGGCGTGGACCACGACCCTGGAGGTTCTCGTGCTCGCCCACGGCGCCCTGGTGGCGTTCATGCAGGGCAACAACGTGTGGCCCATGTTCGCCTTCGGGTTCGGTGCGGTCTTCGTCGCCACCCAGATGTACGGGCTGGGTTGGCCACGCTGGGCCCGCTGGCTGACCATCGGGGTATTCGTGGGGCTCGTCACCGCCGTGTACGCGGGCCGCGGCTGGCGGGTGGACGAGGTGCTCCGCATCCCCCTCATCGAGTATGCGGCGGTGGCCCTCCTGGTGCTGCTTATCCAGGCCGGACGCCGCGTCGCCAGCCTGGTGAGAGGCCCGAGCCGCGTGGGCGACGCAGGGTGACGCCGCCGGGAATACCCCAAGGTCACCCTGAGTTGAGTCGGGTGAACTCAACTTCTGACTTGAGTCTGCTACGCTCAACGACGACGCAATCCTGAATCACTGGAGGTACTCACCATGGCCCGTGCAGTCGGTATCGACCTCGGCACCACCAACTCTGTCGTCGCCGTCCTCGTGGGCGGCGACCCCACCGTCATCCCCAACGCCGAGGGCGCCCGCACCACGCCGTCCGTCGTGGCGTTCGCCAAGGGCGGCGAAGTGCTCGTTGGCGAGGTCGCCAAGCGCCAGGCCGTCACGAACGTCGACCGCACCGTGCGCTCGGTCAAGCGCCACATGGGCACCCACTGGTCGATCGACATTGACGGCAAGAAGTACAAGCCGCAAGAGATCAGCGCACGCGTGCTGCAGAAGCTGAAGCGCGACGCCGAGGCCTACCTGGGCGAGACGGTCACCAACGCGGTCATCACCGTCCCCGCCTACTTCGGCGATGCCGAGCGCCAGGCCACGAAGGAGGCCGGCGAGATCGCGGGCCTCAAGGTCGACCGCATTATCAACGAGCCCACGGCCGCGGCCCTGGCGTACGGCCTCGACAAGGGCGACATCGAGCAGACCGTGCTGGTCTTCGACCTCGGCGGCGGCACGTTCGACGTCTCGCTGCTCGACATCGCCGACGGCGTCTTCGAGGTCAAGGCCACCAAGGGCGACAACCGCCTCGGTGGCGACGACTGGGATCAGCGCATCGTCGATTGGCTGGTCACGCAGTTCAAGAATGCGAACGGCATCGACCTGAGCAAGGACAAGATGGCCCGGCAGCGCCTCCAGGAGGCAGCCGAACGCGCCAAGATCGAGCTCAGCTCGGCGCAGGAGACGCAGATCAATCTGCCCTACATCACCGCTGGCGCGGCTGGGCCGCTGCACATGGACGAGAAGCTGACCCGCGCGGAGTTCCAGCGCCTCACCCAAGACCTGCTCGACCGCTGCCGGTCGCCGTTCAATGCGGTGATCAAGGACGCCAGCACCTCGGTCAGCAAGATCGACCACGTCATCCTGGTCGGGGGTTCCACCCGCATGCCGGCTGTGGTCGACCTCGTGAAAGAGCTGACCGGTGGCAAGGAGCCGCACAAGGGCGTCAACCCCGACGAGGTCGTTGCCCTGGGCGCGAGCCTGCAGGCCGGCGTCCTCAAGGGCGAGGTCAAGGACGTGCTCCTGCTCGACGTCACCCCGCTGAGCCTCGGCATCGAGACCAAGGGCGGAGTGATGACCAAGATCATCGAGCGCAACACCACGATCCCGACCAAGCGGTCAGAGGTGTTCACCACGGCCGAGGACAACCAGCCCTCGGTGATGATCCAGGTCTACCAGGGCGAGCGCGACTTCGCGCGCGACAATAAGTCACTGGGCAACTTCGAGCTGACCGGCCTGATGCCCGCGCCGCGCGGCGTCCCGCAGATCGAGGTCACCTTCGACATCGACGCCAACGGCATCGTGCACGTCAACGCCAAGGACATGGCGACCGCCAAGGAGCAGTCCATGACGGTCACCGGAGGCTCCGCCCTCGGCAAGGACGACATCGACCGCATGATGAAGGACGCAGAGGCGCACGCAGAGGAGGACCGCCAGCGCCGCGAGTCCGTCGAGATGCGCAACGAGGCGGACGCCCTGGCCTTCCGCACCGAGAAGCTGCTCAAGGACAACGCGGATGCGATCGGCGAGGACGTCAAGGCGCCCGTGACCGAGGCCCTCGACAAGCTGAAGGATGCCCTCAAGGGCACCGACAACGACGACGAGGTCAAGTCCGCGATGGATGACCTGAACGAGAAGGCGTCCGCTATGGGGCAGGCGATGTACGCCGCCGCCCAGGCCAAGCAGCAGACGTCGTCGCCCGACGCCGAGGACCAGGGCGGCGAGTCGGCGTCCGGACAGGCCGCCGGAGATGATGACGTCGTGGACGCCGAGATCGTCGACGAGGACACTGACAAGAAGTGAACCCGTGGCCGGCCGAGGGGTACCCGGGTCACCGGGCCCTCGGCCGGTCCGCCACGTGGAGGAGAGAGCAACAGTGAGTGACACGCACGACCAGTCCCTGCCCGAAGACCAGGATCAGCCCGCCCAGTTCGCCCCCGAGGGGGAGGCGGGCGGCGACGGCCTGGAGGCCCCGCTGATCGTGGTCCCCGACGACGCATCGTCTCTGACGGAAGGAACAGCCGAGCTGGCCAAGCTGCGGTCCCAGCTGTCGGAGCGCACGGCCGACCTGCAACGGCTCCAGGCGGAGTACGTGAACTACAAGAGGCGTGTGGACCGTGACCGCGACGTGGCCCGTGCGCGGGGCGTCGAGTCGGTGGTCAACGACCTGCTGCCCGTGCTCGATGCCATCGAGGCGGCCAAGCAGCACGAGGCGTTCGACGGTGGCCTGAGGCTGGTCACCGAAGCGCTCGAGAAGGTGACCGCCAAGTACGGCCTGGTCGCGTTCGGCGAGGTGGGCGAGGAGTTCGACCCGAACCGCCACGAGGCGCTCATGCACATGCCGCTCGAGGGCAACCACACCACCACGGTGATCTCGGCCGTCATGCAGAAGGGCGTCATGCTCGGCGATCGCGTCGTCCGGCCCGCCCGCGTCGGCGTCGACGACCCGAACTGACGCACCGGTCCCACGCACCTGAGAGGAGGCGCCGATGAGCACCAAGGACTGGCTTGAGAAGGACTACTACAAGGTCCTGGGCGTCTCCAAGGACGCCAAGCCCGAGGAGATCAAGAAAGCCTTCCGCAAGCTGGCCCGGGAGAACCATCCCGACCAGAATCCCGGCAACGCGGCGGCCGAGAAGCGCTTCAAAGAGGTCTCCGAGGCGAACTCGATCCTGTCGGATCCCAAGAAGCGCAAGGAATACGACGAGCAGCGCAGCCTGTTCGGGCCGGGCTTCCGTTTCCCGGGCGCCGGCGGGCGTCCGGGCGGGTTCGGCGCCCCCGGCCCCTCGATGGAGGACGTGTTCCGCAACGCGACCAGCGGGGACCAGAACATCTCCGACCTGTTCGGCAACCTGTTCGGGAGCACCACCACGCGCCGCACGACGGTCCGGAACCCGCGCCGCGGGACGGACATCGAGGGTGAGGTCACCATCGATTTCACCGAGGCCGTCGAGGGTGTCACCGTCACGATGCAGACCGTGTCGGACGCCGCCTGCTCGGCCTGTCGCGGCACCGGCGCGCGGGCCGGGACCATCCCCAAGGTGTGTTCGACCTGCCAAGGGTCGGGCATGCGCGCCGGCCAGACGTCCGGGGGGTTCAGCATCGCCGAGCCCTGCCCCGATTGCCGCGGCCGCGGCCTCGTCGTGGAGGACCCCTGCCCCGAGTGCAACGGTTCGGGCCGCGGGCGCTCGTCCAACACCATGCAGGTGCGCATTCCGGCCGGGGTGACCGACGGGCAGCGCATCCGCATCAAGGGTAAGGGCGGCGCGGGGGAGAACGGCGGTGCCCCCGGCGACCTGTACGTGCTCGTCAACGTCCGGCCGCACCCGTTGTTCGGTCGCAAGGGCGACAACCTGACGCTGCAGGCGCCGGTCACGTTTGTCGAGGCGGCCCTGGGCGCCGAGATCGAGGTGCCCACCCTCCAGGGTCCTCGGGTGCGTCTGCGGATCCCGGCCGGAACGCCCAACGGCCGCACCTTCCGCGTCCGGGGCAAGGGCGTTCGCAAGAGCAACGGCGAGCACGGCGACCTTCTGGTCACGGTCGAGGTGCAGGTTCCCGCGACCCTGGACGCCGACGCGTCCGCCGCCCTGAAGAAGTACGCCGCTGCGGTGGGCGCGTCGAACCCGCGCTCCGGGCTGTTCGGAGGCTGACGCGTATGCCTGACTACCTGCCCGCGCGGATGGACGTCGATGCCCCCCTGTTCACGGTCACCGTCGCCGCCCGGCTCGCGGACATGCACCCGCAGACTCTGCGCAGCTACGACCGACTCGGCCTGGTCGTGCCGGAGCGCAGCAAGGGCCGTGGACGCCGCTACTCCCTGCGCGACGTGGCGCGCCTGCGGCACATCCAGCAGCTGTCCCAGGAGGAGGGCATCAACCTGGAGGGGATCCGCCGGATCCTCGACCTGGAAGCGCAACTGGAGGACGCCCAGAGCCAGATCGTGCACCTGGTGCAGATCATCGCGCGCGAGGAGCAGGTCGTGGCCCGCACGTTCACGGCCGGCCACGGCACCGTTCGCCTGGGTCGCACGATGCGTACGCGCTCACCCCGGGCGCTGACGTCGGGTCGCTGACGCCGGTCGTCGCGTCGAGTCGTGACGCCGGAATGCGTGTGTCGCCCCGGGCCCCCGTGTGGTTGAATCGGGACACTCGGAGCATCCGGGGTGACGGAGAGGTGACGGGATGAGTGGGACGGCGGCGTCCACCAAGGTGTGGCGACGCATCGGCGTCCACGCCCGCGATGCCCTGCTGCGTTCGCTTTCGATCGGCGAGCTGCGGACCATCCTCGCCGACGTGGCTCGGGCGCGCGCCCAGGACCTGACCCCCACCGACATCATGAAGCGGTGGCGCGAAGACCGGCTGTTACTGCCCTCGCTGCTCGACCCGCGCGAGGCGCTCGAAATCACCCAGAAGCTCTGGCAGGGCTTGCCCGACGACTTCCTGGGGGTGACGCTCTCCCCGTTGACGGCGCTGGGTTCGGCCATTCACCTGGGCGGGCGCGGCCAGAACCGCGTGGTCACCACCATGCGCGGCACCGAGCTGCTGGCTGACCCCGTTCACGGGCTCGCGCTCGAGGCGTCCCGGCGTCGACGCAGCGGCCACTCGCGCGTGCATCTCGCGACCCACGCCCGCGTCACCCACGCCTGGGACAACGTCGAGGAGTCGGCCCACGAGTTGCGGTTCTCGCTGGCGTCCAGCGCCCCTGACGGCGGCGGGTTCGTGACCGAGGCCGAGCTGTTGGACCTGCATCTGGACTACTGGCGCGAGATGATCGAAGCGCTGGTCCCGCATGGGCGGATCCAGCTCGTGGTGTGGGACCCGACCCTGGCCGGCCTCGTCGACGAGCGCGGCACGTGCGACGGGCGGGTCGTGGTGGCCACCGAGGACGGCGGCAGAGACCGCGGGCCGCAACGGACGCCCTGGCGCAACCCGTACACCACAGCGGCGTTCCGGTTCGTGGTCGACGGCGAGGAGCCCGTCGAGCTTGGGGACGGCGGCTTCGTCGCGTGGACCCAGGCGCTCACGCGCAACCGTAAGGATCGGTGCCTGGTCTCCAGCGTCAGCATCGACTCCATCGTGGCGCACACCTGGGAGCAGGACACCTGAGGGGTCGTCGCCGGCGGCGTCCGGCCGCCGTGATGGCAACCCGGGTGGGGCCTTCGCGGCCGGGGGTGGCAGAATAAGTCGTTTGCAGAAAGGTGCCTCATGCTCCATCGCACGCCCGCCGACAGGCCTGGCCACCGCGCGCTGACGTTCGTCCTTCCCGTCGACCACCCAGCTGGGCGTACCAGCGTCGTCGGCAACTTCAACGACTGGACACCAGGCGCCCTCACGCTTGAACCCGACGCGCACGGCACGCAGTCCGCCTCGGTGGTGCTGCCCACCGACTACATCGCCGTGTTCCGCTACCTGGGGGAGAACGACTGGTGGTTCGACGAGCCCGACGCCGACTTCGTCGATGACGGCGGCAGCGTCGTCGTCGAGCACGTCGACGCCGAGTCGCTGATCGCCGAGGCCGCCGAGGCGCCCGCCGTGCCTAGTCCTGCCGAGCGTGCCGTCGACGTGAGCAACAAGAAGCGCCGCCGCGAGGCCAGGAAGGCCCGTAAGGAGTCGGCCAAGGCCGCGAAGAAGCGCACCAAGCTCGACAAGAAGCAAGCCAAGCTCGAGATGAAGCGGACCAAGAAGCTCGACAAGAAGCGCACCAAGCTCGAGAAGAAACGGGCCAAGAAGCTCGACAAGAAGAGTGCCAAGGTCAAGATGAAGCAGGTTAAGCCTCGCACGTCGCGGGCGGCGGGCACGGCGTCCGGCTCAGGGGAGTGACGCGCTCGGCGCAAGCGACCCTGTGGCTGGGCGTCATCGCGGTGGTCCTGCTCTCGGTCAACTTGCGGCCCGGCGCGACCTCGGTCGGCCCGGTGCTCGCCGAGGTCCGCGTCGGGCTCGGCATGGGCAGCGCGCTCGCCGGGGTGCTGACGGCGCTCCCGGGGATGGCGTTCGCGGTCTTCGGCGCCCTCGCCGTCAGTCTCGGGCTCCGTCTGGGACTGGCGGGCGCGATCGCGGCGGGGGCGGTGGCGTCCGCGATCGGGCTGCTGGCGCGGTCCCTCGCGTCGTCGGTGCCCGTGTTCTTGGCCTTCACCGTGCTCGCCTTCGCGGGCATGGCGATCGGAAACGTGCTGGTGCCGGCGTACGTCAAGCGCCATTACCCGAACAGACTCGCGTCGCTGATGTCGGGGTACACCGTCGGCCTGGCTCTGGGAGCGACCCTCGCCTCGCTCGTCTCGGCGCCCCTGTCGCAGGGGACGCCCGAGGGGTGGCGCACGTCGCTGGGAGTGTGGGGGGTGGCGGCCGCCCTCGCGGCGGTGCCCTGGGTGGCGCTGGCCGTGCTGGAGCGACGCCGGCACGCGCGGCATCCGGCGGGAGGCCGCCCGTCCGGATCGGTGTTGGGCGTCGTCGGCTCGCGTAAGGCGATCGCGCTGGCCATGTTCTTCGGGATGCAGGCGATGCAGGCGTACGTGCAGTTCGGCTGGATCGCCCAGATGTACCGGGACGGGGGCCTGGACGCGGCCCAGGCTGGCGCGATGGCGTCCCTGATCGCAGCCTTCGGTATCCCAGCCGGCTTCGTGATGCCGAGCCTGGCCGCGCGGCTCGCCGACCCTCGCCCCGTCGTGTGGGCGTTGGGGGCGTTTCTGCTGGTCGGGTATGGCGGCATCCTGATCGCACCCACGGCCCTTCCGGTGTTGTGGGCCATCTGTCTGGGGATGTCCTCGTTCGCCTTCCCGTTCGCGATGGCGCTCATCACCGTCCGGACCCGCGACCACCACGTGACGACGCAGCTCTCGGGATTCACCCAGTCGGTCGGCTACGTCTTCTCGGCGCTGGGACCGCTGCTCGTCGGCGTCCTCTCGGAGGCCACCGGTGGTTGGGTGGCTCCTCTGTGGTTCCTGCTCGGCAGCGCCGTGGTCTTCACCGCGGCCGGCCTGGTCGCCGCCGCGCCTGGTTACGTCGACGACGAGTTGAGCCGTGGCTGAGCAGCGCATGACCGAGGAGCCCGTCGCGAGAGTCTTGCTCGCGGTGCAGCAGGTCCCGGCCGGCCGGGTGGCGACTTATGGCGACATCGGCGCCGTGACGGGCGTCGGCGCGCGCCGTGTCGGCGCCATCCTGGCCCAGCACGGTTCGACGGTGCCCTGGTGGCGCGTCGTCGGACACGACGGCGTGCTGGCCCCGCTTAAGGAGGCCCGCGGTTACTGGGCGGCGGAGGGCATCCGCGTGCGGGCGGACGGGCGCGGCTGCACGATTGCGGCCTACCGCGCCGACTTCTTCCAGATGGCCGCTGACTACGTCGTGGCTGCGCGGGATCTTGGCTGGGACCTCCCCCAGCCTAGATAATTGAAGCTTCATCCAAAGGGCGGTACGCTGGGGGTACCCGTCCGGAGAGTGTGAGGAGCACCGATGACCGCCGACCGCCAGCCCGTCTTCTACCTGAGCCACGGCGCGCCGCCGCTGGCCGACGACGCCACCTGGACCGGGCAGCTGCGCGCGTGGTCGGCGCGCGTGGAGAAGCCGAAGAACATCCTGATGGTGTCCGCGCACTGGGAGAACGTCCCCGTTTCCGTGTCCTCGACCACGCCCGGGACCCCGCTGGTGTACGACTTCTGGGGCTTCCCGCAGAAGTACTTCGAGGTCACCTACGACGCGCCGGTCGCCCCGGACCTCGCGCGGCGGGTGGCTGGCCTCGCTGGGGGGCCGGTCCGCCAAGACCCGGAGCGGGGCCTCGACCACGGGGCGTATGTCCCCCTGGTCGAGCTCTTTCCGGACGCCGACGTGCCAGTCGTGCAGATGTCTCTGCCGACGCTGGACCCGCAAGGCCTCTACGAGCTCGGTCGGCGCCTTGCCCCGCTGCGAGACGAGGGGACCCTCATCATCGGGTCCGGCTTCACCACCCACAACCTGCGGTGGTTCAACCCGCGCGCCGGCGCGGACAGCGCGCCCCCCGCGGCGTCCACCGAGTTCGACCACTGGGCGGCCGAGGCCTTGCAGCGTCGCGACGTGGACGCGATCCTCAACTTCGAGACCGAGGCGCCGGCCGCCCACGAGGCGCACCCGCGCACCGAGCACTGGGCGCCCTTGTACGTCGCGCTGGGGGCAGCCGAGGGGACCAACCACGACAACGAGGTCGCCCTCGACGGCTTCTGGTACGGCCTGTCCAAGCGCTCCTGGCAGTTCGTCTGACTCACACGGTTGTGTTCGCCAGGGAAGTCGGAGTCTCGTTGATGGTTCCCTTGCTGAGCTTGTCGATGATCATCGCGATCGCGCCATCGCCGGTCACGTTGGTGGCGGTGCCGAAGCTATCGATGGCGATGTAGGTGGCGATCATGAGGCCGACCTGGGCCTCGCTGAACCCGAGCATTGAGCTGAGCAGGCCGGCGGCAGTGAGGATCGCGCCTCCGGGGACGCCCGGCGCCGCGACCATCGTGATGCCCAGCATGAAGACGAAGCCGACCATGGTGAACAGGTCGATGGGGATGCCCGTCAACACCATGATGGCCAGCGAGAACGCGGTGATCTTCACCGTCGAACCGGCCAGGTGAATGGTCGCGCACAGCGGGATGACGAAGGACGCCACCGCAGGGGTCACGCCCATCTTGATGGCCTGACGAAGCGTGACGGGGATCGTAGCCGCCGACGAGCTCGTGCCCAAAGCGGTGGCGTAGGCGGGCAGCATCGTCACCAGCGACCGCAACGGGTTGCGGCCCGCCAGCGCGCCGGCGACTCCGTACTGGATCAGGATCACCACGACGGTGAGGCCGAACACGATCAGGATCACGCTGAGGAAGGTCGTGATGATGCCCCACACCTGCCCGGCCGCGGTCATGTTGAGGAAGATGCCGAAGATGTACAGCGGCAGCAGCGGGATGATGATGCTGGTGATCACCCGCTCGACGATCGTCCGCATCTCCACGAAGCCGTTGCGCAGGGTGTCGGTGTGGATGAGTGTGAGGCCCACGCCGACGATGAACGACAGCACCAGCGCGGTCATGACGCCGAACAAGGGCTCCATCTCGACCGCGAAGTACGGGGAGAGGAGGGCGTCCTCAGGGTTGTCGAGGCTGCCCGGGGCCGAGGCGGGGCTGAGGATCGCGGGGAACACGGTCATGCCGACGAGCAGGGCGAGGAGGCCGGCGAACAGGGTGGAGCCGTAGGCGATCGCCGCCGTGATGGCCAGCCACTTGCCCGCTCCTCGCCCGAGTTCGGAGATCGCGGGCGTGATCAACGCCACGATGATCAAGGGGATCACGAAGCCCAGGAAGTTACCGAACAGGGCGTTGAACGTCACGAAGACGCGTGTCAGAGACTCGGGGAAGAACAGCCCGCACACGATGCCGAGCACGATCGCGATCAGGATGCGGGGCAGCAGCCCCAGCTTGAGCTTCATAGAGTCCTCGCTGTGGTTCCGGGGGGGCCGAACACACACAGTAGACCTCCGGCGTGGTCTTTTGGGCGGAAGCGCTCTTGCCCGTGCCCGCACAATGGTCACGTGATCTCCACCGAGCTGGCCCAGCAACTCGATGCAGCGGGCCTCGTCTGGCGGCCACGAGCCGGCGACCGGTTCACTTTACGGTCAGAGCAGCTGGCGGGAGAGATCTTCACCGTGGCCGACATGGTGGTCGAAGCACGTGACTACCCCACCGGAACGGTCCTCGCGTTCAACGGCACGACCGAGTGGGCGCTGGACTCGGTCCAGCTCGCGGATGCGCTCTGGCTCCCGCGCGAGGACCAACTGCGCGAACTGCTCGGCGGCTCCTTCCGGAGCCTGGCCATGCCCGTGACGGGTCCCTTCGAGGTGGTGGTGGCCATCCCGGGGCAGCCCGAGCGAGCGTTCCGCGCGGACGCCGCCGCCGACGCGTACGCGCGCGCCGTGCTGGCCCTGGTGCGGTTCGCCCGGGGCTGATTTGCGGGCAGCTACGTGGCGAGCCAGGCCGCGTAGGCGTCGAAGCTGTACGGGCGGCCGAGGAAGTCTTCGACGAGGTCGGCGGCGTCTTTGGTTCCGCCAGGAGCGAGCACGCGGTCTCGATAGCGGGTCGCGATGTCGGTGTCGAACAGGTTGTCGGGGTCGAACGCGCTGAAGAGGTCCTTGGCGATGACCAAGCTCCACAGGTAGGTGTAGTAGCCCGAGCTGTAACCGTCCAGGTGGCCGAAGCTCGTCGGCATGCACGTGCCTTCGAGGTAGGGAAACATCGAGTACTGCTCCTGGAGTTCCGCGGTGCGGGCGATCAGGTCGGCAGGGTTCTCCAGGTGAAGGTAGTACGACAACGCGGCGTAGAACATCTGCGTGCGTGTGGCGTACCCCTTGCCGAAGTCTTCGGCGTGGCGCATCCGTGCGACGAGGTCGGCGGGGACCGGCTCGCCCGCTTCGTTCGTGGCGAACGAGCGGAGCACGTCGGCGTCCCAAGCCCACTCCTCGAGCATCTGGCTGGGGGCCTCCACGAAGTCCCACTCAGTGGCGACCCCCGAGAACTCGACCCACTCCTGGTCGCCGCCGATCAGGTGGTGAACGAGGTGGCCGAACTCGTGGAAGAGCGTGACCACGTCGTCGTGCTCCATCAGCGCCATCGGGAGATTGCACACCAGCGTGCCCTCAGGCAGCTGCCTGCCCCGGACGCCGCTGGCCAGGGTGAACTGGGCCGCGTGCTTGAACTTGCCCTCGCGCGGGTGCAGGTCGAGGTAGATGCGGCCGACCGGCGCGCCGTCAGCAGTGCGCGTGACGTCGTAGGCGGTCACCGCCGAGTGCCACACGGGGGCGTCCGGCCGCGGCGTCCAGGTGAGGCCGAAGAGGCGTCCGGTCACGTCCAACAGGCCCGCTCGAACCTTGGCGAAGTCGAAGTAGGTGCGAACAAGCTGGGCGTCGACGTCGAGTTGCTCACGCCGGTGCACCTCGGCGTAGTACATCGCGTCGGACGCTTCGACCCGGTCGGCGTCCGGTCGGTCGCGGCGAAGCCGCTGCAGGAGGAGCGCGACGTCCCGGCGGGCGGGGGCCTCGGCCGCTGCGGCGATCCGGTCGATGAACTCGGCGATGGCCGCGCCGCGGCCGATCATCTTGATTTCTGTGTCGAAGTCGGCCCAGGTGTCGTAGCCGAGCAGGGTCGCCAGCTCGGCGCGCAGCGCGAACAGCTCGCGAAGCACGGCCACGTTGTCGGGGTAGCCGATGGTGAGGGAGGCCACGAGCAGCGCCCGCCTGGCGTCGGCGTCATGCGCGAAGGTGCGGAACGGGACGGCGTCGGGGTAGTCCGTCGTGACGGTGACCAGGCCGTCGGCGTCTGCGGGGTGCGTCGCGATCCAGTCCGCGGGCAGGCCCGCGAGTTGCTCGGGACGAATCCTGATCGAGCGCGTGCCCTCGCAGATCGTGCGCGCGAAGTCCTGGCCGAGCACGACGATCCGGTCGCGGATCTCCTTGATGCGGGCGCGCGTCGGCTCGTCCGTGGCCACTCCCGAGCGGCGGAACGAGCGCAGCACCTTCGTGAGGAGACGGGCAGCGTCAGCGTCCAGTTCCGATGGGTCGAGCGCGGTGAAGACCGCGTAGAGCTCCGGGTCGAGCCCGAGTTCGGTGTTCAACTGGCGCGCCGCCAGCGCGGCCTTCTCGGCGGCTTCTCGGACGCCGGCGTCCGGGTGCACCTCACTGAACAGCGACCCACGCGAGGAGGCCGTCCCCAACGCCACGTCGACCTCGTTCCACGCCTGTAGCGTCTCAGGCGCGGACGCCGGGGGTGCGGACTTGAGCGCCTCAGCGCCTGCCCTCGCCGCCGAGAGCGCCTCGTCGGCCGACTGGGTGAGCCAGGTGAGGTAGGTCGCGGCGTCCGGTTCGGGAAGCGCCACGGGGGACGGTGCTGTCATGCGGCCACCCTACTGAGCCGGACCCCTTTCCTTCGGCAGGGTGGCTGGTGCGGTCGATGGTGGCCGTCGCGGCGTCCCGCGGTGCCACGGCACTCCCGGCAGCACCACCGGTCCGGATGTGAGGCCAGCTGCGTCGGGCGATCCCGCCCGGAATACCCTCAACGCTGGCATAGTTGAGTCAGGTGCACTCAACTTTGACGCGGGCGCTCGACGCCCGACACCAGCGAGGAGATTTCGGTTCATGGACACTGCCAAACTCACGACCAAGAGCCGCGACGGCGTCAGTGCCGCCCTGCGCAACGCGCTCACCAGCGGCAACCCGCAAGCGGAGCCGAGCCACCTGCTGCATGCCCTCCTGATGGTCCCCGACAACACCGTCGGTGCTCTGCTGTCCTCGGTCGGCGCGGACCCGCAGGCCGTCGACCAGGCGGCGGAGGCGTCCATCAAGCGGTTGCCCAGCTCCACGGGGTCGTCCGTGGCGCAGCCCGGGCTGTCGGGCTCGCTGGCGCGCGTCTTGGCGGACGCCGAAACCCGCGCCGAGCAGATGGGTGACGAATTCGTCGCCACCGAGCATCTGCTGATCGCGTTGGCGGCTGTCGAGTCCGAGGCCAGGAAGATCCTGAGCAAGGTCGGGGCTACGCCAGACAAGCTCACGCAGGCGTTCAACGACGCGCGCGGCGGCAAGCGGGTCACGTCGGCCGAGGCCGAGGGCGGCGAGTCGGCCCTGGCGAAGTACTCCGTCGACCTCACAGAACGAGCCCGCGAGGGCAAGCTCGATCCGGTGATCGGGCGCGACGCGGAGATCCGACGTGTGGTGCAGGTGCTCAGCCGCCGGACCAAGAACAACCCGGTGCTCATCGGCGAGCCGGGCGTGGGCAAGACGGCCGTGGTCGAGGGTCTGGCCCAGCGTGTGGTGGCCGGCGATGTGCCTGACTCGCTCAAGGGGCGTCGGGTCGTCTCGCTCGACCTGGCCAGCATGGTCGCCGGCGCCAAGTACCGCGGCGAGTTCGAGGAGCGGCTCAAGGCAGTCCTCAACGAGATCAAGGAGTCCGAAGGGCAGGTGGTGACGTTCATCGACGAACTGCACACCGTGGTGGGGGCCGGGGCGTCCGGCGAGGGCGCCATGGACGCAGGCAACATGCTCAAGCCCATGCTGGCCCGGGGCGAGTTGCGGATGATCGGCGCGACCACCCTCGACGAGTACCGCGAGCGCATTGAGAAAGATCCGGCGCTGGAGCGGCGCTTCCAGCAGGTGTTCGTGGGCGAACCCAGCGTCGAGGACACCATCGCCATTTTGCGTGGCCTGCGGGAGCGGTACGAGGCGCACCACAAGGTGCGCATCACCGACGGAGCCCTCGTGGCCGCGGCGCAGCTGTCGAACCGCTACATCACCAGCCGCCAATTGCCCGACAAGGCCATCGACCTTATCGACGAAGCCGCTTCCCGCCTGCGGATGGAGATCGACTCCAGCCCCGAGGAGATCGACCAGCTGCGCCGCCAGATCGACCGCATGACCATGGAGCAGTTCGCGCTCGAGAAGGAGGACGATGCCGCCAGCTCCGAGCGTCGCGACCGATTGGCGTCCGAGCTGGCCGACGCGCAGGAGGAACTGCGCGGATTGGAGGCGCGGTGGGAGTCCGAGAAACAAGGGCTGAACCGTGTCGGCGACATCAAGACCGAGATCGACCACCTGCGCGCCGACGCGGACCGCGCCCAGCGCGAGGGTGACCTGACCACGGCGTCCGAGATCCTTTACGGCCGCATCCCCGCCCTAGAGGCCGAGCTCGAGGCGGCTTCCGCCGAAGACGCGAGCCGGACGCCGATGGTCGCCGAGGAGGTCTCCTCGATCGACGTCGCCGAGGTGATCAGCGCCTGGACCGGGATCCCGGTCGGGCGAATGCTGCAGGGGGAGAGCGAGAAGTTGCTGACCATGGAGGCCCATTTGGGCGAGCGGCTGGTCGGGCAGCACGAGGCCGTCCAGGCGGTCTCGGACGCGGTGCGCCGCAGCCGCGCTGGCATCAGCGACCCCAACCGGCCCACCGGTTCGTTCCTGTTCCTGGGGCCCACCGGCGTTGGCAAGACCGAGTTGGCCAAGTCGCTGGCGGACTTCCTCTTTGACGACGAACGCGCGATGGTGCGGATCGACATGAGCGAGTACGGCGAGAAGCACACGGTGTCGCGGCTCGTCGGAGCGCCTCCGGGGTACATCGGCTACGAGGAGGGCGGCCAGCTCACCGAGGCGGTGCGTCGGCGTCCGTACTCTGTGGTGCTGCTCGACGAGGTCGAGAAGGCGCACCCGGACGTCTTCAACATCCTGCTGCAGGTGCTCGACGACGGGCGCCTCACCGACGGGCAGGGGCGCACGGTCGACTTCCGGAACGTGATCCTGATCATGACCTCGAACCTCGGCTCGCAGTACCTGGCTGATCCGGCGCTGCAGCCCGAGACCAAGAACCAGGCGGTGATGGCCGTCGTGCGCCAGGCGTTCAAGCCGGAGTTCCTCAACCGTCTCGACGATGTGGTCATGTTCGAGCCGCTGACCCAAGACCACCTCGCGCACATCGTGGGCATCCAGCTGCATCGGGTGTCCGATCGGCTGGCCGACCGCCGGATCACGCTCGAGGTGACGGAGGCCGGCAAGCAGTGGCTGGCCGCGACCGGCTTCGACCCGGTCTACGGGGCCCGGCCGCTGAAGCGGTTGATCCAGACCACGATCGAGGACGCCCTCGCACGGCGCATGCTTGCCGGCGAACTGCACGACGGCGAGACGGTCACGTTCGACGTGGACGCCGACCGGTCCGGCCTGGTGGTGGTCGGCTGACCGCGTCCGGACTCGGCAGCGCCGCGGCAAACGGAGAAAGTCAGTGCCGCGGACGCTTTCGGTAGGTCAGCACGAGGTTGCCCTTCTCGGTGGCCTCGTGCGCCACGAGCACCAGGCGCACCACGTGCTCGTGGTTGTACATGAGCCGGCGTCCGATGCCGGCGAGCGCGGGGTGAACGGTCAGGATCAGCTCGTCGAGCAGGTTGTGGTCGAGCAGCGAGCGGATCATCGTGATGCCGCCGACGGCGATGTCGCGCCCCTCGGCATGCTTGAGGGCGCGGACCGCGTCCATCGGGTCACCGTGCAGCAGGGTGGAGTTCTGCCAGGCGAGCGGCTCCTGAAGGGTCGAGGAGACGACGTATTTGCGCAGGGGGTTGATGAACGCGCCGAAGTCGTCGGGGTCGTCGTGGCCGGGCCAGTAGTCCGCCCACTCCTCGTAGAGGACGCGGCCCAAGAGCATGGCGTCGACCGTGCTGAGGTGCCGCTCCATGGCGGCCGCCACCCCAGCATCAAAGGAGTCGAACTGGAAGCGGGAAGGGTCGTCGACCGCTCCGTCCACGGTCGAGAAGAGGTGGGCTACGGTCTTGCGCATCGGACCCTCCGTTCGTGGCTGGATGGATCGACGCTACTCCGCCGCGATCCTTCCTGCACGCGCCTGCGGCTGGCTAGTGTCGGACCAGACGCACTCGACGACGAGGAGGCCACCATGGCGACCCTGACCATCCCCGGTGACAATCCGCTCCAGCTCTACTACGAGGACTCCGGTGGCGACGGGCGTCCGGTGGTGTTGATCCACGGCTGGCCGTTGTCGGCCGACGCCTGGGCCGCTCAGGTACCCCCGCTCGTGGCGGCGGGCTACCGTGTGGTCGCCTACGACCGCCGGGGATTCGGCAGGTCCGACAAGCCCGCGGACGGCTACGAGTACGACACCCTCGCAGCAGACCTCCATGCGTTGATCGAGCACCTTGATCTCACGGGTGCCGTTCTCGTCGGACACTCGATGGGCGGCGGCGAGGTGGCGCGCTACATCGGCACCTACGGCGAGGCGCGCGTCGCGGGGGCGGTGCTCGTGTCGGCCATCACGCCGGCACTGTGCGTCACCGACGACAATCCCGACGGCGCCATGCCGCTGTCGGGTTTCCGGGACCTCAGCAACCAGTGCCGCGACGACCGCGACGGTTTCGTGCGCACCTTCATGAGGTGGTTCTTCAGCAACCCGTCCGAGCTGGCCATCTCGGAAGCCCAGTTCGATGACGTGCTGCGGATCGCGGCGCAAGGGGCGGACCAGGCGTTGCAGGAGACGATCCTGACGTGGGCCACCGACTTCCGCGACGACGTGGCGACCTTCACGGTGCCGACGCTGATCATCCACGGCGACTCCGACAACAACGTGCCGTTCC
>JBKHWW010000029.1:0-9125 GCA_046566345.1 Actinomycetes bacterium
TGACGGGCTCAAGACCACCGGTGAGATCCTGCTGGTGACCGGTGTCGGCGGCTCCCTCGGCGCGGTCATCAAGGCCACCGGGCTGGCCAAGCTGCTCGGCGGCCTGTTCGCGGTCGACGCCGGCGCCCCGGTCGTGTTGTCGATCCTGCTGGCCTGGTTCATCGCCGCGCTGCTGCACCTGGCGATCGGCTCGGTCTCGGTCGCGGCCATCACCGCCGCCGGAATCATCGCCCCGATCGCGGGTCAGCTCAACGTGGCCCCCGTCGTCCTCGCGCTCGCGATCGCGTCCGGCGCGCTGTTCGCCCTCCAGGTGAACTCGAACTTCTTCTGGATGTTCAAGTCGCTCCTCGGCCTCACCACCCAGGGTGCGCTCAAGACGATGACTACCGTCACGTCGATCGCGTCCGTCGTCGCACTGCCCCTGGTGATGGTGGCTGCCCTCGTGGCGCGCTAGCCGCGAGGCTCCCCGACGCTGGAAGATGGACCCGGCCGGGTCGCCGGCTCACTGCTGAAGGGGACGTGATGGTTCGCATGCTCATCAGGCTCGGCATCAACGTGGCGAGCGCGGCGATCGGGCTGCTCGCCAGCGCCTGGCTGCTACCGGACTTCCGTCTGCAGCTCAGCGGATTCCTCGCTGCCGCCGCCGTGCTCACGATCGCCCAGACGGTGCTGGGACCCTTCGTGTTCACGATGGCCAAGCGCTACGCCACCGCCATGCTCGGCGGGATCGGGATCGTCTCCACGTTGCTGGCCCTCGTGATCGCCTCACTCTTCCCGGGGGGAATCACGGTGACGGGCGTCTCCACCTGGATCCTGGCGGCGCTCATCATCTGGCTGTGCATGGCATTGGGCAGTTGGCTGCTGCTGGCGGTCGTCCTCAAGCGCCTCGCGGCGCGCGAGGCCTGACAGCGCGGGTTCCACGTCCCGGACGCCCCCGCGGGCCCGGCTCGGTGGCTGGGCTAGGTTCGGTGCCGTGGCGCGCGGATCGGGATCGGGCATCGGCTGGCTGGTGCTGGCCGCGGTCGCCTGGGGCACGTCCGGGACCCTCGGCATTGGGTTGCGCGCGGCGTCCGGGCTGCAGCTGCTGCCCGCCGGGGGGTACCGCATCCTCACCGGAGGCGCCCTCATTCTTGCCTTCGCGGCGCTGACCCGTCGGCTGGTGTGGCCGCGCACGGCGTCCGGGTGGCGGCGCGTGGTCGCGCTCGCCCTGGCCACGGGCCTGTTTCAGGTCGCGTTCTTCTCGGCGATCGGGCAGGTGGGCGTGGCCGTCGCCACGTTGGTCACGATCGGGTCCGCCCCGGCGATCGTGCTGACCCTCGAGATCGCCACCGGGCGGCACCGTCTCAGCGGACGTCTCGGGCTCGCCCTGGCGGCGACGATCGGCGGCCTGCTGTTGTTGGCCGGCTCACCCCCCACCGGGGTCGAACCGGGAGCCCTGGTGGTCGGCATCGGCCTGGCCCTGGTCGCGGGCGCCTCGTTCGCCGGAATCAGCCTGCTGGGAGCCAATCCGCACCCCGACTTCGACGACGTCACGGGGACGGGCGTCGCGTTCGTCCTGGGCGGTGTCGCCGCGCTCGCGCTCGCGGCCACGACCACTCCCCTCTCCTTCGAGGCCTCCCCCACCGCCCTAGGTCTGCTCCTGGCCCTGGGTCTGGTCCCGTCGGCGTTCGCCTACCTGGCATACCTGCGCGGCCTGCGGACCCAGAGCGGGACCACCGGGGCGCTCGTGGCCCTGCTCGAGCCGGTGACCGCGACCGTGCTCGCCACCGTGGTGCTCGGCGAGGCTCTCACCGCTCGCGGCTCCCTGGGTGCGGCCCTACTCCTCGGTGCAGTCCTGCTGACCGCGTGGGGCGCCCGCTCTTCCGCTGACCCCACCCCGGCGGACACGATGGAGTCCGAACTCCGCCCTTGAGGAGGGAACCACCTATGGTCACGCCCGACCATCCGCGCCCGACGTTTGCGCGGCCGACCTGGAAGACGCTCGACGGACCCTGGGAGTTCGCGGTCGGCTCTTCGGGCGATCGCCCGCTCGCCTCCGCCTGGGATCGCATGATTCAGGTGCCTTTCCCACCCGAGTCGGACGCCTCGGGCGTGGGCCTGGCCCGCTGTGATCACCCGCGCTACCGGCGTAGCTTCGAGGCAGACGTTTTCCCGGGGCGCCGATGGCTGCTGCACTGCGAGGGCGTGGACCAGGAGGCCCGCGTCTGGGTAGACGGCCAGCTCGCCGGCACGCACGCGGGCGGATACACCCCCTTCGCGCTCGACGTCACCGACGTCCTCAGCCAGGCGAGCACCCACGAGGTCGTGATCGCGGCGTCCGACCTGGCGCACGACCTGGAGCACCCGCGCGGGAAGCAGGACTGGCACGCCGCCCCACGAAAGATCTGGTACGGCCGCTCGTCGGGGATCTGGCGGACGGTCTGGCTCGAGGACGTGCCCGCGGTCCGGCTGGAGTCGGCGTCCTGGACCACCCTGGACACATTCGGACGCCTCCAAGGCGCGATCCGCCTGGCCGGCTGGGCCGAGGGGGAGGCGCTGGTGGTGGAGGCGTCCTTCGGACACCGGGGGGTGCACCTGGGCACGGTCGCCGTCGAGGCCACCGCGTCCTTCGTGGAGCTCACCGCCCGGCTCGGCACCGCCGAGGAGGCCGACACTCCCGAGCTGTACTGGTCGCCCGACAACCCCGCGCTGATCGACGTCCGGCTGCGGCTGCTCCGGGGGGCCGACGTCCTCGACGTGGTCGAGGGCTACACGGGTCTGCGCACGGTCGGCGTCCGGGACGGCCACCTCGAGCTCAACGGCGTGGCCCTCTTCTCGCGGCTGGTGCTCGAGCAGGCGTTCTGGCCGGCGTCCCACTTCACGGCGCCCTCGCTGGAGGCGCTGCGCGCCGAGGCGGAGTTGATCCGCGCCCTCGGGTTCAACGGCCTGCGGATGCACCAGGTGACCGCAGACCCACGCTTCCTGCGCGCCTGCGACGAACTCGGGCTCATGGTGTGGGCCGACTGCCCGGCCGCCTACGTCTTCTCGCAGCGATCGCTACAGCTAACCACCCGCACCCTCATCGAGCTCGTCGACCGGGACCGCAACCACCCCTGCGTGGTGGCGTGGGTGCCGTTCAACGAGAGTTGGGGGGTCCCCGAGGTTGCGTCGTCGGCGCAGCAGCGGCGCGCCGTGAGCGCGTTGTACGAACTGGCCAAGGCCCTCGACCCGACTCGGCTCGCGATCGGCACCGACGGCTGGGAGAACGTGGCCGGCGACCTCGTCGGCGTTCACGACTATGCTCACGACCCCTCCGTGCTGCGTGCCCGTTACGGGAGCCCGCAGGCCGTGGCAACGACGCTGGCGACCGGGAGGCCTGGTGGGCGGCCTGTCCTGGTGGCACCCTTTGCGCCCGGGACACCCGTGGTTCTCAGCGAGTTCGGCGGCCTCTCTCTCCCGCGGCTCGCCCGGTCCTGGGGGTACGGCGAGGTCGCCGACCCCGACGAACTCGTCTCCGGCGTCGCCGCCCTGGTCGGCGCGGTGGGTCCGTCGTCGGGGCTGGCCGGCTTCTGCTGGACGCAGCTCTCCGACACCCTCCATGAGCAGAACGGCCTGACCTGGCCCGACCGGACGCCCAAGGCCTCGCTCGTCACCCTGGCCGCGGCGATCCGGGGCGGGTGACGTCCACGCCGCGTCGACCCGGTGAGGAGGGACCCCTGTGCTTTGTCGGACGCCGGCGCTAGCGTGTGCAGGCGCCAGGCAGACGCCCGGCCCACCGAGAGGAGACCACCGTGCAGCGCCTCAACCCGTACCTGACCTTCGACGGCACCACCCGTGATGCGATGGCGTTCTACCAGCAGGCCCTGGGGGGCGAGCTCCACATGAACACGTTCGCCGAGTATGGCGACGAGGGCAACGACGGCATCATGCACGCTCAACTCGACACGCCGGCTGGCTTCACCCTGATGGCGTCCGACACCGCACCCGGCATGGAGTCCGTCCGCGGCACCAACGTGTCGATCAGCCTCTCCGGCGACGACGACGAGGCGCTCCGCGGCTACTGGAACGCCCTCGCCGAGGGCGGACAGGTCACGATGCCCCTCGAGAAGCAGATGTGGGGCGACGAGTTCGGCATGGTGGTGGACCGCTTCGGCACCACCTGGATGGTGAACATCGGCCACGAGAGCTGAGCTCGCCGCACGGCTCACTCCTGGCTAGGGGCAGGTGAGCGCGCGGGCTTGACCGCGGGGGCGTCGGCGGAGTTGGCTTTTCCCTCATGAGCCTCACGCAGCTTCCGGCATCCGCGGTGTCCAACCCGCACTTCCTCGACCCCGACTGGTGGCGCCACGCCGTCGTGTACCAGGTGTACCCGCGCTCGTTCGCCGACGCCGACAACGACGGCACCGGAGACGTGCGCGGCATCATCGAGAAGCTGCCCTACCTCGCCGACCTCGGCGTGGACGCGATCTGGGTCAGCCCGTGGTACCCCTCGCCCCTGCTCGACGGCGGCTACGACGTGGCCGACTACTGCGACATCTCACCTGCCTTCGGCACACTGGCGGACGCCGACGAGTTCATCGGCGCGGCGCACGCGCTGGGCATCCGCGTGTTCATCGACCTGGTGCCGAACCACTCCAGCTGGGACCACCCGCTGTTCCGGGCCGCGCTCGCGGCCCAGCCTGGGTCTCCCGAGCGCGACCTCTACATCTTCCGTGACGGACGCGGCGATGACGGGACGCTGCCCCCCAGCAACTGGGGCAGCGTCTTCGGTGGGCCGGCGTGGACGCGCACCACGAACCCCGACGGGACGCCCGGGCAGTGGTACCTGCACATGTTCGATGTCTCCCAGCCCGACTGGAACTGGGACAACCCCGCGGTGCCAGCCCTGTTCGACGACGTGCTCAGGTTCTGGTTCGACCGGGGGGTTGACGGCTTCCGGGTCGACGTCGCCGACTCGATGGCCAAAGACCTGACCCTGCCCGACGTCCCGGTCAACCCCGCCACCGGGTTCGGCGCCAACGACAAGCAGGTCGGCTCCCCGCAGTGGGACCACCCGGGCCTGGAGACGATCCAGCGGAGGTGGCGCGCAGTCGCCGACGAGTACGCCGACACCGAGCTCGGTGGCCGGGTTTACGTCGCCGAGGCCTACCTCGACCCGATCGAGCGCCTCGTTCGCTACGTGTCCCCGGGGCGCCTGCACACCACGTTCAACTTCGACGCCCTCATGTCGGAATGGTCGGCGGCCTCGCAGCGGGCCACCATCGGCCACACGATCCCCGCCCACCGGGCGGTCAACGCGCCCACGACGTGGGTGCTGGGCAACCACGACAACACCCGGGTCGCCACCCGCTACGGCAAGCCCGAGACGGGCCTGGACTACTCCAAGCCCGACGATGGATCGGGTGAGTCGGTCGAGCCGATCGACCTCACCCTGCGGATGCACCCGCTGCCGACTGACATCGACACCGGACGCCGCCGCGCCCGCGCCGCGGCCGTGCTCGAGCTCGGCCTACCCGGCGGCGCCTACATCTACCAGGGCGAAGAACTCGGTCTGGACGAGGTCGAGGACCTACCCGAACACCTGCTCCAGGACCCGACTTGGGAACGCTCCGGGCACGTCAACCGCGGCCGGGACGGCTGCCGAGTGCCGTTGCCGTGGTCGGGGGAGGCTCCTCCCTTCGGGTTCGGTACGGACGCAGACCCCTGGCTCCCGCAGCCGGCCCACTGGGCCGCCCTCACCGCCGAGAAGCAGGCGCAGGACCCGGACTCGACGCTGAACCTCTACCGGAGGTTGCTGCGGCTCCGCCGGGAACGGCCCGACTTCCGCTCCGACGGTTTCGCCTGGGACGCCGCGGACGGCGGCGACCTGCTCGCGATTCGCCGGGGTGCGTCGACGCTGGTCGTGGTGAACTTCGCCGCCGAGCCCGCGCCGCTGCCGCCCGGCGAGGTGTTGGTGTCCTCCGAACCGCTGGTCGACGGGATGTTGCCGCCCGATGCGGCGTGCTGGCTCGCCGTGAGTTAGGCTGGATCGCCCAATCCCGCGGTCATCGCTGACCCGCCCCGTCAGCCGACCGCCGAGGAGTTCCCATGCACGCTGGCCCGCACGCCGCATCCGTCGAGGCGCCCCCGCGCAGCGACCACCGCTCGATCATCACCATCCTCCTGGTGGCGGCGTTCGTGGTCATCCTCAACGAGACGACCATGAACGTCGCACTGCCCTCCATCATGGGCGACTTCGGTGTCACCGAGCGCGCCGCGCAGTGGCTGACCACCGCCTTCATGCTCACGATGGCGGTGGTCATCCCGGTCACGGGGTGGTTGCTGGAGCGGCTCTCCACGCGGATGGTGTTCACCCTGGCGATGACCCTGTTCAGCCTGGGGACGCTGGCCTGCGCGCTCGCGCCCACCTTCGGCCTGCTTCTGGCCGGCAGGATCGTGCAGGCGTCCGGCACCGCCGTGATGCTGCCCCTGCTGATGACGACGATCATGCAACTGGTCCCGCCGACGGGCCGCGGCCAGGTGATGGGAAACATCTCCTTGGTGATCTCGGTGGCGCCGGCGATCGGGCCGACGCTGTCCGGCGTCCTGCTGCAGGCGGGATCGTGGCGCCTCATCTTCGCCGTCGTTTTGCCCATCGCTTTGTCGATGCTCGCGCTCGGTCGCCTGCGGCTGGCCGACGCGACCAGCCCGCGCCGGGTGCCCCTGGACGGACTCTCGATCCCGCTGTCGGCGCTCGCCTTCGGCCCGCTCGTCTACGGCCTCAGCCTCGTCGGCGACGTCTCCGCGCCGTTCTGGCACCCGATGCTGGCGATCGGACTCGGCGTGGCGGGCCTGATCGCCTTCACGCTCCGCCAGTTCGTGCTGCAAGGCCGCGACCGCGCGTTCCTCGACCTGCGCGCCTTCACCTACGGCCCGTTCACGGTTGCGCTGACCATGATGGCGATCTCCATGATGGCCCTCTTCGGCACGATCATCATGCTGCCGCTTCTGCTTCAACGCGCCTACGGGCTCGAGCCGGTCCAGGTGGGCCTCATGATGCTGCCCGGCGGCGTCGCGATGGGCCTGCTGGGGCCGGTGGTCGGCCGCCTCTACGACCGGGTCGGGCCGCGGACCATCGTGATCCCGGCCTCGTTTGTCGTGCTCGCGGTGTTCTGGTTCTTCTCCTCGCTGACGCCGTCAACGCCGTGGTGGCTCGTGATGACCGCGCACGTCCTGATGAGCGTGTCATTCGCGTTCGTCTTCACGCCGCTGTTCACCCTCGCCCTGGGCGCGCTGCCTCAGCATCTGTACTCCCACGGGTCGGCGCTGGTCGGCACCATCCAGCAGGTGGCCGGCGCCGCCGGGACGGCCCTGTTCGTCACCGTCTTCGCCATGCAGTCGGACGCCGCGGCGTC
Source organism: Actinomycetes bacterium (assembly GCA_046566345.1). Classification (GTDB taxonomy): domain Bacteria; phylum Actinomycetota; class Actinomycetes; order Propionibacteriales; family Propionibacteriaceae; genus Propioniciclava. Next base: position 7,374 of record JBKHWW010000029.1, read on the forward strand.
CGCTGGTGCACCCGCCGCCGAGGCGCTCCTGGCTGGCTCGCACTGGGCCTTCCTCGGCGCCGGTGCGATCTGGACGGCCGCCGTGGTCGCCAGCTTCTTCCTGCAGCGCCCTGCCGAGGAGCCGCACGTTGCCGACGAGGCCCAGGCAGGCGAAGAGCCCCAGGTGCAGGCGCGCCGCGGGTGAGCCACACCCTCCCCGCCGCCGAGACGGAGGCGCTCACTCGCCGGGGGTTGAGGCTGGCGCAATTCACCGTCGGTTACAACGTCGTCGAGGGCGTGCTCTCCGTGGCGGCGGGAGTCACTGCAGGGCTGGTCTCGTTGGTGGGCTTCGGCATCGATTCGGGCATCGAGTCGATCTCAGGCGTGCTCGTCGCACTGCGGCTGTCCGCGCGCCTGCGCCACGGCAGCATCGACGAGGCCAAGGAGCGCCGCGCACTGCGGCTCGTCGCGGTCACATTCTTCCTGTTGGCCGCCTACGTCACCTTCGAGGGCGTTCGCGACCTCCTCGGGAAGGAGACGCCGGACGCCTCGCCGTTGGGGGTCGGCGTGCTGCTGGCGTCTCTGGTCGTGATGCCGCTGCTCGCGGCCGCCAAGGGGAGGGTCGGACGACGCCTGGAGGATCCTCTGATCCTTGCCGACGCTGCCGAGACCCGTATCTGCGTGCTTCTCAGCGCATCCACGCTCGTCGGTTTGGTGTTGTTCCAAGTGACGTCGGCGGCCTGGCTCGACGCCGTCGCTGGGTTCGTCATCGCCGCGTTCGCGATCCACGAGGGCCGTGAGGCCTGGGCCGGTGAGCTGGGCTGACGCGCCGGGGTCCGGACCGCGGGGCTGGTCAGCCGGAGTCCCCCGGTTGCACGGGCACCTCGACCACCTGCTCTCCCAACGCGACGAGCTCCACGTCCCGCTGGACCACTTCGCGCACGAGCCGGAGGGCGGCGCTCGCGTCCGGCGTCGCCAGGGTGAGCAGCACGTGCGCGCCGCCCCAGGACGCGTCCACGACCGCGACGCCGCGGTTGAGCAGGGCGCCCTGCACCCGGCCTGCCTCGGACGCCGGCAACTCCAGCCCGACGAGCAGCCGGACCTCCGGGCGGACCCGGGGGGCGGAGTCCAGCGCGTCGCTGACGGCGTCGGAGTAGGCGCGGACCAGCCCGCCGGTCCCGAGCAGCACACCGCCGAAGTAGCGCGTGACCACCGCGAGGACCTGGCTGACCCCCGCGCCGCGGAGCACCTCCAGCATGGGCGTGCCGGCGGTGCCGGCCGGCTCGCCGTCGTCGGAGCTTCTCTCTACCGGCTGCGCGCCTGGTACCTCGACGACGAAGGCGACGCAGTGGTGCCGCGCGTCGGGGAACTCGCCGCGGACCTCCCCGACCACGGCCCGAGCCTCGGCCTCGTCCTCGACGCGAGCGAGCGTGGTCAGGAAGCGGGAGCGCCGGACCTGGGTCTCCGTGCGCGCGCGGTAGCCGCGGGGGAGCCACAAGGACATGCCCCGATCCTGCCACCGAGGCGTGCGAGGATGGCCCCGATGAACGCGCCGCTGCCCCCTCCCGACCCTCTCGTCTACGCCGCCGCCCGCGCCCTGAGCGACGCCCAGGCAAAGCCGGTCGGCTCGCTGGGGCGCTTGGAGGAGCTCGGCGCCTGGCTCGCCGCGTGCCAAGGCGCCTGCCCGCCTCGACCGCTCGACGACGTCCGCGTCGGGGTGTTCGCCGGCGACCATCAGGTCGCGGCAGCAGGTGTCTCCGCGTATCCGGCAGA
>JBKHWW010000030.1:0-36032 GCA_046566345.1 Actinomycetes bacterium
TGTGGACTTGGCTGGACGAGGCTGCGGGGCTCATCCGGGCGCGCTCCTTCGTCGGCGGAGCGGGCGTGCTCGAGGACGAGGCCACCGGTGCGGCCGCGATCCGGCTGTGTGGAGCACTTGGACGGGCACTCGTGATCCGTCAGGGCGTCGGCTCCCTGCTGTGGGTTGCCCCTGACGCCGACGGCACGGTCGCCCTGACCGGCAACGTCGCGCTGGCCAGTGGAAATTTGTCGACAAGCCGCTAGATGGGTTTATCGGGCTAGTGCTCTGTGGCCTTATCAATACATTCCTGGTTACGCCCGGCATCGTGGGGCGCCGGGCCATTTCCTTCCCGTGACGACCGAAGAATGGCGTGCACTCGCCGTGCCTGCGGGGTTTTGCCTGGGTGCGGCGATAGATTGAGCGCGTTCCCCTGTTGCACCGTTGAAGGATGGTTCACCCGTGACCCAGGCCCCCTCAGTCCCCCGTCGGGTGGCGTACGACGCCGCGGAGTCCCGACCCGCTGAGCCAGATGCTCCCGACGACCTGGCCCACGCGGTTTCACGTGAAACCCCCACACTCCCCCGGCCGGACTCTCCCCGGGTGATGGTGGTCGCCAATCAGAAGGGTGGTGTGGGCAAGACCACAACGTCGGTCAACGTCGCCGCCGGGCTGGCCATGGGCGGGCTGAAAGTTCTGGTCATCGACGTCGACCCTCAGGGCAACGCGTCGACAGCGCTGGGGGTCGAACACGGCGAGGGCACGGTCGGCACGTATGAGGTGCTGGTCGATCAGTACCCCTTGGTCGACGCGCTGCAGCGGTGCCCCGACATTCCGGGGCTCTGGGTGCTCCCGGCCACGATCGATCTGGCCGGCGCCGAGATCGGGCTGGTCGCCACAGTTTCACGTGAAACGCGCCTCAAGACGGCGCTCGACCGATTCTTCGAGCGCTATCACGTCGATTACGTGATCATCGATTGCCCACCCTCGCTCGGGCTGCTGACCCTCAATGCCCTCGTTGCGGCGAACGAGATCATGATCCCGATCCAGTGCGAGTATTACGCGCTCGAAGGGGTGACTCAGCTGCTGAAAACGATCAACCTGGTGAAAGGGCGGCTGAACGACACGCTGGTGCTGTCGACCGTGCTCCTGACGATGTTCGATGGGCGCACCAACTTGTCGTCGCAGGTCGCTGACGAGGTGCGCCGGCACTTCGAGCGCGAAACGTTGGAGACCGTGATTCCGCGGTCGGTCCGGGTCGCCGAAGCCCCCTCGTACGGGCAGACGGTGCTGACCTACCAATACGCATCGGTGGGCGCGCAGGCGTACGCGTCCGCCGCCCAGGAAATCGCCGAGCGCGGCGCAGCCGGCCTCTGAGAGAGAGACAGACAACCATGGCAGCCACCAAGCAGCGATCCGGACTCGGGCGGGGCCTGGGCGACCTGATCCGGCCCACGACCCCTGAAGCGGACGACGGCCAGGACGCCGATCGCGAGGCGGTGCTCGTCCCGGCACCCGAGGGGGCGAGCTTCGCCGAAATCCCGGTGCACGAGATCGTCGCCAACCCGAAGCAGCCAAGGACGGTGTTCGACGAAGACGACCTGCAAGAGCTGGTCGAGTCCATCCGCGAGGTGGGCCTGCTCCAGCCGGTGGTCGTCCGGCGCCTGTCCGAGGGCTACGAACTCGTCATGGGGGAGCGGCGTCTGCGGGCCACGCGGGCCGCGGGCCTAACCACGATCCCGGCGATCGTGCGCGACACGGCCGACCACCACCTGCTCCGGGACGCCCTCCTGGAGAACCTGCACCGGGTTCAGCTCAACCCGCTGGAGGAGGCGGCGGCGTACCAGCAGATGCTCGACGACTTCGAGTGCACGCAGGAGGAGTTGGCCAGCCGGATCAAGCGTTCCCGGCCGCAGATCTCCAACACGATCCGGCTCCTGCGCCTCCCGGCGCCCGTGCAGCGCCGGGTGGCTGCCGGCGTCCTGTCAGCGGGCCACGCGCGGGCGCTGCTGATGGTGAACGACCCGGTGGAACAGGAGCGCCTCGCCCAGCGCATCGTGGCCGAGGGCCTGAGCGTTCGCACCGTGGAGGAGATCGTCTCGATGGGGGAGCGCGCGACCCGCACGCGCCGCTCGACCACGACGAGGGCGCCCTCGCCGCGCGCGGAGCAACTCACCCAAGCGCTGACCGACAGCCTGGACACCAGGGTCAACGTTCAAATCGGCAGGAACCGCGGCAGGATCACCATCGAGTTCGCGGGTGACGAGGATCTCGACCGCATCCTCACCGTGCTGGCAAGCGGGGTCTCGACGCACTGAGCCGAGCTGCCCGGCCCGGATCGATCTAAGTCGACAAATCGCTAGAGCGGTAAGGCGCCGGAACGGCGCCGCTTGAGAGGCACGATCAGCCGGCGGGGGAGTGCTGAACAGCAGCGAGGCGCGCCCGGACGTCCTTGGTGGCGTAGTGCTCCGCAACGAAGGACAGGAACGGCACCGTGCCCGCACCGGCGATGAGCAGCAGGCGCCCCCAGGGCCACTTCACCCGCCGCCCGAGGTCGTACGCCGTGAACAACAGCACCATGTACAGCCATCCGTGGGGTACACCGGTCGCGACGACGACGGCGTCGTTGTCGCCGAAGTACTTCAGGGGCATGCCGACCACCACGAGCACGAAGAGAAGGATCCCGACGATCCACGCCATGACGCGGTAGCGGGTCAGCGCCCCGCGGATCCCGGGAACGTCTTCGGCCTCGAGGGGGGAGTCGTCGAGCGACATGCTCATGGGCGGGAATCCTTCCGGGAGAGTTCTTCTCCGCCCCTGAGGGCGATTTCTTGCTTGCGCCGCTCGCGGACGCCGAGACTATGGGCGATCTTGATGCACATGCCCAGCCCGAAGGCCGCGAACACCCACCACTGGAGGGCGTAGCCGCTGTTGCGTGCCGAGCCCTCACCCTCGGGGAGCGAGACCGGTGCTTGGGCCAGCCCGTGGGACGAGGCGTCCGCCGCGCTGAGCGTCACGAAGCCGGGCACCAGCTGGTCGGGCCACAGCTGGGCCAGGAGCGGCATCCGCACCGAGCCGATCATCCCCGCTGGCGCGGGTGCGGCGTCCGCCTCGCCCGGCAGGAAGAGGCCGACCTCGGTCCGCTCGCCGGCGGGGGCAGGGGGCACCGCCACCGGGTCGCCCAGCAAGCCGCGAACCACCGGCAGCACGCGCCCGTCGCTGACCTCGAACGACGCCAGCACCCGGTAGGAGCCCTCGGTCGGTACCAGGAGCTGTCGGTCGGTGTACCGGCCGGTGATGGTGACCTGCTTGCCGTAGATGTCGCCGACCGCCCCGTCGCTGCCGAGGTGTTCGGCGAGGGGAACGGGGGCCTGGGAGGCGCGGTCGGCGACCGTGCGGTTGCCGCGCTCGACGAACACCTGCATCTGCCACAGCCCCAGGAACACCATGACCAGGGCCACAACGGCCCCGACCAGGACGATCAGGATCTGCTTCAGGCGGGTGCTCATGCGGACGCCGCGGCCTCCTTGCGGGCCCGGGCGGCAGCGACGAGGCTGGCGCACACGTCGGCGAACGAGCCCTCGGACGCCTCGATGGCCAGCGGGAGCAGTGAGGTCTCGGTCATGCCGGGAGCGGCGTTGACCTCGAGGAACCACGGGACGCCGTCGCGGACGATGATGTCGGTGCGGGAGAGGTCGCGCAGGTGAAGCACCCGGTGCGCGGTCAGCGCCATCGCGACGCAGGCGTCCGTGACGTCGTCGGGCAACTCGGCTGGTGCGATGAAGCGGGTCTCGCCGGCGGTGTAGCGGGCGGTGTAGTCGTAGACGCCCGAGCGCGGACGGATCTCAACGGGCGGGAAGGCGTGCGGCCCGCCACCGCTGTCCACGATCGAGACTGCGACCTCGACGCCGTCGATGAACTCCTCCACGATGGCGAGGTCGCCGTAGCTGAAGGCGCCGACCACGGCGGCGGGCAGCTCGGAGGCGTCCGACACCTTGGAACACCCCAGCGCCGAGCCGCTGCGGGCAGGCTTGACCATCATCGGGAAGCCGATCCGGTCGGCGAGTACCTTGATCAGATGGCCCGCGCCCAGTTCGCGGAACATGTCGTGGGGCAGGGCCGACTGTCGCGGCGTCCGGACGCCTGCCTGCGCCACCGTGGGGCTGCTCACCGCCTTGTCGAAGGCGAGTCGAGACGCAGGACCCGTCGACCCGACGTAGGCGACCTGGAGCAGATCGAGCACCTCACGCAGCGCTCCGTCCTCGCCGGCCCCGCCGTGCAGCACGGGAAAGACCACCGGGTCGTCCGCGGAGGCGAGCGTGTCGAGCAGGGATGCGTTCACGTCGGATTCGACCACGGTGTGGCCGGTGTCGCGCAGCGCCTGGGAGACCCGCCGCCCCGAACGCAAGGAGACGTCGCGTTCGTGGGACAGCCCGCCGGCCAGGACGATCACGGTGTTCGACAAGAGGGGTCTCCTTAGCTGATGTCCGGGGCGGGACCGGTGATGTGGTGGTGGCGGCGCTCGCTGGAGCCGAGACCGAAGGTCGTGTGCATCTCGAGCTCGTCGGTGATGACCTTGCCCAGGCGCCGGGTGCCCTCGTAAATGCGCTCGGGGGTGGGGAAGCAATACGACACGCGCATGTTGCGGCTGCCGAAGCCGTCGGCGTAAAAGGCCGTGCCGGGCACGTAGGCCACCCGCGCGCTGACCGCGCGGGGCAGTAGTGCCTGGGAGTCGAGGCCCTCAGGCAGCGTCACCCAGACGAAGAAGCCGCCCGTGGGGTGGGTCCAGGTGGTGCCCGTGGGCATGTGGTCGGTCAGGCCGCGCAGCATCGCGTCACGTCGGAGTCGGTACATGTCGCGGAACGTGCCGATCTGGCCGCGCCAGTCGAAGTTGTCCAGGTAGTTGGCGATCGCGAACTGGCTGAACACGGGTGGGGAGAGCACGGCGGCCTCTTGGGCGATCACCAGGCGCTCGCGGACGGCGTGCGGCGCGAGCACCCAGCCCACGCGGAAGCCGGGCGCGAAGGTCTTGCTGAACGAGCCGAGGTAGATGACCTGGTCGTCGAAGGAACGCATCGCCGGCAGGGGCTCGCCGTCGATGGTGAGCAGGCCGTACGGGTTGTCCTCGACCACGAGCAGGCCGAACTCGTGGGCCACGTCGAGGACAGCGCGCCTCCGCTCCAGGGTCTGGGTGATGCCGGTGGGGTTGTTGAAGTTGGGGATCGTGTAGAGGAATTTGACCGTCAGGCCCGCCGTCCGCATCGCGACGACGGCCTCGCGCAAGGCGTCGGGCAGGATGCCGTGCTCGTCCATGGCCACGTGGTGGATCCGGGCCTGGTAGGCGTTGAAGGTCCCCATGGCGCCGACGTAGCTGGGCGCCTCGCACAGGACGACGTCCCCGGGGTCGATGAAGATCCGGGTGACCAAGTCGAGAGCCTGCTGCGACCCGCAGCTGATCACCACGTCGTCGGGGTTGGCGCGGATCCCCTCCTCGGCCATCACTTCGACGATCTTCTCGCGCATGAACAGCTCACCCTGACCGGAGCCGTACTGCATCGCCTGGATGCCCTTCTCGCGCACGAGTCGGTCGAAGGATGCCCCGAGGCCCTCCAACGGCAGGTCGGCGATGTTGGGCATGCCGCCGGCCAGGGAGACGACCTCGGGACGGTTGGCGACGGAGAAGAGAGCTCGTACGGCCGACACCGTCATGGATCCCGTGCGGTCTGCATACTGGTCGATGTAGGGGTCCAGCCGCGTGTCGCGGCGGAACGGTTCGAGAGAGCTCACCCGGTCATTCTCCCACCTGCGGCGGCGTGACGGAAAAGGAGGCGCGGTGCGGTCCCTGGTCCCGCTCGACAGCAGTGATCTCCAAGATCTCGCCTGCCCCTGGTGTGGGCGCACGCCGCAGCGCGCCACCCTCGGCTTCAAGGCTGTCCGCGGCGCGCACGTCGTGGGGCTGCTGGCAGCGGCGCCGGCGTCCGAGCTGGGGGGGTTTCACCCCAACGGGAGCGTGGTCGTCGTCCAGGCGTGGGTGCGGCAAGAGGACCTCGGGGAGCTGATCGGCAGCCAGTTGGTGCACCGGCTGGCCGCGGTCCTCGACGACCGCCACGTGCGGTGCATCGTGGCTCCAGGGACCTACGGCGTCCCGGACTGCCGGCACCTGCCGGGAGCGTTCCTGGACCGGTTGGGGTTCGTCGAGTTCGTCGCCGGCTCCCAATGGCGCCTCGATCTGCACCGGACGGTCCGCGTTCCCGAGGCCGTCCGCACGGCGGGTGAGCTGTTCGGACGCCTCGTGCGGCCCGGGCGTCCCGTGCGGGTCAACCGCGGCCCCTGAGGTGCACCCGGCACACCAGGAGGGCCGGCCTCATGGCCGGCCCTCCTGGAGGTGCGACGGGCGATCAGGCCCCGTGTGGGCTCAGCGCTGGCTGACGGCGACGTAGTCGCGCTGCGTCTCGCCGACGTAGATCTGCCGGGGACGGCCGATCTTGTTGGTCGGGTCGTTGACCATCTCGCGCCACTGGGCGATCCAGCCCGGGAGGCGTCCGATCGCGAACAGCACCGTGAACATGTCGACGGGGAAGCCCATGGCCTGGTAGATCAGGCCGGTGTAGAAGTCGACGTTCGGGTACAGCTTGCGCTCGACGAAGTACGGGTCGGACAGCGCCGCCTCTTCGAGCTCGAGGGCGATGTCGAGCAACTGGTCGTTGCCCTCGCGCTTGCGGAGGATCGCGTCGGCGTGCTTCTTGATGATGGCCGCGCGGGGGTCGTAGTTCTTGTAGATCCGGTGACCGAAGCCCATCAGGCGCTCGTTAGACGACTTGTCCTTGACCTTGCCGACGTAATCCTGGACCGACAGACCCCGGTCGCGGATGTCTTTGAGCATCTCCAGGACGGCCTGGTTCGCGCCACCGTGCAGCGGCCCGGAGAGGGCGTGGACGCCGGCGGAGACGGAGGCGTACAGGTTGGCCTGCGAGCTGCCGACCAGGCGGACCGTGGACGTGGAGCAGTTCTGCTCGTGGTCGGCGTGCAGGATCAGCAGCACGTCGAGCGCACGGGTGATCTCGTCGTCGAACTCGTAGGGGCCGGTTACGGAGCCGAACGACATCCGCAGGAAGTTCTCGATGTAGGACAGCGAGTAGTCGGGCCAGAGGGTGGGGGAGCCGATGGAGTTCTTGAACGAGTACGCGGCCAGCGTCGGCACCTTAGCCAGCAGGCGGTGGGTGGCGGCGTCGATCTTGTCCTGCTCGAATCCGATCGTGTCGGTGGAGAACGTGGACAACGCGGTGATGGCGGCCGACAGCACCGGCATCGGGTGCGAGCGACGCGGGAAGATGCGGAAGAGCTCGCGCAGGCGCTCGTCGATCACCATGTGGTGGGAGATCTTCTCGGTGAAGTCGTCCAGCTGCGCAGCCGTCGGCAGTTCGCCGTAGAGGACGAGGTAGGAGGTCTCGAGGAAGCTCGACTTCTCGGCCAGCTGCTCGATCGGGTACCCGCGGTACTGCAGCACGCCGGCGTCGCCGTCGATGTAGGTGATGGCCGACTTGCAGACCGCCGTGTTGGCGAAGCCGATGTCGAAGGTGGTGTCACCGGTGGACGCCAGCAGCTTGCTGATGTCGTATCCGTTATTGCCCTGGGACGCCGGGACGAACGGGAGTTCGAGCGTCTTGTCACGGGCAGAAAGCTGGGCGGGGGTCGTCATTGAGCTCCTCCTTGAGACCGATGGTCGTACCTCTGGCGTCACCCTACAGCCACGGGGGAACGCGACACCAAAACCGAGGTGAAGTAGTTGACACTTCAATCAACGCACGGGTATGGTTGAAGCAACAACCCGACGAGAGGACTCCACCATGAAGCAGCTCAGCGAGCTCAAGGGCACCTACGTTCTTGACCCCTCCCACACCACCATCGGCTTCGTGACCCGCCATGCGATGGTCACCAAGGTGCGCGGCTCCTTCGAGGAGTACACCGGCGCAGCCGTCATCGATGCCGCGAACCCGGGCGCGTCCAGCCTGACCGTCGAGATCGATCCCGCCAGCATCAACACCCGCAACGCCGACCGCGACGCGCACGTCCGCAGTGGCGACTTCCTGGACGTCGAGAGCTACCCCAAGATCACGTTCATCGGCACCGACTTCGCCATCAAGGGCGACGTGGCCGAGGTCACCGGTGACCTGACGATTCGCGACACCACGCGCTCGGTGACCATCCCGCTGGAGTACCAGGGCGCAGCCAAAGATCCCTTCGGCAACACCCGCGTCGGCTTCGAGGGCGAGGCTGTCATCAGCCGCTCCGACTTCGGCCTGACCTGGAACGCGGCCCTGGAGACCGGCGGCTTCCTCGTCGCCGACAAGGTCACCCTCGAGTTCGAGGTCTCGGCCATCGAGCAGGCCGCCTGAGGCTCGCCCCCTTCAAGAGACCGCACCGAGCGGCGCCGCCCCACCGGCTGGTGCCGCTCGGCGCTGTCAGAGCCCGGCCGCAGCGGACGCCCGGGCGCCGGCCTCGGCGAAGACCTCCAGGGTGCGGGCGATCACCCAATCGATCTCTGACTCGGTGATCACCAGCGGGGGAGCGAACCGGATCGTCTGGCCCTGGGTGTCCTTGGTGAGGACGCCGGCCAGCATCAGCCGGTAGCACAGCTCCTTGGCGGTGCCCAGCGTCGGCGCCACGTCGACGCCCAGCCACAGCCCCGCCTGGCGCACCTGGGTGACCGAGCCGGCCGACACCAGCGGAGCGAGGCCAGCGGCGAGACGAGCGCCCAGGCGCCGGGACCGTTCCTGGAGTTCGCCGGTCGAGAGCAGGGCGATCACCTCTGACCCGATGGCGCAGGCGAGGGGGTTGCCGCCGAACGTCGAGCCGTGCTGGCCCGGCTGGAACAGGCCCAGAATTTCGCGGTCGGCGACCACGGCCGACAGGGGCATGATGCCGCCGCCGAGGGCCTTGCCGAGCACGTAGACGTCGGGCACGACGTCTTCGCGCTGGCAGGCGAAGGTCTCGCCCGCCCGCCCGAGGCCCGACTGGATCTCGTCGGCGATCATGAGGACGCCGTGACGAGCGGTGATCGCGCGCACCTCGCGCAGGAAGCCCTCGGGAGGGATCACCACGCCGCCCTCGCCCTGGATCGGCTCCAGGAGGACGCCGACGGTGGTCTCGTCGATGGCCGCTTCCAGGGCGTGGGCGTCGCCGTAGGGCACGCTGACGAACCCGGTCGCGTAGGGCGCGTAGTCCCGGCGGGCTTCCTCGTCGTCGCTGAACGAGATCACCGTGGTGGTCCGGCCGTGGAAGTTGCCCTCCATCACGATGATCGAGGCCTGGCCCTCCGGGACGCCCCTGCGCGCGTAGCCCCACTTCCGGGCGGCCTTGATCGCCGTCTCCACGGCCTCGACGCCGGTGTTCATCGGAAGGACCATCTGCTTGCCGCACAGGTGAGCCAGGGCCTCGACGAACGGGCCGAACGGCTCGGAGTAGAAGGCGCGCGAGGTGAGGGTGACGCGGTGCAACTGCGCCTGCGCCGCGGCGATCAAGCGAGGGTGCCCGTGCCCGAAGTCGACCGCGGAGTACGCCGATAGGCAGTCGAGGTAGTCGTTGCCGTCGAGGTCGGTGACGTGCACGCCTGAGGCCGAGGAGATCACCACCGGCAGCGGCGCGTAGTTGTGCGCGCCAAAGGTCTCGACCACCTCGATCGCGGCCCGCTGACGTTCGGAGCGCGGTCCGAGTGCCATGCGTTCCCCTTTCGCGAGGCGATTCACGCCATGGTAGGACGCCGACTAGGTTGGGGGCATGGCAGATCTGAGGAAGAACGTCGAACGGAGCCGCTTCGAGGTGTATGTGGACGGCGAGTTGGCCGGCTACACCGAGTACGAGGTCGGGGAACCCGGCCAGATCGTCCTCCCGCACACCGAGGTGGAGAAGAAGTTCGAGGGGCGGGGCCTGGCGGGCGAAGTGGTCGCCTACGCGCTCGACGACATCCGCTCGGAGGGTTACCTCATCCGACCGGAGTGCCCCTATGTGAAGAGGTTCCTGCGCCAGCATCCCGAGTACTCCGACATGATCGCGCCCGAGAAGCAGGTAGACAGCGACATCGAAGAGGACATGGAAGACGTCACCGGCGTCAGCGCCGGGAGCGACCCGCGCATCAGAGCCGCGCGGTCAGGCGTCCGGCGTTACGGTGGAGCAGCAGGCGACAAAGGAAGGGACAGCGATGAAGGTCACCGACAACGGGCCCAAGCCCAACGTCTTCGACATCGAGAAGGCGACCACGGGCAACGCCAACTACCGCGCCGTCGCGTGGACGGGGCGCTACCTGCAGGTGACGCTCATGTCGATCCCGGTCGGCGAGTCGATCGGGCTCGAGGTGCACCCCGAGACAGACCAGTTTCTGCGCCTGGACGCGGGCCGCGGCCGCTGCATGATGGGCCCGGCTAAGGACGAACTCACGTTCAGCCAAGACGTCGAAGACGGCTGGTCGATCCAGGTCCCCGCCGGCACGTGGCACGACGTGGTCAACACCGGCGACGAACCGCTGCGGCTCTACGCGATCTACGCCCCGGTTCACCACGCGCAGGGCATCGTGCAGGCGACGGCCGCCGACGCCGAGCGCGACGAGGAATCGGGCAAGGACGAGCCGCCGAGCTGGACGGTTCAGCCGGGCAGCGGAAAGTCCGACGATCACGCCTGAGCTCGTCCCGCCGCGCGGGGGCGAGGTCGTGATCCGACCGGCCCAGCCGCGCGACATCCCCGCTCTCCACCGGCTCGTCGTCGACCTCGCGGCCTACGATCTCCGGTGATGCGCTGCCGGCGGTGGCCGGCCTGGTGCCGCGAAGCGGCCCCGCCGTGGACGCCTGACCGGCGCGCGGGCTGTTTGGTTAGGCTGGGGAACCGTCGAAAGGTGGTACGCAATGTCGCTCTTCTCCCACGTCCAGCAGGCTCCCCCGGACGCGATCCTCGGTCTCACCGAGCAGTTCAAGGCGGACACCAACCCCAGCAAGGCCAACCTCGGGGTCGGCGTCTACCAGGATGCGACCGGAAAGCTGCCGCTGCTGCGCTGCGTCGAGGAGGCTGAGCGTCGGCTGGCGCAGACGCCCAAGGCGAAGGGTTACCTGGCGATCGACGGCCTGCCGACCTACGACGAAGACGTCAAGCACCTGGTCTTCGGTGAGCAGTCCCCCCTGCTGGCCGCCGGCAGGGTCGTGACGGTGCAGGCCCTGGGCGGCACCGGCGCGCTGAAGGTCGGTGCGGACTTCCTCCGGCAGGTCAGCCCGGACGCCACGGTCCTCATCTCCAACCCCAGCTGGGAAAATCACCAGGCGCTGTTCACCCGCGCCGGGTTCACCGTCGAGAAGTACCGCTACTACGACGCCGAGGCCAAGGGCGTGGACGTCGACGGCATGATCGCCGACCTCGAGGCGGCGGACGCCGGCACCATCGTGGTCCTGCACGCCTGCTGCCACAACCCGACAGGCTACGACCTGGCGCCGTCCGACTGGCAGCGGGTCATCGACGTGGTGAAGGCGCGCGGGCTAACCGCGTTCATCGACATGGCCTACCAGGGGTTCAGCAAGGGCATCGAAGAGGACGGCGCGGTCGTGCGCGCCTTCGCCGACCAGGTGCCGAGCTTCCTGGTCTCCACCTCGTTCAGCAAGAGCTTCTCGCTCTACGGTGAGCGTGTCGGCGCCCTCTCGATCGTGTGCGCGGACCCAGACGAGGCCAAGCGCGTCCTCTCGCAGGTCAAGATCGTGATCCGCACCAACTACTCCAACCCGCCCACCCACGGCGCGGCGCTGGTCGAGACCGTTCTGGGTGACGCCGAGTTGCGCTCCCAGTGGGTGGAGGAGCTCGGCGAGATGCGCGATCGGATCAAGGCGATGCGGGCCGCGCTGGTGGCCGGGCTCGCGGCCGCGGGTGTCGAGGGTGACTTCAGCTACATCACCGACCAGGTCGGCATGTTTTCGTTCTCGGGTCTGACCAAGGAGCAGATGGTGCGCCTCCGCAACGAGTTCGGCGTCTACGGCACCGACACCGGCCGCATCTGCGTCGCCGCGCTCAACGACGGCAACGTCGGCTACGTCAGCGAGTCGATCGCCGCCGTCGTCAACGGCTGACCCGTCGCGGGGCGGGCACGTCAGGCCGGGTACTTCAACCGGAAGGCGTGCTCGATGAGGTCGACCGTCTGGTCGATCGTGAAGGCTCCCGTGTCCACGACCAGGTCGTAGGCCTGGTCGGTGGTCGGGTCCCACTGGTACAGGTGTCGAGACATCTCGGCGCGGACCCGATCCTCGCGCTCCTGGCGGCGCCTCGCCGTGGCGAGGTCGATCCCGGATTCGTGGGCGGCGCGAGCGACGCGGGCTTCCACCGGGCCGATCAGCTTCACGTGCAGGGACAGGGGTGCATCGGCGAGGATCACGGTCGCGTTGCGTCCCACCAGGACGCCGCCGGTCTGGTCAACGGCGTCCAGCACGCGCCTGGTGTTGTCGAGCACGATCTCGTGGGTGTACTGCTCCTCCAGCGCCCAGGTGATGTCGGCGTCCGCCGTCGGCAGCGGGGAGAAGGCCCGCAGGAAGCGCTCGAAGGCGTTCTCGCCCGCGCGCGCCTCCGCCTCGGCCTCTTCCAGATCCTCCGAGCTCACCGCCTGGTGCAGGAAGGGGACGCCAAGTCGCCCGGCCAGCCGTTCGGCGACCTCGCTGCCGCCGGCGCCGTACTGCTCGAAGATGGTGACGATCGGCTGGTGCTCTGCCGCCATGGGGCCTCCTCGCTGTGTCGCTCCATGTCTACACCTCAGCTCGCACCGTGTCTGGACGATCGATGCAGTTAGCCGGCGGCCGGAGCCGGCCGACACTCAGGCGAGACCCAGGTGCTCCTCGAGAGTGAGCGTGGAGTTGGGCCCGAAGGCTGCCGCAACTTGGTGTCCCACCCAGCGCAGGTGCCAGGACTCCCAGGCGTAGCCGGTGACCTCGGTCTTACCCGGGGGGTAGCGGACGATGAACCCGTACTCGTGAGCGTGTGCGGCGAGCCAGATCGCCTGGGGGGTCCGCGCGAAGGCAGCGCCCCGGTTCCGGCCGTCCCAGGCGTCCAGGGCGAGGCCGGTCTGGTGTTCGGACGCCCCCGGCTCGGCGAAGTACCGGCGCGCGGTCGCCTCGTCGTACTGCTGCAGCGCTCGCCGGAAGCTGCCCTCTTGGGCCGCGTAGCTGCGGTAGCCGCTGCGCAGCGTGACGGTCAGGCCGTCCCTCGTGGCCGCGGCGGAGAGTTCCTGGAAGGCCGCCCAGGCGTCGGGGTGAAGCCCGTGGGGCTCGTCGACCCACGCGGGGGTGTAGCGCGCGGACACCCGGTGCTTCTTGCTGACCACGACGATGCCGTCGACCATGAACGGCGTGTCCAACTCGCTGCCGGCGCGGGCGTCCGTGGGCGCGCTTTCGAGACCGGGCGTCGCGGTGGCCGCCGGTGGCGGCGAGGAGGAGGGGGACGGCGAGACACCCGTCGAGCACCCGGCGGCGGTGAGGGCGCCCAGCACGACGAACGTGGCGGCGAAGTGGGCGCGTCGGGTCATCGCACCCAGAATAACGACCTCGCCTACTACGATTCGTCGTAGTAGGGTGGGCGGCATGACGCAGATCGCCTCTCACCCGGGCCAGGCCGTCGCCGGACACCCAGGGGGGCGCCCAGGTCACCCTGGCGGCGCGGTTGCCCGCGAGCAGGCTGGCCACCCGCACGGGGCCCCCTCCCGCCGGAATCTCGATTTCGACTCCGCGCCGTTCATCGCCATCTGGGAGACCACTCAAGCGTGCGACCTGGCCTGCCAGCACTGCCGCGCGATGGCCCAGCCGTTGCGCGATGCCGGTGAACTGACGACGGCCGAGGCCAAGGCGATGATGAGGCGCCTGCGCGAGTTCGGTCCGATCGTCTTCGTCTTCTCCGGCGGTGACTGTTTCAAGCGCCCCGACATCGTGGAACTCGTCGAGTACGGCGCCAACCTGGGCATGCGGATGGGCATCACCCCGGCCACCACATCCCTGGCCACCAAGTCCCTGCTGCAGCGCCTCAAGGACGTGGGCCTGACCAGGCTGGCCATCTCGCTGGACGGTTCCAACGCGGCCATCCACGACGAGTTCCGACGGGTTCAGGGGTCCTTCGACCATGGGCTGCGCATCCTGCGCGAGGCGCAGGAAGTGGGCTTGTCCACGCAGGTCAACACGGTGATTCGCAAGGCCAACATCGACGACATGGACGCGATGACCGCCCTGATGACCACGCTCGGGGTGGTGTTCTGGGAGGTCTTCTTCCTTGTCCCGATGGGGCGGGCCAAGGCTGACGACGTGGCCTCGGCCGACGAGTTCGAGCAGGTGTTCCATCAGCTCTACGACCTGTCGAAGACGGCACCGTTCGACATCAAGGCCACCGCCGCCCCCCAGTACAGCCGCGTGGTGATGCAGCGCAAGCGGGCCGAGGTCCGCGCGGGTTCGGACGAGGACGTCCACGAGGTCATGACGCGCGGGATGCACTACTCGCAGTCGGACGGCATCGGCCGGGCCCGCAACGTCAACGACGGCGACGGCTTCGTGTTCGTCTCGCACACCGGCGACGTCTACCCCTCGGGCTTCCTGCCGGTGAAGGCGGGCAACATTCGCGACGACGACATCATCGACATCTACCGCAACGCGCCCGTGTTCCGTCAGTTGCGCGACCGATCGCTGCTGAAGGGCAAGTGCGGGGTGTGTGGCTACCGCGACTCTTGCGGGGGCTCACGCGCCCGAGCGTTCGCTGTGACCGGGGACTTCCTGGCCGAGGAGCCTTTCTGTGCCCACGAGCCGAGGCGGACGCCGGCGTCCGGGTGAGCCTCAGGGGATGCTGACGACGTCGGTCGGAGCCGAGAACGGGAAGGGTGCCGTGCGGGGGAAGCGCGCGCGGGCGTCCTGGAGGTAGGCGATCAGTTCGGGGTGCTCGCTCAGCGCCGCGCCCAGCACCTGCCACTTGCGCCGCTCGACGCCGAGCGTGGGCACGCCCATGCCGGCGATGACGGCGGCGACGCCCAGGCCGACGCCCGCCCAGGTGAGCGCGAGCTGCGGGTTGCTGACCCAGGTGACGCCACCCAGGACCACGGCGAAGAGCGCCACGCCGCCGGCCATGCCGAAGATGACGCCGGGGGACAGCAGGCCCCCGCGGGGGGCGGGCTCGAAGGCGAGGTCGAGCGGTTCGGCGCGGATCTGCCGCGTCACGATCAGCACGTCACGGGACAAGACCACCGCCAGGCCGAGCACCACGACGGCGACGATCGTGGCCGCGGGGTGGAAGCCCGAGGCGATCGCCAGCGTGAAGGCGGCGACGATACAGGCCACCATGAGCACGCGGGTCATGGTCGCGATCACACCCCGCATCGCGGTGCGGTTGGCGATGTTCTCGATGTAGCTGCGCGCCTCCATGGCGTCCCACCCTAGCGGCGTCCGCTCTCCAACCCTGCTATCCGCACAGGGTTGCCAGGGACACTAGATTGATCGCATGTTCTCGAAGATCCTTGTCGCCAACCGAGGTGAGATCGCGGTGCGCGCCTTTCGCGCCGCCACCGAACTCGGCATCAAGACCGTCGCCGTGTTTCCGTACGAGGATCGGCTCGCCGAGTATCGGTTGAAGGCCGACGAGAGCTACGAGATCGGCGAGCGCGGCCACCCGGTGCGCGCCTACCTCGACGTCGAGGGGGTGATCCGCGCCGCCAAGGAGGCCCACGCCGACGCCATTTACCCGGGCTACGGATTCCTCAGTGAGAACGACGGGTTGGCCCGGCGCTGCCTGGAAGAGGGCATCACCTTCATCGGCCCTCGCCACGAGGTCCTCGAGCTCACCGGCAACAAGGCAACCGCGATCGCGGCGGCGCGCGAGGCGGGATTGCCGGTACTCAAGGGTGCCGAGCCGTCCGACGATGTCGCCGCCCTCTCATCCGCTGCCGACGACATCGGCTACCCGGTCTTCGTGAAGGCCGTGGCTGGTGGTGGCGGGCGCGGCATGCGACGGGTCGACGAGCCCGGCAAGCTCGAGGCGGCCCTCGCCGAGGCGATGCGTGAGGCGGACGCCGCGTTCGGCGACTCGCGGGTGTACCTCGAGCAGGCCGTGCACCGCCCTCGCCATATCGAGGTGCAGATCCTGGGGGACGCGGCCGGCAACGTCATCCACCTCTACGAGCGGGACTGCTCGGTCCAGCGCCGCCACCAGAAGGTCGTCGAGCTCGCTCCGGCGCCGAACCTCGACCCCGAACTGCGGGACCGCATCTGCGCGGACGCCGTCCGGTTCGCCCGGCACATCAACTACGTCAACGCGGGCACCGTCGAGTTCCTCCTTGGGGCGGACGGCCGCTACGTGTTCATCGAAATGAACCCCCGCAGCCAGGTCGAGCCCACCGTCACCGAAGAGGTCACCGACGTCGACCTCGTCTCCAGCCAGATCAGGATCGCCGGCGGTGAGACCCTGGCCGACCTCGGGCTGGATCAGGACACGATCCAGGTTCGCGGCGCCGCCCTGCAGTGCCGGGTGACCACCGAGGATCCGGCGAACGGGTTCCGGCCCGACACCGGCAAGGTGAGCGTGTACCGGACGCCGGGCGGTGCCGGCATCCGCCTCGATGGCGGGACGGTCTTCGCCGGCGCCGAGATCGGGGCGCACTTCGACTCCATGCTGGTCAAGCTCACCTGCCGCGGGCGCGACTTCCCGACCGCGGCGCGTCGCGCTGCCCGCGCGCTGGCCGAGTTCCGGATCAGGGGAGTGAGCACCAACATCGGCTTCCTCCGCGGCGTCATCGCCGACCCCGACTTCCTCGCCGGCTTGGCCACGACCTCCTTCATCGACGAACGGCCGGAGCTGCTGCGGCCGCACGAGTCGGCGGACCGGGCCACCAAGCTGCTGCAGTTCCTCGCCGAGCGGACCGTGAACAAGCCGTTCGGCGACCCGCGGACGCCGGTGGTGGCCCGCAGCAAGCTGCCTCCGGTCGACCTGCGCAGCGCCCCGCCGTCGGGGTCCCGCCAGAAGCTGCTCGAGCTCGGGCCCGTCGGGTTCGCCCAGGCGCTGCGACAGCAGGAGGCCGTCGCGGTCACCGACACCACCTTCCGCGACGCGCACCAGTCGCTCCTGGCCACCCGGGTACGCACCCGCGACCTGATGAACGTCGCACCCTACATTGCCCGCCTGCTGCCCGAGCTCTTCTCCGTGGAGGCCTGGGGAGGGGCCACGTACGACGTCGCGCTGCGCTTCCTCAAGGAAGACCCGTGGGCGCGGCTGGCCACCTTGCACGAGCTGATGCCGAACCTCCCGATCCAGATGCTGCTCCGGGGCCGAAACACGGTCGGCTACACGCCCTACCCGCTGGCGGTCACGGACGCGTTCGTCGCCGAGGCGGCGCGGACCGGCGTCGACATCTTCCGCATCTTCGACGCGCTCAACAACGTCGACCAGATCAGGCCCGCCATCGAGGCGGTCCTCCAGACCGACCACGCGGTCGCCGAGGCCGCGTTGTGTTACACGGGCAACATGACCTCGCCCGACGAGCAGCTGTACACCCTCGACTACTACCTGCGGCTCGCCGAACAGTTCGTCCAGGCCGGGGCGCACATCCTGGCCATCAAGGACATGGCGGGCCTGCTGCGCGCGCCCGCGGCGTCCAAGCTGGTGCGAGCGCTGAGGTCGAACTTCGACCTGCCCGTGCACCTGCACACCCACGACACCGCCGGTGGCCAGCTGGGCACGCTGCTTGCCGCCATCGACGCGGGCGTGGACGCCGTGGACGTCGCCTCGGCGGCGTGGGCGGGGACAACGTCCCAGGTGTCGATGTCGGCTCTCATCGCCGCCACGGACGATACCGGGCGGGCCTCGGGCCTCTCGCTGGAGTCGGCGACCAACCTGGAGCCCTACTTCGAGGCGGTCCGGGTGCTCTACGGGCCGTTCGAGTCCGGCCTGCCGGGGCCGACGGGTCGGGTGTACCACCACGAGATCCCGGGCGGCCAGCTCTCAAACCTGCGGCAGCAGGCGATCGCTCTCGGCCTGGGACACCGCTTCGAGGCCGTCGAGGACATGTACGCCGCTGCCAACCGGATGCTCGGCAACATCGTGAAGGTGACGCCCTCGTCGAAGGTGGTCGGCGACCTGGCCCTGTCCCTGGTCGGCCAGAACGTGGATCCTGCGGCGTTCGAGGCGGACCCGCAGCGCTACGACATCCCCGACTCGGTCATCGGGTTCCTCAACGGCGATCTCGGCGACCCGCCGGGTGGGTGGCCCGAGCCCTTCCGTTCGAAGGCGCTCGAGGGACGCCGGACGCGCCCGGTCGAGACCGAGCTGGCCGCCGAGGATGCCGAGGCGTTGGCGTCCGAACCGCGGCGGACGCTGAACCGGCTGCTGTTCCCGGGGCCGACGCGGGAGTTCGAAGAGGCCACGGAGATGTACTCCGACCTCTCGGTGCTGACGACGCGGCAGTACCTGCACGGGCTGGAGCCGGGCCTGGAGCACGAAGTGCCGATCGAGCGCGGCAAGACGCTCCTGATGAGCCTGCAGGCGATCGGGGACGCCGACGAGCGCGGCCTGCGCCCCGTGCTGGCGACGATCAACGGTCAGATGCGCCAGGTCATGGTCCGCGACGGGTCGGTCCAGTCGTCGGTAGTCGCGGCCGAGCGGGCCAACCCCAACGAAAAGGGCCAAGTGCCGGCGCCGTTCTCGGGCGTGGTGACGCTGACGGTGGGCGTTGGCGACGAGGTCGCCGTCGGCGACCAGGTCGCCACGATCGAGGCGATGAAGATGGAGGCGGCCATCACCTCCCCGGTCGCCGGCACGGTGCAACGCGTCGCGCTCCAGCACGCCCAGGCCGTGGAAGGCGGTGACCTGCTGCTCGTGGTGGGGTGACCGGACAAGAGTCACACAGCTGAGTGCAGCTGGCGCGAGAACCGGGGGTCCGGCGTCCGGCTGGCACTTAGGTGTGTGGATATCGTCCGCCGGGTCAGCTCGTTGTCCACAGGCCAGGCGCTTGCGCTTCGTTCGGACTCTCCGTGCGACGCCCCTGGCGACGTGGATCTCGATGAGTGTCGCCCCTTCCGTGCCGCGGACGCCGCGAAGGCCGGTATTTCCCGGCGCCGGCTGCTGTCGCCCGCCTACCGCCGTATGGTCCGCGGGGTTTTCGTCGCCGCGGGTGCCGCGGACGACCCCCTGAACGACGCGCGGGCGGCTCTGCTCGTGGCCGGATCCGGCGCCTTCGTCTCCCACCACGGAGCGGCCCGCCTCTATCGCGCGGTGGTGCCCGAGGCGTCCGTTCTTCACGTGAGCGTTCCGCTGCGCCGGCACCGGTCACGGGTGCCGGAGGTGATGGTGCACGCGTCCGCCCGGCAACCCACGGTGTTCCGCGGCCTGCCGGTCACCTCACCCGTGGACACGTTCCTCGACCTCGTCGGGTACCTGGGCCTCGTCGACCTCGTCACGCTCGGCGACTCGCTGGTGGGGCGCGGACGCACCACACCGGACGCCCTTGTCGCCGCAGCGTCCGGCATGACGCGACACCGGGCGAAAGCCGTCCGAGCCGCGGGGCTTGTCCGCGCGGGGGTCGACTCGGCGATGGAGAGCAGGACGCGGCTGCTGCTCGTGCTCGGCGGTCTGCCGGAGCCAGAGGTCAACATCACGTTCCGCTCCCCGCTGGGGGACGTGCTCCGCAGGCTCGACATGGGGTACGCGGCGCACAGACTGGCGGTCGAGTACGACGGACGCCAGCACGCGGAATCCATTTCGCAGTGGGAGGGGGATGTCGATCGTCGTGAGGAGTTCGCGTCCCTGGGGTGGCGGCTGGTCACGGTGCTGGCCAAGGACCTCTTCCGCACTCCCGGTCAGACGCTCGACCGTGTCGTCGCGGCGATGCGTCAGGTTGGGATGAACGTGCCACGACTGCGGGACGACTGGCGCCAGCACTTTCCCGGACGCCGCTGACCCCCCAGGTGAGCGCCCACCCTGATCGACGACCGGCGTCCGGACGATGGCCACTCACGTGGGTGGTGTCCGTGCGCCTGGGGGCCGGTCTGGGTGGCGTCGCCACCCAGGTGAGTGGCTTTCGTCCGTCAACGGGGCGCGGGACCCACCGGGCCGCTGGTTCAGAGCAGCTTGATCGCCCCGGACGCCCCGTCGATGCGGACGCGCTGGCCGTCGACCAGTCTGGTGGTCGCCTGGTGAACGCCGACCACGGCGGGGATCCCGTACTCGCGTGCCACCACCGAGCCGTGGGTCATCAGCCCGCCCACTTCGGTGATCAGCCCGCCGGCGGTGAGGAAGAGGGGAGTCCAAGCCGGGTCGGTCCCCTGGCAGACCAGGATCTCGCCCGGGACGAGCTGGGTCGTGCGAGGGTCGCGGACCACCCTCACCGGCCCCTCCGCGACGCCGGGGGAGACGCCCGCACCGCGCACCTCGCCCGGTTCGCTGGCGATGCCCTCGTAGAACGTCCGCCCGTCTTCCATGATCACGCGCGGCACCTGGACGCGGCGGCCTTCGGCGTCCCAGCGCGCCCGCCGGACCGCCACCACCTCGCGCCAGTCGGAGGCGAAGGCTCGGCGCAACTCGTCCGCCCGCAGGAAGGCGATGTCGGCGGCCGAGGCGAGCCTGCCCTGCTCGACCAGCTCGCGCCCCGAGGCGTCCAGGCCCTCGCGGAGGTGGCCGAAGCACCTGATCAGCGCGAACTTGGGAGTCTCCCGTGCGCCGGCCAGCGCCCGGATCGACTGCGCCAGCCGCTTGATCTTCTGCGCGTGGACCGGAGTGGAGGCGTCCATCAGCGTCCTGATGGACCGTCCGGCCTCGTGCTGTCCGGCCAAGTGGACCGCCCGCGGGGACGCCTCGGGCGGCATCGCCAGGTACGCCTTGATCGTGTGCATCACGGGGGCGGGGTCGTCGCGCCATCGCCGCGCGCCCAGGTCGATCTCGGCAACCCCGCGCATGCCGTAGGCGTCCATGAACTCGCCGATCGCCCCCTGCGCCACGCGGGGCAGCCCGCCGGAGGCGAACTGCCGGGCCAGGTCGGACGCCGGCGTCTCGGCCACCCAGCCCCACG
The DNA here is from genome assembly GCA_046566345.1 of Actinomycetes bacterium. Classification (GTDB taxonomy): domain Bacteria; phylum Actinomycetota; class Actinomycetes; order Propionibacteriales; family Propionibacteriaceae; genus Propioniciclava. The sequence goes on from JBKHWW010000030.1 coordinate 21,020, forward strand.
AGTTGGCGTCGGAACGGATCGTCGCCGCCACATCGGCCAGCGAGAGATCCATCTCGGTGGTCACGTTGCCGGGAAGTGCCCGCAGAACGGCCATGGCGAGGGCGTCGGAGTCCGGCCGTCCGGTGCGAGCCGCCGCCTCGCGGAGCCGGCGCAGCTGCACCATGGTCGGGCCCATCACCGGCGCGAACACGGGCAGCAGCTCGGACAGCATCTGCCGGCCCGCCTGCTCCATCGCGTCGACCCGCGCGCTCAGGCGCGCCTGAGGAGTGGGCAGGTCGGCCGCGCGCCGCACCTCGGCGGCGACGCCGGCAACCAGCCCGTCGACGGCCAGATCGAGCGAGCGCCGCGTGAGCTCGGGGCGGGTCAGCGCGCCGCGGATGCGTGGGGCCAACCGGGAGACGACGGACGCCAGGGCGGCGGCCAGCGTGGCCGGCGGGGTGGCGCGCGTCGGCCGGAGGCCGGGCTCGTCGGCGATCTGGGCGAGGATCTGGGCGGCGCTCGGCTCGACCATCGGCAGGAACTCCTGGAGCAGCGCGCGGCTGGCCCGGATGCGGAGGAGCGAGTCGACCCGGATCCACAGGCGCTCCCCGGCCGGTTCGATGATCCGGTTGGTGTGCCAGTCCAGACGCCTGCCGAACACCCGGGCCGCGCCGCTGAAGGCCATCCGGATCATGTCCTGGCCCAGCGGGGTGATCGGTTCCAGGACGCCCTGGAACGCCCCGAAGCTGAACCACACCTCAGGGGCGTCGTGGGGAACTGGGTTGGGCGCAGGGAGCGGGTAGAGGCTGGTGACCGGGCGCGCCTGCAGGACGAAGAGGGTGTCGCCGACGCGCGCCCACTCGATGTCCATCGGCTCGTGGTACAGGTGCACGATGCGCCGGCCCAGCGCACCCAGGTCGCGAAGCTGCGAAGGCGACATGGACGCCTTGGCGCCGCTCACCTGCTGGCTGCGGATCGCGCCGGTGGCGGTCTCAAGGACAAAGCTGTCGGGCGTGACCTGCCCGGACACCAGGGACTCGCCGAGGCCGTGCGTCGCCTCGACCACGGACTCGTCGCGCCTTCCGGTGCCAGGGTTGGCCGTGAACAGGACACCCGAGGCGTCGGCGTCCACCATCTCTTGGACGACGACGGCGAGGCTGACCGTGTCGTGGCCGAACGCGTTGCGGCTGCGGTAGGTGATCGCTCGCTCCGTCCACAACGACGACCAGCAGGCCACGATGCGCTCCAGCGCCGCCTCGAGGCTGGAGACTTCGAGGAACGTGTCCTGCTGCCCGGCGAAGGAGAAGCCGGGCAGGTCCTCGGCGGTCGCCGACGAACGCACGGCGACGGGCACCCGCAGGTCGCCCTCCGGCGTGGCCAGCGGCGCCAACCGCTGAAGGAGGCGCTCACGCTGCCCGTCGGCGAAGGACGCGGCCGCGAACGCGGCCCTGATGGCGGCGGACGCCGCCGCCGGGTCGGACCTGAGGGCGTCCGCGATGACGGGGCGCAGGCCGGCCGAGTCGACGAACGCCTCGTACTCGTCGGTCTCGAGCACCACGAACGGAGGCACGGGCAACCCGCCCCCGGCAAGCCGAATCAGATTGGCACCCTTGCCACCCTGCCGTGCCAGGTCGGGCGTCGGAACGCTCATGGGCTTCAGTATCGCACCCCCCGCGGACAGTCCGGTCGGGGCCGAGACGGCCCCGACCGGCCTAGGCTGGGCGGGTGGACATCTCAGCCCTGCGCCGCAGCTATGAGCGCGGCGAACTCGTCGAGGACAGCGCCTCCGACGTGCCGCTCCAGCTCTTCGATCGCTGGTTCGCCGACGCCCGGACCGTGAAGGGGCTCGAGCCCAACGCGATGACCCTGGCGACCGCGGACGCCGCGGGGCGCCCCTCGGCCCGGATCGTCTTGCTCAAGGGCTACGACGAGCACGGACTGGTCTGGTACACCAACTTCACCTCCCGCAAAGGGCACGAGCTGGACGCGAACCCGCACGCGGCGCTGCTGTTCTTCTGGGCCCCGCTGGAGCGTCAAGTCCGCGTCGAGGGGCCGGTGCAGCGGGTGCCCGACGCCGAGTCGGACGCGTACTACGCCGTCCGGCCACTGGACAGCAGGATCGGCGCGTGGGCGTCACCGCAGTCGCAGGTCATCCCCAGCCGGGCGACGCTGGTGGCCAACGCCGCGAAGGCCGCGGCACAACACGGGCTGCACCCACCGCGTCCGGCGCACTGGGGCGGCTACCGCCTGACGCCCGAGGTGTGGGAGTTCTGGCAGGGCCGGACCTCCCGGCTGCACGATCGGCTCCGCTACCGCCGCGACGGTGGGGCGTGGATCCGGGAGCGCCTGGCGCCCTGACCCTCAGATCCCGGGTTCGATGGGGAGGCGTCCGGACGCCGCAGCGCGCACCAGCTCGGCGTGGTCGCGCTCGGTCTGGTCGGCGTAGGCGCGCGCCCACCCGGCGAAGGCCTCGGCGGCGGCGTCGCTCTTGCCCAGGTAGCCCGAGATGATCGAGGCCCCCGAGGTGCGCGCGTGCCCCTTGGCGAGCAGGTGCCCGACGATGCCGGAGTAGTCCACCAGCGCTTCGGGCGACATGGCGTCCAGGGGGACCCCGCCCTTCATGTTGCGGTACTGGCGCACGTAGTACTGGTGCTCGCCGACGGTCGTCCACCCGAGCAGGGGGTCTGACACGGTCTGCAACTGCTGCTGGTACTCCACGACGCGCTGTCCCTGGTGTCCGTGCCTGGCCGTCTCGCCGTGCACGAAAGGCGCCAGCACCGACCGTTGCGCCTGCTTCAACTGAAGGAAGAGCACATCGTCGTCGCGCGAACCGACCATCAGGGCGACCCAGGCGCGCAGGCCCACCGAGCCGACGCCGACCACCTTGTGCGCGATGTCGACCAGCGTGTAGCCGCCCACGATCCGTCGCCATTGGGGGGTCAGGGTGGGCAGGTAGGCGTCCAGGCCGGTGGCGAGGGCCTCGTGCTCCTCGGCGCTCGGGTGGGTGACCAGCGGCGCGTCGTCGATGATCCGAGACGCGCGCGTCGCGCCCCCTGCCAGCTTCGGCAGCTTGCGGTCCGACGTGCGTTTGCGGGCCGCGGCGGCAGCGCGGCGGATCTCGTTGCGCAGCGACTTCTCGGTGGCGGTGTCGTGCAGGCGATCGACATCGAGGTGGTTGTACGCGCGCCACAGCAGCGGCTGCTTGGACAGGAAGCTGACCTCGTCGCGGTAAGCGCTGACGCAGGCATTGATGGACCGCTCGCAGTCGTCCTCGCTGGCGCCGTTGTCGCGGCCCAGCACCCAGATGGACGCCGTCAGCCGCCGCAGGTCCCACTCCCAGGCTCCGGTGTGGGCCTCGTCGAAGTCGTTGAGGTCGATGACCTGATTGCCCTCGGGGGACCGGTAGAAGCCGATGTTGCCGATGTGTGCGTCCCCGCACGCCGTCGTCTGCACCCCCGTGGCGGGCAGGTGGGTCACGTCGTGCGCCATCAGGTTCGCGGTTCCGCGCAGGAAGCCGAAGGGCGAGGCCGTCATGCGGGCGATCCGGACGCCGAGCAGCCAGGGCAACCGGTCGGCGTGGGAGCGCTCGATGATGCCAACCACGTCGGGTCGGTCGGCCGTCGGCGTCCACGCCGCGAGTTCTGCGTGCGGGGTGTCGGCGCGCAGGGACTTGCCATGTCGGACGCGTTCGTCGCGGTTCGTCGCGGGGATCCGGAAGGACGAGAACGCGTCCTCGAAGCGGTTCCTGCGCGCGGCCGCCAGCGGGTCATCTCCAGAGGACACGCCAGCATCGTAGTGCCAGCACTCGGTAGGCTGGCGGGGTGACTGACGCTTCAACCACCTCGTCCCGCACTCCTTCTTCCACCGCCGCCTCCGGCCCGCTCACCTTCCTCCGCGTGGCCGCCGTCCTGGCAGCGCTCGGCGCCATCGCCTCGCCGTTGCTGGCGCTGGGACCACTCACCGCGTCCGGGCCGCTGCACGCCTTCCACGGGCTGGTCGGAAACCTCAACGTCGTGCTCGCCGTGGCCGCGGGCGTGTCCGGCGTCCTGTGGAAGAGGACAACGGGCAACGCCGGCCTGATGGGCCACGCGCTCTCGCTGCCGATTCTCGCCGTCGTCCAGGTCGCCCTCGGCGAGATGCAGCTGGCCATGGCCCACATCGGGCTCGGCTTCGCATACCTGCTGGCGGCGGTGTCGCTGGCCACCCTGGCACTCCGCCGCCCCCACGGTCGGCCCGACACCTCCTCGGCCCGCACTCGATAGCCCCGAACGGCGTCCAAGCCGGCACCACCGTCCGATCGCGGGGGCCCCGAAAGCTGGGGGACCCGCGATTGGCCATACTGGGGGCACCGACCTTGAAGAGGAGACTCACCGATGTCCCGATCCGGACTCGCCCTGACCATCGGCTTCACCGCCGAGGCGGTCCGCGAGGGCGCTCCGCTGGTGCACTGCGTCGCCCCGCGGGCGGCAACATCGTTCGTCGCAGACGTCCTGCACGGAGCGGGGGCCCGGTCGGTGATCACCGGCACCTCCCCGGACGCCCTGGCCGCGGCCCTGACGGCGGACGCCTTGGTCCTCGACCTGGGCACGCTTGGCTCCGAGTGGTCGGACGCCGTCAACCCGGCCATGGCGCAGGCCAGGACCGAGAGGCTTCCCTGGGTGCTGGACGCGACGCCGCTGGGGCGAGCACCGCTACGCCTGGATCGGGTGCGTGCACTGCTCGGCCACCGCCCCTCGGTGGTCCACGCATCGGCGCCCGCGCCGGACGGCGTGCGGATGGATCTGGCCGACGGTGCGCTCGTGCTGGGTGAGCCTGCCGAGCGCGTCATCGCCGGCGGCCGCGAGGTCCCGGTGCCGCGTGGGGCCAGCATGCTGGCGCAGGTCCCGGGCGTCGGCTCGGCGATCTCCGCGCTCATCGGCGCCTGCGCCGTCGTGGCCGGCCCGCTCGAGGCGGCGCTGACCGGGTGTGCATGGCTGGCGGTGGCGTCCGAGCGCGCCGAGCAGACCAGCCGCGGCCCGGCCTCCTTCCGGACGGCGCTGATCGACGCGCTGTGGACCGTGCGCGGTGACGAGATCGCCGAGCACCTCGAGCTGGCCTGACGGGGTGCTGGACCGTCTCAGTCGCTCGTCCTAGGGTGTCCTGGTGGCTATCCAGCGACTCGAACCACTGCTGTCTCACAAGGTGTTCCGGTGGGCGTCCGGCATCAGTGCACTCGTGGCGCTGACCCTCGGCGTCCTCGGTGCGCTCATCGGCAACCCGTCGGTGCGACCCGTCCACGCCGCCCTGGCGATGGTGTTCCTCGCCACATCGCTGCTCGCCGGCCTCGCTGCTCGTCGGTACGGCAAGGACTCCCACACCAGCGGGCTCGCCCCCCACGGTCTCGGGGTGTTCGCCGTCGCCGTCGCCCAGTACGCGCTGGGGGAGCTGCACCAGACCGTCGCACACATCGTGGTCGGCATCCTGCTCGTGATCGGCGCCGGAGCCCTGTTCGCCATGTCACTGCGCCAGCCGGTGATCGTGACCGGCTCGGACGCCGGGGGCTCACCGCGACCCTGACGGGGGTCCTCGGAACGGAATCGATCTGGCACCCTTGAGGGGTGGCTGCCTTCAACGTGTCCCGGGACCACTCGGGCGATGCTTGGTTCCGGATCGGACGCCTCGACGTCACCTCGACCATGCTGCTCGTGCTGCTCGGGGCGATCGGCGTCGTGCTCTCAGCTTTCGCGCCAGGGCTGGTCAACGCCGGGGCCTTCGTCCCCGGGCGGGTGATCACGGGCGAAGCGTGGCGGGTGGTCACGTGGGCCTTCGTCGAGCAGATCTCGCTGTGGAGCGTTCTGACGTTGGTGCTGCTGTGGTACTTCGGGACCGACCTGGAGAGGCAGGTCGGGCGCACTTCCATGGCCAGCCTCTACGCAGGCATGTGGATCACCCTGACCATCACGACCTTCGTGCTTGGCATCGTGTTCGCCCCCGAACAGCGCCTCTTCGGTCTGAACGGGATCCAGTTCCTCGTCTTGTTGCTGTGGATCGCCGAGAACCCGCGGCGTCCGTTCTTCTTCGGCATCCCGGCCTGGGCCATCGGCGCCGTCCTGGTGGCCGTGCAGATTCTCGGTTTCATCGCTTCACGCGACATCAGCGGGCTGCTCAGCTTGATCATCTCGTTCGCGATCTGCGCGGGGCTGGCCAAGCGCGCAGGCCTGTTCAGCGGCGCGTCGTGGATCCCGACCGCGCGCCCGTCGGCCAAGGCTCCGCGCGGCGCGCGTCCGCCCAAGGTGTCCCGCTCGGCACAGCGCGAGGAGCAGCGGCGCATGTCGGACTCCGATCGACTGGACCAACTGCTGGAGAAGATCAGCGCCGAGGGCATCCACAGCCTCTCGGCGTCCGAACGCAAGGAGCTCGAGCGGCTCCGGCAGCGGCGCAAGGCGCGCTGAGCGCTCAATCCAACTGTCGGCGCGCCGCGCCCTTGTCGGCCGAGAGGGCCAGGGAGGCGTAGATCTTCAGCGCGTTGCTCACGTGACGTTCCCGCCCCACCGGACGCCAGCCCGCGGCGTCCTGCTCGGCCCGCCGCGCCGCCAGTTCGTCGTCGGAGAGCTCCACGTTGATGGAACGGTCGGGGATGCTGATCGAGACGGTGTCGCCGTCACGGATCAGGCCGATGGCCCCGCCGGAGGCCGCCTCGGGCGAGATGTGTCCCAGCGAGAGGCCCGACGAGCCGCCGGAGAACCGGCCGTCGGTGATCAGGGCGCACTTCGGGCCCAGCCCGACGCCCTTGAGGTACGAGGTGGGGTAGAGCATCTCCTGCATGCCCGGGCCGCCCTTGGGGCCCTCGTAGCGCACCACCACGACGTCGCCCGCGACGATTCGGCCGCCGAGGATCATCTCGACCGCTTCCTCCTGGCTCTCGGCGACCTTGGCCGGCCCCGAGAACACCCACTGGGCCTCGGGCACTCCTGCGGTCTTCACGATCGCGCCGTCGGGGGCGATGTTGCCCTTGAGGACGCCCAGGCCCCCGTCGGCGGTGTAGGCGTGCTCCACCGAGCGGATGCAGCCCGATTCCGCGTCGGTGTCGAGGTCGGACCACCGGTTCGTCGAACTGAACGCCTCGGTCGTCCGGACGCCGCCCGGCGCCGCATACCACAGATCGATCGCGTCGGCCTGGGCCTTTCCGCCGCGAATGTCCCAGTCGTCGAGCCACTGGGCCAGCGACGGGGAGTGCACCGCGTGCACGGACTCCTCCAACAGGCCGCCGCGGCGCAGCTCACCCAGGATCGCGGGCATACCGCCCGCCCGGTGAACGTCTTCCATGTAGTACTTGGTCGTGTTCGGGGCGACCTTGCTCAGGCACGGGGTCACCCGCGAGAGGGCGTCGATGTCGTCCATGGTGAAGTCCACACCGGCCTCGCGCGCGGCAGCCAGGATGTGCAGGACCGTGTTGGTCGACCCCCCCATGGCGATGTCGAGGCGCATCGCGTTGCTGAAGGCGCTCCGGGTGGCGATCGAGCGCGGGAGCACTGACTCGTCGTCGTCGGTGTAATAACGGTGGGCCAACTCGACGGCGAGGCGTCCGGCCCGCAGGAACAGCTCGCGGCGGGCGGAGGCCGTGGCCAGCGTCGATCCGTTGCCCGGCAGGGACAGCCCGAGGGCCTCGGTGAGGCAGTTCATCGAGTTCGCGGTGAACATGCCCGAGCACGAGCCGCACGTGGGGCAGGCGTTCTGCTCGATGGCCATGATCTGTTCGTCGCTGACGCGGGAGTCGACGGCCTTGATCATGGCGTCGATGAGGTCCAGGCGCTCGGCGCCGCCTTCGTCGGGGGCGCCTGAGACGATCCGGTCGCCGAGCATCCGGCCGGCCTCCATCGGCCCGCCCGATACGAACACGGTCGGGATGTTCAGCCGCAGGGCCGCCAACAGCATTCCCGGGGTGATCTTGTCGCAGTTGGAGATGCAGACCAGCGCGTCGGCGGCGTGGGCGTTGACCATGTACTCCAGCGAGTCGGCGATCACCTCCCGGCTGGGCAGGGAGTAGAGCATGCCCGCGTGGCCCATCGCGATGCCGTCGTCGACCGCGATGGAGTTGAACTCGCGGCCCACCCCGCCCGCCTCGGCGATCGCTCCGGCGACGAGCTGGCCCATGTCCTTGAGGTGCACGTGGCCGGGGACGAACTGGGTGAAGCTGTTGGCGATCGCGACGATGGGTTTGCCGAAGTCGCTCTCGGTCATGCCGGTGGCGCGCCACAGTGCGCGCGCTCCCGCCATGTTGCGGCCGTGGGTGGTGGTTCGGGACCGGAGCTGACCCATCGTGACGTCCTTCCTGGTGGTACGCGTTCAGGGTAGTCGAGCGCCGCGGGGCGCCCACGTAGTCTGGGGGAGTGGACGTGTTCGTGCTCATCACGGTGATGTCCGTCGTCGCGCTCGTCGCCAGGATCCTCTACGACCGGCGATTCCGCGACGCACCCGGCAACGTGACCACCGCCGTGGCTTTCGCGCCGCCCCGCTCGATCACGCCCGGGCTGGCCGCCGCCCTGCTGCCGAAAGTGGAGGACGCCCGCGCCGTCCCCGCCGAGGTCCTCGACCTCGCTGTGACCGGCGCCTGGAAGGTCGGCGTCCGTGACGACGACGGCGAGGCGCCCGACGACCGCGCCGCGGGCGGTCAGGTGAGGAAGGCCAAGCCCGGCAAGCAGACGTGGTTCGTCGTCCGCGAGTCGCTGACCCGCCCGCCGCTGACCGGCGTGGCCGAACGCGTCCACCTCGCCGTGTTCCCGCCCGGAGACACCGCCCTGCGCCACGACCTCACTCCGGACGCCGAGCGCACGGCCCGGTTCGCCGAGGCGGTGGGCCACGCCGAGCGCGAGGTGGCCGAGCGCGGCTGGGTCGAGGAGCGCGCCGGGAGCGCGCCGGCGCGGTTGGCGTACCTGGTCGGTCTGGGGTCCGGGCTGGTGTCGCTGGTGGCGGTCCTCGACGTCTTCCGGGGCAACCCCCAGGCGCTGTGGTACCTGCTGCCGCTGGCGGCGTCCGTGGCTTTGATGATGCTGCGTCCACAGGACCGCCGGCTCACCCCCGAGGGGCGCCGCCTCACCGACGAGCTGGACGGGCTCAAGCTGTACATGACGATGGCCGAGGCGGACCGGCTGCGTGCCCTGCAGGCGCCCGACACCGCTCAACGCCTGCCGTCACCCGACGACCGCGGCGCGATCGCAAAGCTCAACGAGCGGCTCCTGCCCTACGCCGTCGTTTTCGGCATCATGCCCCAGTGGTCGCACGTGGTCGCGCAGAGTTACCAGGCGGCCGACATGGCGCCGCAGTGGCTCTACCTGCCCGGATACGACCCGATGCTGGCGCTCGGCTGGATGGCCTTCGCCGACGCAGGCGGCCTGGGCGCCTTCGAGGGCGCGGTGGGCGACTTCGAGGGCGGTGCCGGCCTGGACGCCGGCGGCCTGGGCGCGGCCGGCGACCCCGGAGCCGGGGGCCTGGACGGCGGCGCCGGCGACGGTGGCGGCGTGGACGCCGGCGGGTTCGGTGGGGGAGACTTCGGGGGCGGCGACTTCGGCGGGTTCTGATCGTCGGGACCGGCCACCAACGGGGTCCCCCCCAACGAGCCCTTGGAAGGGAGGACGCGTGGCGAGCACCGACTGGACGCACCTGGAAGACGACGCACTGCGGCTCACGCGCGAGCTGATCCGGATCGACACCTCGAACTACGGCGACGGCAGCGGACCGACCGAACGCCCTGCGGCTGACCTGGTCGCCGCCGAGCTGCGTGAGGTGGGGCTGGAGCCGCTCGTGCTCGAGAGCAACCCTGGACGGGCCAGCGTCGTCGTCAGGATCCCCGGTGCAGACCGCGCGCGCGGCGGGCTGGTGGTGCACGACCACCTGGACGTGGTGCCGGCGCGGGCGTCCGACTGGACGGTCGACCCGTTCGCCGCCGAGGAACGCGACGGCATGATCTGGGGCCGCGGCGCGGTCGACATGAAGGCGATGGACGGGATGATCCTGGCCAACGCACGGCACCTCGCCCGCGAGGGGATCGTCCCGCCCCGGGACCTGGTGTTCGCGTTCTTCGCCGACGAGGAGCAGGGCGGCACCTGGGGCGCGCAGTGGCTGGTCACCCATCACGCCGACCTGTTCGCCGGCTGCAGCGAGGCGATCAGCGAGGTGGGCGGTTACTCGGTGACGCTCCCGGTCGCCGGCAGCACCGCCACCCGGCGCACCTACCTGCTGCAGGCGGCCGAGAAGGGCCTGGCCTGGGTCCACCTGCGCGCCAGCGGACGCGCTGGGCACGGCTCGCTGCCCAACGACGAGAACGCCATCGTGCGGCTCGCCCGGGCGATCGAACGCATCGCCGCCTACGCGTGGCCGCACACCTACGTGGCCAGCGTTCAGGCGCTCTTCGACGGCGTCGCCGCGATCACGGGCCGCTCGCCCGACGGCGACCTCGACTCCTTCCTCGACCTCCTCGGCGGGGGGCGCGCCTTCGTCGCGGCCACGCTCAGCGACTCGGCCAACTTCACCCGCCTCGATGCCGGCTACAAGAGCAACGTCATCCCCGGCGAGGCCACCGCCCACCTCGACTGCCGGTTCTTGCCCGGCCATCAGGACGAACTCCTGGACACGATCCAGCGACTGGCCGGCGAACACGTGGAGGTGGTGGTGGACCTGATCGGCGCGTCCACCGACGCGCCTTTGGAGTCGGCGTTCGTCGGGAGCATGCACGCCGCCATCGAAGCTGAAGACCCGGGTGCCGCCCTGCTGCCCTACTGCATGGCCGCGGGCACCGACAACAAGGCGCTGCAGCGTCTCGGCATCCACGGTTACGGGTTCGCGCCGCTTCAGCTGCCGCCCGACCTGAACTTCGCGGCGCTGTTCCACGGCGTTGACGAACGCGTGCCCGTCGAGGCGGTCCGCTTCGGCACCCGGGTGCTGCGGCGCCTTCTGGCGGCCTGCTGAGGCGTCCGGGAGCCGCGTGCCGGGCGTGTGGGCGGACCGCGCCAAGCACTGCCGCGCGTGACAGGATCGGGGCGTGACCGACCGATCGACCCTCGCCGCCACCCTCACTGGACCCGACCGGCCCGGAATCACCGCGGCGCTGATGGGCGCCATCGCCGGCCTGGGCACCGAGGTGCTCGATCTCGAGCAGGTCGTCGTCCGAGGCCAGGTCACGATCGCGCTGCTGCTGGGCTCGCTACCCGACGACCTGTCCACCCTCGAGGACCGGCTGGCGGGAACCTGTGCCCGGCTCGGCTACCACCTGAGGATCGACGAGGGCCTGGGCGACAACCCGCCCCGGCTCAAGCGCGTCGTGGTTACGCTGCTCGGGCGCCCGGTGCGCGCCACGCACGTCGCGGCGGTGGGCCGCGTGGTGGCCGAGCACGGGGGCAACATCGACCGCATCCGCCGCTTGTCGCGGACGCCGATGACCACCCTGGAATTCGTGGTCTCGAACGCGGACGTGGGACCCCTGCGGCCGGCGCTGGCAGCCTTGGCCGCCGAGAAGGGCTTCGACGTGTCGGTCTCGCCTGCCGGCCTGGCCCGTCAGGGCCGGCGGCTCGTGGTGATGGACGTCGACTCCACGCTGATCCAGGACGAGGTGATCGAGCTGCTGGCCGCCCACGCGGGCCGGCAGGCCGAGGTGGCCGCCGTGACCGAGGCGGCCATGCGCGGCGAACTGGACTTCGCGCAGTCTTTGCACCAACGCGTGCGGGCCCTCGCCGGCCTGCCCGAGACGGTGTTCGCCGAGGTGGGCGAGGCCATCCGGCTCACGCCCGGCGCGCGGACGCTGGTGGCCACGCTCAAGGACCTCGGGTTCGCGGTGGGCCTTGTCTCGGGCGGGTTCCTTGAGGTGGTCGGGCCGCTGGCGGAGTCGCTCGGCATCAGGCTTGTGCACGCCAACACACTCGAGGTCGTCGACGGGCACCTCACCGGGCGCGTCGCCGGACCGGTTGTCGACCGGGCCGCCAAAGCTGAAACCCTCCGCAGGTTCGCGGCGGCCGAGGGCCTGCCGCTCTCGCGGACGGTGGCGATCGGCGACGGCGCCAACGACCTCGACATGCTCGCGGCCGCCGGCCTCGGGATCGCCTTCAACGCGAAGCCCGCCGTGCGAGCGTCCGCCGACACGGCCCTCTCGTTCCCCTACCTGGACGCCGTGCTCTACCTGCTGGGATTCACCCGCGAAGAGGTCGAGGACGCCGCGGCGTCCCGCCTATCCAGGTGAAGATCGCCCCGAGCAGCACCAGCCCCGTGAGGGCGAACGCCCAGCCGAACCCGAAGAGATCGGCGATGACGCCGGCCGTCAGGGTCCCGGTGATGGAGCCCAAGTCGGTGGCCATCGAGTAGGTGGACAGCGCCTGGCCGCCGTTGCGGTCTGATCCGACGATGTCGGCGAGCATCGCCTGCGAGGCCGGCTGGACCATCGACGCACCGAGCCCGGCCAGCGCCGACAGGGCCAGGAAGACCGGCACGGTGGACGCCCACCCGAACACCACCGTCGCCACCCCGGCCACGAGCAGGCCCGTCATCAGGACGGGACGTCGCCCCTTGGCGTCCACGAGGCGTCCGCTGAACTGCTGACCGGTCACGTTGCCGAGGGCGAACACGGTCAGGGCGAGGCCGGCGAACGGCGCGCCGATGGAGGGGATGTTGGAGGCCATCAGCGGGATCAGGGCGATCCGGACGCCGAAGTTGGCCCACCCATTGGCGAAGGCCGTCGCCAGCAACGAGCGGTACTCTCGCAGTCCGAGGACGTCGCTGAGCAGGACCTGCGGTCGGGCGTCCGTGCTCGTCGAGCGCGGGGCGGGGCTGCCCAAGAACACAGCCACCAGCAGCAGCGCCACGACCACCGCCACGCCGTAGGTCGCGAACGCCACCCGGTAGCCGAACACGGCCAGCGCGGTGCCTAGCAGCGGGCCGGTCACGTTGCCGAGCAGGAACGCCGACCCGTAGAGCGCCGAGGTCCGGCCGCGTGCCGAGGGAGGGGCGAGGCGCACGATGAGCCCCATCGAGGAGACTGTGAACGTCACCGATCCGATGCCGCCGAGCGCGCGCCACACCAGCAGGTCGACGTAGCCTTGGGCCGCCGCGCACAGGAACGAGGACGCCGCGACGACCGCCAGGCCGGCCAGGTACATCCACCGCTCACCGAAACGCGCGATCAGCTGGCCGGCGGCGGGCGCGAACGCCATTCTGGTCAGCGAGAAGACCGTCACGATCGCGGACGCCGCCGCCAGGCCTACGTCGAAGCTGGCGGCGTACTGGGGCAGGATCGGAGCGATCAGCCCGAAGCCGAGCGCGATCACCAGTGCTGCGGACACGAGCACCCAGATCTCCCGGGGGAGCGGCACCTTCGCCGGGGGGTGCGGGGGCTGCGCTCGGTCGGGGGAGTCCACGGCCCCGATCGTAGGCGGGCCCCGCCGCCCGATGCGCACGGCGTCCCAGTACTGTGGCCGCATGCCCACGCTCGTGCTGACCGTGATCGGGGACGACCGCTCTGGCCTCGTCCGCTCCCTCGCCGACGTCGTCGCCGCCCACGAGGGCAACTGGGAGCGCAGCCAGATGGCCGAGCTCGCAGGCGCCTTCGCAGGCATCGTGGTCGTCCGGCTGCCCGCGGCGCAGGTCGACTCGTTCAAGGACGCCGTCGCGGGGCTCGACGGCCTCACCATCACCGCGCACGACGCCGACGCCGAGGTGGCCGCCGCACCGGCCGCCCTGCTGCGCCTGGAACTGCTCGGCAACGACCGCCCCGGCATCGTCAAGGAGCTGTCCGGGGTCTTGAGCGACCACGGGTTGTCGATCGAGGAGCTCGAAACCAGCATTCGTGACGCCCCGATGAGCGGCGGGCAGCTGTTCGAGGCCCGCATCATCGCCCCGGTGGGGCCGGACGCCGACGTGGAGTCCCTGCGCGCCGACCTGGAGCGGTTGGCGTCCGAACTGATGGTCGACATCACCGTGACTGACGAGACCGCGTGAGCGACGTCGTCATCCGCGACCTGCGTGCCGCCACCATCTTGGGCGGCACCAGCGTGCTCCGCGCGGTGCCCCAGCCCCGAACCCGCGCGGTGGGGCCCTGGTGCGCGATCGACGTGCTCGAGCCGGGGGCGACCGGGTTGCCCGCGCACGGGCTGGCCGGGCATCAGGCGCTCACCTGGCTGTACTCCGGACACCTGCGCCACACCGACGGCCTCGGGACTGACGAGGTCGTGGGCCCCGGCGAGGTGCTGATGGTCACCGCCGGGCGCGGAGTCGTCCACGCCGAAGAGGCTGTCGGCGGCGATCCGGTGCACGGGGTCGCTCTGCGCCTGGTCCTGCCCGCCGCGTCCCGCGACAGCGCGCCCGAGGTCGAGAGCTTCTGGCCCGAGCCGGTTCGGATGGGTGACCACGAGGTCGCCATCTTCGTGGGCGAGTTGGGCTGGGAGGACTCCCCGGTCACGACGCACACGCCCGCGGTGGGCGCCGAGGTGCGCTTCGCCTCCGACGAGCCCCTCGTGATCGACGCCCGCGAGGGCTGGGAGTACGCCGTCCTGCCCGACGCCGAGGCGGTGACGGTGGGCGGCGCGGTGGTCGAGCCCGGGCAGGTGGCGATCGTCACCCCGGGGTCGTCCACCCTCTCCATCGGCGCGCACGCGTCGGCCGGACGCGTCGCCCGCGCCCTGGTGCTGGGGGGCGCGGTCATCGAGGAGCCCCTGCTGCACTGGTGGGACTTCGTCGGCGGCGACCACGACGAGATCGCGGCCCTGCGGCGCGACTACCAGGCGGCCCTCGGGCTCGGCGAGGGTGACGCCTCCCGCTTCGCAGTGCCACCGGGCACGGATGCCAGCGCCCTGACCCCGGCTCCCGAACTTCCACCCGGTCGCCTCGTCGCGCGGCGTCCGCCCCGCTGAGGGCACCCGGCCGGACGCCGACGCCGCGGCTCAGCGGAGCAGCCCGCCCAGGAAGGCCGCGTCCTTGGAGTAGTTGTCGGCGTCCACCAGCAGCCGGTCGTTCTTGCGGGCCAGCCCGTGGGAGTGCGTGAACGACGCGAGATCCTCGAGGCGCTCGACGATCA
>JBKHWW010000031.1:0-3071 GCA_046566345.1 Actinomycetes bacterium
CCGTTGAGCAGGAACTGAGCGGCGTTGTCGCTGGTCAGCAGCTTGCCGTCGGGGCGGACAGGCCCGGTGGCTTCGAGGAAGTAGCCCAGGGCCACCGGGTCGACGGCCATCACGCCGTCCACCTGGACGCCGAACGCCTTTTCCCACTGGGCGCGGGTGATCTCGCCCGTCCGCGGGAAGTCGGGGGTCAGGGTGGCGTCCACACCATAGGTCGCGAGGCGGTCGGTGAAGAGCAACTCCTCGTGTGGCGTCAGCGGGACGACCGGCGTCTCGCTGAACAGTTGCCCGCCCCCGATGCGCTCCCCCAGCGTGATCTTGCCCTGGTCGACGGTCATGAGCATCACCGCACCCGGGTGACCGCCGGTGGCGCGAATCTCGGCGGGGCTCTGCGCCATGATGATGTACTGCCGCTGACCGTAGGCCCCCAACATCGGGGGGAGCAGCTGGGCGGCCTTCGACGCCAACTCGGTGGTCGACCCGACCTGAAGCATCATCTCCTTCAACTCGGTCACGGGGCCCGCCACTTGGGCGATGACCCGCGACTCGTCAATGGCGGCGAGCTGCGCCGACCCCGCCTGGACCGCGTCGTCGGCAGCGATCACGCTCGGAGCCACCTCGACGAAGGGCATCGTGTCGATGCGACCGTCGCGCGGGATCATCACGGCGGGATCCACGACCTTCACAGCGTCGGCGAGCGAGGGCATCGCGTCCGTGGCCATGGCGTGCACGACCGCGGCCACCGTCTGGACCGCCTGGACGGACTCACCGGCGAAGGGGACGTGTGCGGCGATCCACCAGTGCGGTCCCTGCGTGGCGGACGCCGCGATGGCGGTCTGGCCCTGCAACTCGGCGATCATGGGATCCACGGCCTCGAACTCACCGTCGAGGATGCTGCCTTGCAGTCTGGCCACGGTCGGTACGGCCGAACGGAGGCTCGCCTCGGCCCTTCGGGCGTCCAGGAAGACCAGGACGGCGGAGGCGCCGAGGACCACCAGCGCTGCCGCGACCAGGCCGGCGACCCAGCGGCCCCACCGGTAGCGCCGGCGCTCCTGCGCGGCGCGCCGGTCCCCCCGAGTCGGAAGGGGAGGGGCCTCGACGTCGGTTCGATCCTCGGGTGGCGTCACCCGGCCAGCCTAACCGATGCGGTTTGAGGGCCCGGTTGCACGGATCGTGCCGACACGCACGCCGAAAATTCAGCGGCGGGCTCCGCGAAGGAGCACAGTGGAAGTAATCGGCGCGTCGTCGACGCGCCCCCGGGCTCGGAGCGTGGCGTGATGAGACAACAATCCTTCCCCCTCGATGCCGCACGGCGCTCGTCCAGGCGTCTGCGGACCGCCGTGGTGGCGATCATCACCGCCCTGGCGGCGTCCCTGTTAACGATCCTGCCCGCGCTCCCCCAGCGGGCTGAGGCGGCCGACCTCTTCGGACACGACGTCTCCTGGCCTCAGTGCCCGACGTCGGTCGGCGGTTACAACCTGCCCATGCCGCCGACATCGTCGCAGTTCGTCATCGTCGGCCTGACCAAGGGCCTGGCCTTCACCGAGAACCCGTGCCTGGCTAGCCAGGTCAAGTGGGTCCAAGACAACAACAAGCCCGCGCACGGCTACACGATGGCGACCTTCCCGACAGCCGCCCAGCTCGCCAGCTATGGCTCCTCCGGGCCGTACTCCGGCGGCGATCGCGCCGGCCAGCTCGCCAACGTCGGCTACGCCGAGGCCCAGTTCGCCCTCGCTTCGCTCGCCCGCATCGGCTGGAAGCCACCGACGATCTGGATCGACGTCGAGCCCCGCCCGGCCTCACCCTGGCCGGGGAGCACCACCGCACAGAAGCTCGAGAACCGCTACGTCGTCCAGGGTCTGGTGCGCGCGATCCGCGATGCCGGCTTCAGCTACGGCTTCTACTCCTACACCAACGGCTGGAGCGAGATCGTCGGGTCTTGGTCGGTCCCGGGTGTGCCCGTCTGGGCGACCGCAGGCACGCTGGACTACCCCAACGAGGCCCTCGACCGGTGCACCCAGGCGAGCTTCTCCGGCGGCAAGGTCTACCTGTCACAGTGGACGGACGGGACCCGCGACTACAACCGCACCTGCGGGTCGTACGCCTTCGGGCAGCTCCCCCGCAACCTCGCCGGGGCCACAGGGGTCAGGGTGACCGCGTCCTCGGTCGACACCGAAATCAGCCCGAGCCCCGACCGCGCGGTGAACGGGGTAGCCGAGGGCTACCCGACGTCGCCGCAAATGGAGTGGTCGAGCGCCG
The DNA here is from genome assembly GCA_046566345.1 of Actinomycetes bacterium. GTDB lineage: Bacteria > Actinomycetota > Actinomycetes > Propionibacteriales > Propionibacteriaceae > Propioniciclava. The sequence continues at coordinate 2,257 of JBKHWW010000031.1, forward strand.
AGCAGAAGGGCGGCGCCTGGATCCAGCTGACCTGGCCGTCCCCGGTCACCCTCGATCGCATCGTGCTGCACGACCGGCCCAACGCTGACGACCGGATCCTGTCCGGCACCCTGAGCTTCTCGCAAGGAGGCTCGGTGTCGGTCGGCGCCCTGCCCAACGACGGCGCCGCCCAGAGCGTCACCTTCGCATCGCGAACGGTCACGTCGGTCCGCCTCACCGTCAACTCTGTGAGTGCGGAGACCTGGGCCATCGGCTTGGCCGAGATCGAGGCGTGGGGCACACCGGGCGGAAGCCTGCCCAGCCCGACCGCCTCCCCGACGTCGCCCCCGTCCGGGGGCACGAATCAGGCCCGCGCCGCCGGCGTCGCGGTCACGGCGTCCACCCAGGACACCGCCTCCGGCCAGGGCGCCACCAAGGCCGTGGACGGCTCTGCGCTCGGCTACCCCACCGACCCGACCCGGGAGTGGGCGACGACCCAGGAGAAGAACGGTGCCTGGATCCAGCTGACTTGGCCGTCACCGGTCACGCTCAACCGCATCGTCCTCAACGACCGGCCCAACGGCGACGACCGGATCCTGTCCGGCACGCTGAGCTTCTCTCATGGGTCATCGATCTCGGTCGGCGCCCTGCCCAACGACGGCGCGGCCCAGAGCTTCAGCTTCCCGTCACGGGTGGTCACGTCTGTCCGCCTCACCGTCAACTCCGTCAGCGCCGAGACCTGGGCCATCGGCTTGGCCGAGATCGAGGCGTGGGGCACCGCCGGCGGGACGTTACCGACCACTCCCCCGGCGACCGGTAGCAATCAAGCGTGCGCG
>JBKHWW010000032.1:0-5470 GCA_046566345.1 Actinomycetes bacterium
GCACGCGGGCGGAGTGCGGACGCCGACGGTGTCAGTTGTTGGAAAACTGGCGCTTGAGGGTGTCGAGCCCCGTGGGGCCGCCGTCCTCGTAGGGGAGGATCAGCCACAGGGCTGCGTAGACCACCCAGCCGAACTGGAGGAAGATCGCGCCGAGGACGAACAGGACGCGGATGAGGTTCGCGTCCATCCCGTAGCGCTTCGCCAGGCCGCCGCAGACGCCGGCGATCATCTTGTCGGAGCGGCTGCGGTAGAGCTCGATGGAGGACATGGTTGGTGTTCCTTTCTTCAGGGGTACTGCGGGTCTTCAGGGGTACTGCGGGTCTTCAGGGGTACAGCGGGTTCACGATCGCTGTCGTGAGGCCCACAGCCCCACGACACCGACTGCGACGAGCAGGATCGGGACGGCCACGGTGACCGCCGACCACGACAGGGTGCCGAACGCCTCCCACAGGCCGAGGCCGGCTATGGCACACGCCAACAGCCCCACGACGAGGGCGACCACGTCGGTGCGGGGCTTCATGACCGCACCTCGATCTCGCCCAGGCCGACCGAGAGGTCGACCGTCAGGGTGGGAGCATCCTCGGCCGTGATCCGTGACCACGTGAGGCGCGCGTCCATGGACTCCTCGCTGACCTGCCCTGGGAGGCGGATCTCGCCGAGGTCGACGTGGGTGCGGACCACGACGTTGCCTTCGCGCGGCACGAGCAGGGTCAGCTGACCCAGGTCGGTCTGGTAGGACGCGGTCGAGTCCTGTGCGACCACCTGCCCGCTCAGGTCGATGACGTGCTCGCCGACGGGAAGCGTGTGCGAGCCGCCCAGCCCGGCAACGCCGACCGGGACGGCCTCGTCAGCCCCCACCGAGACCAAGCGCGTCGGCTCGGGGAGGAACATCGGGATCGTGAGCAGCGCCGTCAGCACCGTGACGGCCAGCAGCATCGGCGGCCGCGACCAGGCCGCCCTTGAGGGCCGGGACACTGCCACGAGGGCCAGACCGAAAACGCCCAGGCTGCCAGCGACCCAGGCCAACGGCGGCACGGGGACGCCCGCGGCGTCGGTGATCGCCAAGGCGCCCCAAACCGTGCCGAGCGCAACAAGCACCAGCAGCCAGGTCCACAGCCCACGGCGGCGGGCGGCGGGGGCGTCCACGGCCGGCTCGGTCAACGGCGGCGGCCCGTATAGGCCCGCGGGATCAGGGTCGTCGAAGGCGGGCTCCCAGTCAGAGGGCCGGCCTGCGGCGACGTTGTCCAGGCGCTGCTGCCACACCACCGACAAGCGTTCGAACGGTGACCCCGGGGCCGGGTGCTGAGGCAGCGAGGACGGGGGGCCCGAGGCCGGACGCCGACCCGCGAAGCCAAAGCGCAAGATGACCCAGGCGAGGAGGACGATGACGAAGGCGCCCGGCCCCGCGCCCGTGACCAGGCCGCCGATGACGGCGGCGGTTACCACGACGACGGCCACCAGGGTGGTGGTCGACCAACGTCGGGTGAACGGCAGCAGCCGCCGGACGGGTTCGGTGGCGTTGCCCTGTACGGTCGCGTGGCCACGGAGGGGCAGGAGGGCCCACAGGGCCAGATAGGCGGCGATGATGACCCCCCCGGTGAGAAGGGCGAGCACCACGAAGGCGACGCGCACGACGAGGGGATCCATCTGCCAGGACCGGGCGAGTGCTGCGCAGACCCCGGCGATGCGGGCGTCCGCGCGGTCACGCACGACGGGCAGGTGGTCCATGCGTTCATTCTGCGCGTCACCGGCCGGATTTTCCTCAGGGTTCCCCCGTGAGCTCCCCGGGGCGCGCGCCCCCTAATCTGGACGGTATGGATGAGGACCCGGCTTCGGTCGTCACGCCCGAAGCGGGGGCGGTGGTTCAGCCTGCGTCACCTCCCGAGCCGCGGCGTCTGACGCGCCCCCTCGCTCGCGCGCAGCTCGCGGGGGTCGCCGCCGGCCTCGCCGAGCATCTGGGGATCGCCCCGGTGGCTCTGCGCGCGTTGTTCGTGGTGCTCTCGGCCTGGCAGTTCGTCGGCGTGGTGGCCTACCTCGCCCTGTGGCTGGTCATCCCGCCGTCGTCGGCGGAGCGGGCGGCTCCCGGCGTTGACGCGGCCACCCGCACCGGCATGCGTACCGCGCCCGCGGCGTCCGCACCCACGCGGCGCGACGCGGGACAGCTGGTGGCGCTTGGGTTAGTGGGGCTCGGCCTGCTCTGGTTGGTCCAGGTGCTGGGCTGGGGATTGGAGCCGCGGTGGCTCCTGATCGCCACACTCTCGGCGCTGGCCGCCACCCTGGTGTGGTGGCAGGCCGACCGGGCGCGCGGGTCGGCGTCCGAGGCGGCCGACGGTCTGCGCGGCTGGGCCAGACCGGTGATCGCCCACTGGACGACGGTGCTCGCCCACGTGGTGGCCATCCTCGCGCTCGCCGGCGCGATCACGCTCGTGCTCACCGCCATGCCCGACCTCGGCACCCTGCAGAGCCTGCTGGCGGCCTTGGCGATGCTGCTGGCCGGCCTGCTCCTGTTGGCCGCCCCCTGGGTGTTGCGGGCGCGGCGGGCGCTGGCCCGCGTCCGCGAGGACAAGCTGCTTTCGGACGCCCGCGCCGACATGGCCGCCCACCTGCACGACTCGGTCCTGCAGACCTTGGCGCTGATCCAGCGGCAGGCGTCCGACCCTCGCGCCGTGGCCCGCCTGGCCCGCCGGCAGGAGCGCGAGCTCCGCGCCTGGCTCTACGGCGAGGCGGAGCAGGCAGAAACGCTGCGGGCGGCGCTCCTGGAAGCCGCCCTCGAGGTCGAGGACGACTTCCCCGTCACGGTCGAATGCGTCACGGTCGGAGACGATGTCCCGCTCACGCCGGCGCTGGCCGAGCTGGTCAAGGCCTGCCGCGAGGCGATGGTCAATGCCGCCAAGCACTCGGGGACCCCCACCGTGGACGTCTACGCTGAGGTGGGGGAGGACCTCGTTGAGATCTTCGTCCGCGACCGAGGGCGCGGCTTCGACCCCGAAGGGATCGCGGACGACCGGATGGGCGTCCGCGGCAGCATCCTCGACCGCATGAGCCGCCACCACGGGGCGGCCCGGATCAGGTCGACCCCCGACCGTGGAACCGAAGTGAGCCTGGAGATGAAGCGATGAGCGAAGAAACGACCGACCAGACCGCCACCCCGCCGGTGCCGCCGAGCCGGCAGCGCAGGGTCGTGGTGGTCGATGACCACGCGATGTTCCGCAGTGGTGTCAAGCACGACATCGGCCCCTACGTCACGATCGTCGGCGAGGGCTCCGACGTGCCGAGCGCCGTCGAGGTGATCGACCGGACGCGGCCCGACGTCGTGCTCCTCGACGTCCACATGCCCGGGGGCGGGGGTGTGGAGGTGATCAAGCAGGTGCTGGCCAAGCACCCCGAGGTGCGCTTTCTCGCGGTCTCGGTGTCGGACGCCGCCGAAGATGTCATCGGGGTGATCCGCGCGGGGGCCCGCGGCTATGTGACGAAGTCGATCTCGGCGCCCGAGCTGGTCGAGGCCGTGGGAAGGATCGCCGACGGGGACGCCGTCTTCAGCCCGCGGTTGGCCGGCTTCGTGCTGGACGCCTTCTCGGGCGCGATCGACCTGGCCTCGATCGACGAGGAGCTCGACCGCCTCTCGCAGCGCGAACGGGAGGTGCTGCGGCTCATCGCCAGGGGTTATGCGTACAAGGAGGTGGCCCGCGAGCTGTTCATCTCCATCAAGACCGTCGAGACACACGTGAGCAGCGTGCTGCGCAAGCTCCAGCTCTCCAACCGTCACCAGCTCACGAGGTGGGCGACCGACCGCAAATTGGTCTGAGCTTCGCCCCAGGCGCCGCGTTCGTTCCGTACAGACGTTGAGTCCGGACATGGCGAGGGCCCCGGTTTCCCGGGGCCCTCGTTGTTGTTGGTATGTGAGGTGAAGTGACGTGATCAGACTGCGCGGCGCTTGGCCACGAAGCCCCAGATGGCAAGCACGATGAGCGAGCCGATGATCGCGGTCACCCACGTGCTGATGGACCAGAAGGTGTTGATGTAGTCGCCGCCGAAGATGAGGCCTCCGAGGAAGCCACCCAGGAGCGCGCCGACGACACCGAGCAGCAGAGTGGCGAGCCAGCCGCCTCCCTGGTTTCCGGGCATGATTGCCTTGGCGATGGCCCCAGCAAGGAGGCCGAGGACGATCCAACCGATGATTCCCATGTGTCCAAATTTAGTGGCACTGGTGAACGGGTGCTAGTCAGACACACCAGAACCAGGGTCGAGTCAGGTCTCCCTCGGGGTAACCACCCCTCAGAGCAACGGCCGCAGGGGGGCGAGGATCGCCTCGGACACCTTCATCGCGATGGACCGGCGGTTCCATTCGGCCAGGGTGAGTTCGACGCAGTTGGACGAGTCCATCGCGAAGATCTCCTCCATGGCGGCGGCGAAATCGGCGTCGAGGACCTCTGCGTTGAGCTCGAAGTTGCCAGTCAGGCTCAGCCGGTCGAGGTTCGCGGTGCCGATGGTGGACCACTGGCCGTCGACGGTGGCGGTCTTCGCATGCACCATCGCGTTCTGGTAGAGAAAGAGCCGGACGCCGCGGCTGAGTAGCGTGCGGTAGAACCCGCGTGAGAGCCAGTCCGCGACGATGTGGTTGGACTCGGCCGGCACGATGATCCGCACGTCGACCCCCCGCTCGGCGGCCTCGACCAGGGCGAACGTCAAGTCGTCGTCGGGGATCAGATACGCGTGGGTGAGCCAGATGCGATCCCGCGCCCGGTCGATCGCCTCCAGGTACATGTAGCGGATCGGGTAGACGCCGATGCTCGGCACGTTCCGGGTCACGCGGATCGACGAGTCCCACGGCCGGTTGGCAGGCTGCGCCAGGGCCGGGTGGTCCTTGCGGGCCAGATTCCAGTAGTCGACGAACGCGTTCTCCAGATCGGACGCCGACGGGCCGCGCACGCGCATGTGTGTGTCGCGCCAGCGGGTGGCGTAGAGGGAGCCGATGTTGTACCCGCCCACGAAGCCGACCTCGCCGTCAACCACCAAGACCTTGCGGTGGTTCAGGCCCGGGCCGCGCATGACGCTGGGGCCACGCAGACCCGTCCAGAGGCGATGGCGGAGCACGTGGATCCGGGGGTCGAAGCGGAAGAAATGCGCGGGAACCACCAGGTTGGCGAACACGTCATAGACCACGTAGACGCTCACGCCGCGGTCCACCGCCTCGGTCAGGGCCCTCTTGAACCGCTCGCCGGTCCGGTCACCCTTCCAGATGTAGGTCTCCAGCAGGATCGTGTGGCGTGCCGACCCGATGGCCTCGAGCATGTCGTCGAAGAGGTCGCGACCGCGGGTGTACACGGTCACCTCGTCGTTGCCCGCTCGCCGCGACTCAGGGCGCGCGTGGGGGAACGGGACGTGGAGACGGTGGCGCTTGCGCCGGCGATCGACCACGAGCAGGCCTGCCACGGTCACCGCCTGGCTGAAGGCGAAGGCTGCCAGGCCC
>JBKHWW010000033.1:0-20779 GCA_046566345.1 Actinomycetes bacterium
GGACGAGCTAGAGCGGGGCGTCGCGATCGTCTTCCCCGGGCGTGCGAACACCGCCGGCGAGCGGGTCCGCGAGGGGACGCTCACGGCGCAGGGACACGTCACCGGCGCGCACCAGTTCCTGGAGATGGAGCTGACCGACCTGCGCGAGCTGTACTTCGAGGAGGGTGAACTGGCGAGCCCCGATGCGTCTTTCAGCCCGACCCGCCTCGAACAGGAAGCCGGCTTCGACTAGCCCACGACTCGGCCGCCGTTGTCTTCTGTGTCAGGCTGACCTCGTGGACGCTGTGGTCATGCTGGCCCTCGGCAGTCGCGGGGACGTCCAGCCGCTTGCGGTGCTCGCGGGCGCGCTCGGACGCCGCGGCGTCCCCGTCACGTTCGTGGCGCTGGCCGAGTACGACAGTGTGGTCAGGGCCGAGGCGCCGGAGGCGAGGTTCGTCCCGGTGGCGGGGCGCCTCGGTGACGCGGTCCGACGCGGGAAGACCGGTGAGTTTCTGACCCGCTCGCCGGGAGGGCAGTGGCTGCTGTTGCACCGGTGGACGGCCGGGATGGCGTCCGCGGTGGTCGACGCCGTGCTCGCCGCGGTCAGCCCGGGAGATGTCGTCGTGACGGGAGTCCTCACCCACGGGGTGGCGCACGCCCTGACGGTCGCCTCCGGGCACCGCGCCGCCACGGTCGTCTTCACCGGGCTGGTCCCGACCCTGGAACGCGACAGCCACCTGTACTCGACCTGGTTCAGCGGGTGGCGACCCTACGACGCGTGGGGCGTCCGGCTGGCGTGGCACCTGGCCATCGCCGCCGGGCGTGCGGTCACCCGCGAGGCCCGCTCGCGGCTGGGGCTGCCTCGGTCGGGCTTCGCCGAGGGCTCGGCCGGGTGCGCCCGGCAGCCCGTCATCGTGGCCGCCAGCCCCACCCTCGTCCCGCCCGCCTCTGACTGGCCGGCCGGCGTCCACCAGACCGGGTACCTGGCGCCGGGCCAGCGCGCCTGCTCCCCGGACGCAGCGCTGGCCGCCTTCCTGGAGGGGAAGCCCACCGTGTACGTGGGGTTCGGGAGCTTCACCCACTTCAGCACTCCGGCCGACCTCGACCTGGTGGCGTCCGCAGCCCGGTCCTCCGGACACCGCGTCGTCACCCCGGCGCCGCCCTTCACCCGGCCAGGGAGGGTCGATCGGAGTGTGTACGCGGTCGGCCCGGTGCCGCATGACTGGCTGTTCGCCCGGGTCGCCGGGACGATCCACCACGGCGGATCGGGCACGACGCACGCGGCGCTGCGCGCTGGAGTCCCCTCGGCCGTGGTCCCTTTCGGGGTGGATCAGCCCTATCACGCCAGGCGTCTGCACGCGCTCGGGGTCGGGCCGGAGCCGCTGCCCCTGAAGCGTCTCACCGCGACATCGCTAGCCGCGCTGATCGGTGCGGTGGCTTCACCCACGGCGTCCGGCTACCGGCGGCGTGCCGCCGAGGTCGGTGAACTGGTGCGCGCCGAGGACGGTGTCACGCGCACGGTCGAACTGCTGGAACGCCTCGGCTACCTCGCCTGACTCTCGCGCCCTTCGCGGGCAAAGCCCACTCAGGTGCGTGCCTCGCGTGCGCCCGGAAGCCCGACATCGTGCCCAGGCCACTCCCATGCGTGGCCTTCGTCCGGGCTACCGTCCGGCAGGGGCGTCCGGCTGGGTGAGCAGGTGACACCAGGAGTCAGTGATCACCCTGTGCGAGATCGCTCGCTCGCGAGGAGTACGTGATCCGGCTGTACCCCCTGGTGGGGGAGTGACGGGCGGGCACCCTTCTCCCACGGCTTCCGTGCCGGTCACGGCGTGCCTACCCGGGGACCGTGCGGAGACCGGGGAAAGTGCGAAGGCGGGCGCGTCAGACGGGCCGGGGGTAGCCTGAGAAGCATGAGCGGTGCGCCATCGACCGCAGCCAGTAGCCGTCCTGACGGTTCCTCTGCCTTGCGCATCCTCAGACACGTCACCGCGTGGACGCTGGGCGTCCTCGGCTTCTTGATCCTCGCGCTACCGGTGGCGTTGCTGCCTCTCAGCACGGCCATTCCTGCTTGGTTCTGGGTCCCGCTCGCGGTGGCGGACCTCGCCGGGGCCGTCTGGCTGGTCCGGGCACGACGGCCCGCCGCCCGCGCCGCCGGTGTCGCGGCGGTGGTCGGCGTGGCCGTGGTCGCGGTAGTGGCCTCCCAGGTCTTCGCGGCGACGCCGCCGATCGTTGATGAGGCGGGCCGGCCGGTTCCGGCCAGCGTCGCGAGCCTGGAACAGGTGACCCTCAACGGAAGCCAGCAGTGGATCACGATCCGGGGCCACGACGCAGACAACCCGGTGCTCCTGAACCTGGGCATGGGTGGACCCGGTGGCGGTGGATTCGCAACCCGCTCGCAGTTCGAGGCGCTCGAGCGGCACTTCACCGTCGTCAGCTGGGACGAGCCCGGCACCGGCAAGTCGATCGCCGCGGTCCCGCTGGGCGAGCTCGACCGTGACCGGTTCGTCGAGGACGCCCGCGCCCTCGCCGAACTGCTGCTGGAGCGCTTCGACGAGGAGCGCCTCTTCGTCTACGGGGTGTCCTGGTCCAGCATCCTGGGCATCTGGCTCGTGCAGGACTACCCGCACCTGTTCCACGCCTTTGTCAGCAGCGGCCAAATGGTCAACACCACCGAGAACGATCGTCTGGGCTACGACTACGCCGTCCGCTATGCGCGCGAACGCGGTGACCAGCGCACCGTTGACCGCCTGCTGGCCAACGGCCCGCCGCCGTACGGCGGCACCAGTCCGGTCTGGAAGTACCTGGATTACCTGGACGTGCTCAACGACTCCATGGGCGCTCCCCGCTACGCCTGGATCGTCCCGCTAGTCCCCTTCCTCGCCCCGGAGTACGGGCTGGTAGACAAGGTCAACCACACCCGCGGCCTCATCGACTCCTTCAACGCCGTCTACCCGAAGCTGGCCGACCTCGACCTGACCGAGCAGGCCGCGCGCCTGGAGGTGCCTGTCTACTTCTTCGTGGGGCGCGACGACGTCAACGCCATGGCGTCCCTCGTGGAGCGCTATCACCAACGGCTGTCCGCGCCACACAAAGAACTCATCTGGCTCGAGGGCGGCCACGGCCTCGGCTCGGCCGACCCGGCTCCGTTCGTCGACCTCATGGTCAACGACCTTCGGCCGTTGGCCACCAAGCCCTGACCGGCGCGGCCCGATCAGACCGGGACGGCCGCCGCCAGGACCGCCGGCGGGGCCATAATCAGTAGGTAATTAGACTGAATCCTCCCACTGCTGTCGGGCGAGCCGGGCTTCGATGGCGCGGCTGGCCCGTCGCAGGGCCGAAACCATCGGCCGCAGCTGATTGGGCTCGAACCGGCTCGCGGGCATGGCGATGCTCAGGGAGGCGACGGGCTCGCCCTCGACGCCGCGAATGAGGTGACCGATCGCCAAGACGCCGCGCTCGGACAGGCCGTTGTTGAGCGAGAACCCCTGCTCGCGCACCGATTGGACGTGCCGCAGGACCGACTCGACATCAGGGGACTCCTCGTTGTCGCTCAGGCGGTCCGGCGCGTAGAGCGCCCGGATGTCCGCGTCGTCGAGCTGGGCGAGGAGGACAAGGCCGCCCGAGGTGCGGTGGGCCGGGAATACCATTCCGGTCCGGTGGTCCACCCGCAACGACTGGCTGCTCTCGACCTCGGCGATGAAGCGGATCGTGCGCCCGGTACGGATGGCGAGTGTGACAGTCTCGTCGAAGTGGGTGACCAGTTGGGACATGGGCCCGGCGGACGCCTCGCGCAGCCGCACCATGGTGCTCGGGCTGTCGCTGACGAGGGCGAGCACCGGCCCCACCCGGTACTCACGTCCCTCCTTGCGGGCGAAATCGCGGTACACGAGCATCGACAGCAGGCGATGCGCGGTGGAGGCGGCCACGCCGAGGGTCCGGGCGGCGTCCGTCACTGTGATCCTGCCCTCGACCTGCAGGTGTGCGGCCAGGCGCAGGGCGTGGTCGACGCTCGTAATGGCGTAGGCGGGGCGCGATCGCGTCCCCTTGGCCGGTGTCACCATGGCCCCGATGCTATCCCGCCTAGCGGAATCCGCAGTTCTGATCAACAGAAAAGCATTCCGCGCCGCGGTGGCGCAGCCCGACGCTGAGACCATGGCAAACACACCGCCTGGCATCGTTGCCAGCGCCACGCGCTCCCCGTGGCTCGTTATCCTCCTGTGCTGGCTGATCGTCGTGTTCGACGGTTATGACCTCATCGTCTACGGCACCACGCTCCCGCTCGTCATGGCCGAGCCCGGCTGGAACCTCGACGCCGGCGCGGCCGGGTTCCTCGGCTCCTTGGCCTTCGCCGGCATGCTGATCGGCGCCCTGATCGCCGGCGACCTCGCCGACCGTCTGGGACGTCGCCGGACGATCTTGTGGGCCACGCTGTGGTTCTCCCTGTTCACCGCGCTCATCTACTTCGCGCCCAACCGCGAGATCTTCGGTCTGTTCCGCTTCATCGCCGGCGTGGGTCTCGGCGGGCTGGTGCCGTCGGCGAACGCGCTCACCGCCGAGTTCGTGAAGTCGCGGCACCGCTCGGCGGTGTCGACCGTGATGATGTCCGGCGTCCCCATCGGCGGATCGGCAGCCGCCCTGCTCGGCCTGGTCATGCTGCCCGAGCCCGGCTGGCGGGCGATGTACGCGGTGGCCTTCCTCGCGGTGATCGTGCTCCTTCCGCTGTGCTACTTCACGTTGCCGGAGTCGCCGACTTGGCTCCGCGCCCACGGCCGTGACTCCGAGGCCGAGGTGATCGAGCGGCGGTACGGCATTGACCATCGCGCCGACGAGGCCCACCACGAGCTCGAGACTGCCTCTGAGGGAGAGGGTGAGATGGAGACCCCGCACAAGCGGGGGATGGGCGTGATCCTGCGGCAGCAGTGGGTGCTGGCCAGCGTGATGTACGCCCTCGCGACCATTGCCACCCTGTTCGCCTGGTACGGCTTGGGCACCTGGCTGCCGAAGCTGATGGGTGCCGACCCGCACTTCGCCGGGCTGATGCCCAACCCCCTGTTCTTCCTGCTCGCCCTGAACATCGGGGCAGTGCTGGGCTCGTTCATCACGGCGTGGGCCGGCGTCGTCTTCGGCCCGATCCGCAGCTCGGTGATCGCAGCGCTCACCGCCGCCGCCGGGCTGGCGTTCCTTGTGACCTACCCGGGCAACACGTGGCTGGTGATCGGCGCCCTCGTCCTGGCCGGCGTGGGCACCCACGGCACCCAGTGCCTGATCATCGCCGCAGTCGCCAGCCACTATCCGCCGCACCTGCGCGGCACGGCTCTCGGCTTCGCCTTGGGCACCGGGCGGATCGGCGCGGTGGCCGCGCCGCAGATCGGAGGGTGGTTGCTGCTGGCCACCAACAACGACGTGTCCAGCAACTTCCTGGCCTTCGCCCTGGCCGCTGGGGCCGCCGCCGTCCTGCTCTGGGTGACGTCCATCGCCACCAAGCCGGTGTCCCGCAAGGTCGTCACCGGCGTGATCGGCCACTGAGTGGCCCACCTGCCCTTCCGTCGACCGCACCCACCACGAACCATTCCCAACCGCGAGCAACACGAGGAGAACTGATGAAGCTGGCAACGATCCGAACCGCCGAGGGCACCCGGGCGGTCCGCCTCGACGGCGACACCGCCGTCGACCTGGGCGCCGCCGACCTGGGCGAGTTCCTAGCCCGGCCCGACTGGCAGGACGCCGCCGCGTCGGCGTCCGGGCGCACCTGGGCCGCGTCCGAAGTGGAGTACGCCACCCTGGTGCCGCGCCCCTCGAAGGTGGTCTGCGTCGGTCTGAACTACAAGACTCACATCACCGAGATGGGTCGGCCCCTTCCCGACCACCCCACGCTGTTCACCAAGTTCGCCGACACCTTGATCGGGGCTAACGACGACATCATCCGGCCCGACGAATCCGACGAGTTCGACTGGGAGGCCGAGCTGACCGTGGTGATCGGCAAGCCGGTGCGCCGCGCCACCGGCACCGAGGCGGAGGCGGCCATCGCCGGCTTCACGGTTATGAACGACGTGACCTGTCGTGACTGGCAGTTCCGCACCCGCGAATGGACGCAGGGCAAGAACTGGGACTCCACCACCCCGGTCGGCCCGTGCATGGTCACCCCCGACGAGGTGGGCGGCGTCCGCCCGGCCCTGGCGATCTCCACGACCGTCGACGGCAAGACCATGCAGTCGGACAACACCGGCGATCTGCTCTTCGACCCGGTGGCTCTGGTGGAGTACGTTTCCACCATGATCCGGCTCAACCCGGGCGACTTGATCGCCTCCGGCACGCCCGGCGGTGTCGGCACGCGCGCAAACCACCGGTGTACCTGACCGCCGGCCAGGAAGTGACGTGCACCATCGAGGGCATCGGCTCGGTCAGCAACAAGGTGGTGGCGGGATGACCGGCAACGAGGGTCTCCACCGCACCGCCAAGCTGGTCCGCGAGTTCGACAGCGGCGAGCGCGCCGACGTCATCATCGTCGGCGGCGGCATCGGCGGCCTGGCGGCGGCCGTCAGCCTGCGGCGCCTGGGTCTGACGATCAAGCTCTTCGAGCGCCAACCCGAGTTCGGCGAGGTGGGCGCTGGTATGCAGATCGCGTCCAACTGCACCCGGATCCTCGACGACCTGGGCCTGCTGGACGAGGTCAAGGCCCTCGGCGTCCTGCCCGAGCGCATGGTGATGAAGGACGCCGTCGACGGCGAGCCGCTCATCGAGCTCGACCTCAGGCGCGTGGAGGAGAAGTACGGCTACCCCTACATGGTCATCCACCGCTCGGACCTGCACGGCGTGTTCCTCCGGGCCGCCATCCAAGCCGGCGTCGAACTGCACGGCGGCATCAAGTGCGTGGGCTACGAGAACACGCCCGAGGGCGCCCAGGTGACCTTCGCCGACGGCCGCGTCGAAGAGGCCGACGTGGTCATCGCCGCCGACGGGCTGCACTCGATCGCGCGGAAGCTGCTGGTGGCCGACGAGCCGGTGAGCTCCGCCTACGTGGCCTACCGCGGCGCGGTACCGATCGAGCAGGCGCGGGCGAACGAGGTCGACGAGAAGGCGGTCCAGGTCTACGTCGGTCCCGGCTGCCACTTTGTGCAGTACGGCCTGCGCGGCGGCGAGATGTTCAACCAGGTCGCCGTCTTCGAGTCGCCCAAGGCGCTTCGGGGCGAGGAGGACTGGGGCACCCCCGACGAGATGGACGCCGCGTTCGAGGGCACGTGCGAGCCGGTCCAGAAGGGCCTGCCGCTGATGTGGCGCGATCGCTGGTGGCGCATGTTCGACCGGAACCCGATCATGAACTGGATCACCGGCCGCATCGCCCTGCTGGGTGACGCCGCTCACCCGCCGCTGCAGTACATGGCCCAGGGCGCGATCATGGCCATCGAGGACGGCTGGGTTCTCGCCGAGCACGTCAAGCGCAACAGGGCCGACGATGGACGGGTCGACTGGGACGCCGCGCTCGCTGCCTACAACGCCGTCCGGCCGGAGCACTGCCGCCGGATCCTGTTGACCGGCCGCGTCTGGGGCGAGTTGTGGCACCTGCGCGGACGCCAGCGCGAGCAGCGCAACGCGATCATGCGGGGGATCGACCCACATCAGTGGGCGTTCACCGACTGGGTCTGGGGCCCGACCGCGCTGTTCCCCGAGGACGAACCGGAGATGTTCAAGCCGATCGCCTTGGAGTCGGCGAACGTCTGACCCGCCTGGCCGAGGGCACCCGGTGACCTACCGGGGCCCTCGGCCAGTCCGCGTCCTGGCAGGGGTTATCACATCGTGATCTCCGGACGCGTTGACTCCACCCCGTGCGATGTGTTGTGATTCTTCCAATCCCCTGAGAGCGCTCTCAATCGAACGATGAGCCCTGGGAGCGCTCTCAGCCCACAGGGGTTTGGCGGCCAGCCCGCCATCACGACGAAGGAGTTACCGTGCGCGCAACACGCAAGGCAGCCATCGCGATCACCGCGCTGGCGCTCACCCTCTCCGCCTGTAGCGGAGGCGGTACCGGAGCCGGGAGCACCGCGGCTCCCAACCCCGACGAGAAGATCACCCTCACGGTCGCGACGTTCAACGAGTTCGGCTACGAGGAGCTGGTCAAGGAATACACGACGCTCAACCCGAACATCACCGTCGAGCACAAGAAGGCCGCCACGGCCGACGAGGCGCGCGACAACCTGAACACGCGGCTGGCCGCCGGCTCGGGGTTGTCCGACATCGAGGCCATCGAGGTCGACTGGGTCCCCGAGATGATGCAGTACTCCGACAAGTTCGTCGACTTGTCCGACCCCGCGCTCAAGGACCGGTGGCTGGACTGGAAGGTCGAGTCGGCCACCACCCCGGACGGCAAGCTGATGGGGTACGGCACCGATATCGGCCCGGAGGGCGTCTGCTACCGCAGCGACCTGTTCGCCAAGGCTGGCTTGCCCACCGACCGCGCCGAAGTGGCCAAGCTGCTCGAGGGCGGCTGGGACAAGTACTTCTCGGTCGGCAAGCAGTACACCCAGGCGACCGGCGCTGCCTGGTTCGACGCCTCCGACGGCGTGTTCCAGGGGATGATCAACCAGGTCGAGAACCCGTTCGAGAACTCCGACGGCACGCCCATCCCGCTGGGCGAGAACACCAGAATCAAGGCGATCTACGACCAGCTCATGGTCGCCGCGCAGGACGACAACCAGTCGGCCAATCTGGCGCAGTGGAGCGAGGACTGGGTCAACGCGTTCCAGAACAACGGCTTCGCCACGATGCTGTGCCCGGGTTGGATGCTCGGGGTCATCGAGGGCAACGCGTCCGGCGTCCAGGGCTGGGACATCGCCGATGTGTTCCCCGGCGGCGGCGGCAACTGGGGAGGCTCCTTCCTGACCGTTCCCACGCAGACACCGCACCCCGAGGAGGCCAAGGCTCTGGCCGCCTGGCTGACCGCCCCCGAGCAGCAACTGAAGGCCTTCAAGGCCAAGGGCACGTTCCCGAGCCAGGTGGAGGCCCTCAAGAGCGAGGAACTGCTCTCCTCGACCAACGTGTTCTTCAACAACGCGCCGACGGGTCAGATCCTGTCCAACCGTGCGGACGCCGTGACCGTGACCCCGTACAAGGGCCCGAACTACTTCGCGATCCGCGCACTGACCTCGGACGCGATCAACCGCACCGACGTCGACGGCACCGACGACCGCGAGGCCTCCTGGGCCAAGGCCGTCGCCGCCTACAACGAGCTCGGCCTGAGCTGACCCTCGCAGTGCCGGCGCCCCCGGGCGCCGGCACTGACCGGGGCGCTGCGGCCCCCTGATCCAATTCCCTCACCACCGCCTCGAGAGGAGGCCGCCTGATGGCCCAACGCGCCCCCGCCAGGCCCCTGAGCCAACGGCTCTCCCGACTGGACGTCAAGCTTTCCCCGTACCTCTACATCAGCCCCTTCTTCATCCTGTTCGCCGTCGTCGGGCTCTACCCGCTGCTCTACACCGCGTGGGTGTCGCTGCACGAGTGGCACCTCATCGGCGGGCAGGGAGACTTCGTCGGCATCCAGAACTACGCCGACGTGCTCGGACAAGCGCGGTTCCGCCGCGCGCTGGAGAACACGTTCTCGATCTTCCTGCTCTCCTCGGTGCCACAGGTGATCGCCGCGCTCCTGATCGCCACGGTCCTCGACGCCAACCTGCGCGCCAAGACCTTCTGGCGGATGGGCGTCCTGCTGCCGTATGTGGTGGCACCCGTTGCAGTCTCGCTGATCTTCTCCAAGATGTTCGCTGACCAGTCCGGCATGATCAACGCGATCCTGGCCGGGTGGGGGATGGACCCGATCGGCTTCCACTCCGACCGGCTCGCCTCCCACGTGGCGATCGCCACCATGGTGAACTTCCGGTGGACCGGCTACAACACCCTGATCTTCCTCGCGGCCATGCAGGCCATCCCGCGCGACCTGTACGAGGCCGCGATCGTGGACGGAGCCAGCCGGGTGCGCCAGTTCTTCAGCATCACGGTGCCGATGCTGCGGGCGACGATCATCTTCGTCGTCATCACCTCGACCATCGGCGGCTTGCAGATCTTCGACGAGCCGAGGATGTACGACACGCTCGGCCTTGGCGGCTCGGACCGACAGTGGATGACCATGACGATGTACCTCTACGAGCTGGGCTGGGGCGCGCAGAAGAGCTTCGGCCGTGCCGCCGCCGTCGCCTGGATCCTCTTCGCCATCATCATCGTCATCGGCATGGTCAACTTCGCCGTCACCCAACGGATCGCCTCCGGCGAGTCCTCAGCACGAACCAAGAGAAGGGCGGGCGTCCGATGAACTCGATCGCGGCCATCGAACAGACCGCCGGGCCCGCTGCGGCGCGTGCGGCGAGGCGCAGCCTCGAGCGGTCCGGCAGCAAGTCCAAGGGGGCGAGCCGGCGTCCGGGCTGGGTGACGTACACGATCCTCACCGTGGTGCTGCTCGTCTCGGCGTTCCCGCTCTACTTCGCGGTGCTGCTGGCGTCCTCGGACGCCGCCACCATCGCCCGTAACCCCATCCCGTCGCTGATCCCGCAGGGAAACCTGTGGGAGAACCTCGGCCGCGTGGTCAGCTCCGACATCGGGTTCTGGCCGGCACTGTGGAACTCGACCCTGGTCGCCGTGATCACCTCGTTTTCGGTGGTGCTCTTCTCGACCCTGGCGGGCTACTCGTTCTCCAAGCTGAACTTCCGCGGTCGTGCGCCCCTGCTGGTGTTCGTCATCGCCACGATGGCTGTCCCGACGCAGTTGGGCATCGTTCCCCTGTTCATCGTGATGTCCGAGCTGGGCTGGATCGGCGAACTCCAGGCGGTCATCGTCCCCGGGATGGTCACGGCGTTCGGCGTGTTCTGGATGACCCAGTACATCCGCGACGCGCTGCCCTACGAGCTGGTCGAGGCCGCACGGGTGGACGGGTGCTCGATGATTCGGACCTTCTGGCACGTCGCACTCCCCGCAGCGCGCCCCGCAGCGGCGATGCTCGGGCTGTTCACGTTCGTCGGGTCGTGGACCAACTTCTTCTGGCCCTTCATCGTCCTGGGGTCCTCTAACCCCACGCTGCCGGTCGCCCTGCAGTTGCTGCAAGCGTCCTACTTCAAGGACTACTCGCTCATCATGGCGGGCGTCGTCACCGCGACGCTCCCGCTGGTTCTCGTCTTTCTCATCGCCGGCCGACACCTCGTCTCCGGCATCATGCAAGGAGCTGTCAAGGGATGACCACCACGCTCACGTTCCCCGCAGGATTCTCGTGGGGGAGCGCCACCGCCGCCTTCCAGATCGAGGGCGCCGCGCACGAGGACGGCCGGCGCGATTCCATTTGGGACGCCTTCTGCCGGATCCCCGGGGCCGTTGCGGGCGCCGACAACGGAGATGTCGCGTGCGATCACTACCACCGCATGCCGGCCGACGTGGCGCTGATGGCCGAGCTGGGCTTGGGCACGTACCGCTTCTCCACGTCGTGGGCACGCGTGTGCCCCGACGGCGGTCCGGTCAACCCGCGCGGCTTGGACTTCTACTCACGCCTGGTAGACGAGCTGCTCGCCCACGGGATCCGTCCCTGGCTCACGCTCTACCACTGGGACCTTCCCCAGGCGCTGCAAGACTCCGGCGGCTGGACGAGCCGTGACACCGCGGAGCGGTTCGCCGAGTACGCCGGGACGGTGTTCGGTGCGCTGGGCGACCGCGTGGGCGTCTGGACGACCCTCAACGAGCCCTGGTGCTCCTCGTTCCTCTCTTACGCGGGCGGCGAGCACGCGCCGGGGCACACCTCCCCGTCCGAAGCCGTGGACGCCGTGCACCACCTGCTGCTGGGGCACGGGCTGGCGGTCCAGCACCTGCGCAGCCTCGCCGGCGACGGCGTGACGCTGGGGATCACCACCAACCACACCGTCGCCGACCCCGCCGACCCGACCAACCCCGACGACGTGGACGCAGCCCGCCGCGTGGACGGCGCGTTCAACCGCGTCTTCCTCGATCCTCTGTTCCGAAGCCACTACCCGGCCGACGTCCTGGACGACATGGCTGAGGCCGGGCTGGGGCGGGTCGCGCGCGAGGGTGACTTGGAGGTGATCTCCACGCCGATCGACGTCCTGGGCGTCAACTACTACAACGGCGAGGTGGTCGCCGCCGCCGACCCAGCCGACGACTCCCCGCTCACCTGGCGGACGCCCAGCGGCCGGCCGCGCCGCAGCACACGGGTGGGCTCGGAGCGAGTCCGAACCGTGCTCACGGCAGGCCCGACGACCGGGATGGGGTGGCCGATCCAGCCCGAGGGCCTCACCCGGCTGCTGACGCGCCTGCATCGCGAGTACACCGGCCCGGCCGGCGTCCCCCTGTTCGTGACCGAGAACGGCGCCGCATTCGACGACGTGCCGGACGCCGACGGCTTCGTCGACGACAGCGACACGCGGCTCGCCTACGTACGTGACCACCTCGCCGCCCTGCACGCCGCTCTGGAGCAGGGCGCCGACGTCCGCGGCTACTTGGTCTGGTCGCTGCTGGACAACTTCGAGTGGGCCTGGGGCTACGAAAAGCGCTTCGGCATCGTGCGGGTCGACTACGACACACAGGTGCGGACGCCGAAGGCGTCCGCCCGCTGGTTCGCCGAGGTCGCGCGCACAGGGCGCATCACCCTTCCCTGAGGGGCGAGCAGATGCAGACCCGGGCGACCCTCGAGGACGTCGCGCGAGCGGCGGGCGTGTCGCGCGCGACGGCGTCCCGGGCGGTCCGCGGCGGGGAGTTCGTCAGCGCCGCCAACCTGGCGGCAGTGCGCAAGGCCGTCAAGGACCTGGGCTACGTGCCCAACCCGGCGGCGCGCAGCCTGGTGACCCGCCAGACGGACACGATCGCGGTCGTGGTTCCCGAGCACGACGCGCGGATCTTCTCCGATCCCTTCATCGCCTCGGCGATCGCCGGTGTGGCGGAGGCGTTGGAGGAGACACCGAAGCAGTTGGTGCTGCTCATGCGGTCGCGGCGGCACGGCAGCCAACGCATGACGGCGTATCTCGAGGGTGGCCACATCGACGGGACCGTCGTGGTCTCCCACCACCGGGGCGACCAGTTGCCGCAGGTGATCGCCCGTGCCGGGCTGGCGGCCGCGTTCATCGGCCGCCCCTTCGACGCCGATGCCGGGACGGCGTTCGTCGACCTCGACAATGCCGCGGGAGGGCGGATGGCCGCCGAGCACCTCATCGGCGCCGGCGCCCGCCGGATCGCCACCGTGACCGGACCCCTGGACATGGAGGCGGCCTTGGACCGGCTCGTCGGCTGGTCGGCCGCGCTGCAGGACGCAGGGATGGACGACTCGATGCGCTACGAGGGGGACTTCACTCTGCAGACGGCGGAGGCGATCGGGGTGCGGTTGATCACCGAACACCCCGAGGTGGACGCCGTCTTCGCGGCCAACGACCTGACCGCGGTGGGAATCATCAACGCGCTGCGGGCCGCCGGACGCCGGGTGCCCGAGGACGTGCGCGTGATCGGGTTCGACGACTCGCCGCTGTGCCTGGGCACTCACCCGCAGCTGACGTCCCTGACGAATCCGGCGAAAGAACTCGCCCACGCCGCTACTGGCATGGTGCTGGACCAACTCGCGCACCGCCCCGTCGCGAGCCCTGTCATCCTCCAGCCTCGGTTGGTCGTCCGAGCTTCGGCCTGACGAGCGCGATCCCGACTCTCCCTAGGCACGGGGGTGGCGCAGGCCTTAGGCTCCCCAGCATCGCCATCAGGGCGCCACAGTGGCGCGGTGCCTCGATCGCGGTGCTGCAGCCGGTCAGCCCCCCACCGTACCGAGAGTGAGCACCATGAAGCGTCGTCGCCTGTCCCTGATCGCCGGCCTCGTCACCACCGTGGCCCTGCTCGGCGGATCGCTGGCCCCGGCTCACGCCGCGCCCCGGAGCGCGGCCCCCACCCCGGCTACCTACGCCGCGCTCGGCGACTCGTTCGCTTCCGGTTGGGGGGCCGGGCAGCCCATCAACGCGTTGGGACAGACAAGAGAGGCCCACCCTGTCCTACTCGCCGGTGGTAGCCCCACCAACCTCACGTTCCTCGCGTTCGCTGAAGGCGCGACGACAGAGTCGGTGCGACAGACGCAGGTGGCGGCCATCCCGGTGGGCGCCAAGCAGGTGACCCTGACGGTCGGCGGTAACGACCTCGCCTTCGTGCCGACCGTGACGGTGTGCCTGCTCCAGCCGGACGCCTGCGAACAGGCCGTGGCCAGCGCGGTCGCGAAGCTGGGGGCGGTCCGTCAGTCGCTGTCGCTCCTGATCGCGGAGATCCACGCGCGGGCACCGCAGGCCACCATCTACGTCACGGGCTACCCGCTTCTGTTCCAGGCCCGTGGCGACGTGTGCGTGGTGGGCACCTCGGGCGGGCAGGCCCTCGCCGTCCCGGCGGCCGCCACCCGGCTGCTCGACGCCGCCACTAAAGAGCTGAACCGAACCATCAAGTCGGCCACGACGGGCAAGGTGTCCCGCTACGCCAAGTACGTGGACGTGACCGAGCCGTTCTCCGGCCACGGCGTCTGCGGAGTCCCCAGCGGCGGGTCCTCCAACCCGCGCGCGTGGGTCAATCCGATCGTGCTTCCGCAGCCTGAGCCGGTCGTCTGGCTGCACCCGACGGCGAAGGGCCAGCAGGCGTACGCGTACCAGATCAAGGACAAGGGCTTCCGTGCGGCCCCGCGCAGCCGCGCCTGACCCGCGTGCGCGCATGGTGCCTCCTCCGCGCGACCCCTGCTGCCCCGCCGCCCGCACCGCGAGACAACTGGGTGCGACTCGTGGCAACTCGTTGACCGGTCAACTAAGCTGGACGTCATGAGCCTCGGATACGCCACGGACCATCCCACCCGCGACGAGATCGACGACCTCGACGGTGCCACCGTGCTTCAGTTCGGCACCGACTGGTGCGGCTACTGCCGGGCGGCCGAGCGGTACGTGGAGCCGACCGTGGGGGAGGCCGACGGCGTCCGGCACATCAAGGTCGAGGACGGCAAGGGACGCCCGCTGGGGCGCTCGTTCCGGGTGAAGCTCTGGCCAACCCTGGTGTTCCTGCGCGATGGCGAGGAGGTGGCCCGGGTGGTGCGCCCCTCGGGGCGCACCGAGGTCGAGCAGGCGCTGGCCCGCATCGCCTAGGTTTGGCTGAGCGCAGCCCGGACGCGCGCGGCGATCGCCCCGCCGTCGGCCCGTCCGGCCGCTCGAGCGTTGACCGCTTTGATGACCTGCCCCATCTGCTTCATCCCGGGTCGCTCACCCAGGGCCGTCTCGGCCGCGGACACCTCCTCGGCGACGAGGGTGTTCAGCTCGTCGTCGGTCAGGGCGGCGGGAAGGTAGCGGCTGAGCACCTCGACTTCGGCGAGCTCCTTGGCGGCGAGCTCCGGGCGTCCGCCGTCGGTGTACGCCTCGGCGGAGTCCCTGCGGCTGCGCACCTCGCGCTGGAGCACGGCCACCTCGTCGGCGTCCGTCAACTCGCGGGCCTGCTTGCCCGCCACCTTCTCGTTCTTCAGGGCGCCGATCGCCATGCGCAGGGTGGTGGTCAACTCGCCGTCGCGGGCCTTCATGGCCGAGACCATGTCAGCGTGCAGGCGTCCCTCGAGGGTTCCCATGGGTGTCCTTTCGTCCCGGCCCATCTTGGCACGCCGAGCCGTGAGGGCTACTTCACCGACCCGCTCATCAGGCCTCTGACGAAGTAGCGGCCTAGGAAGACGTAGACCAGCAGCGTCGGCAGCGAGGCGACGAGGACGCCCGCCATCATCCGCGAGTAGTCGGGGTTTTGGGCTGAGGCGAGCTCCTGGAGGGCGTAGGTCACCGGGCCCGAGTTCCGATCGGTCAGGAAGAGGGCGAACAGGAAGTCGTTCCACGCCGAGGTGAACTGCCAGATGAGCGTGACCACGAAGGCGGGCGCCGACACGGGCAGCACGATCGAGGAGTAGATGCGCCACATCCCGGCCCCGTCGACGCGCGCAGCCTCGAGGATTTCGTCGGGCACCGCGGTCGCGTAGTAGTTGCGGAAGATGAGCGTGCAGATGGGGATGCCGTAGATCACGTGCGCAATGATCAGCGTGGGTATGCCCCGGAGCGCTGGCAGCGATTGGTTCATGGCGATCATGAGCTGCTGCAGGGGGATCATCACCGCTTGGTAGGGGATGAACATCCCGAACAGGAACATCGTGAACAGGACGTCAGCGCCGGGGAACTTCCATTTCGCGAACACGAACCCGTTCATCGACCCCAGGAACGAGGAGATCACCGCCGCCACGACGCCGAGCACCACCGAGCGAGCCAGCGCCGGCGCCAGGGCCTGCCACGCGGCCGCCCAGCCGCTGTAGCTGAGGCGCTCCGGCAAATTCCAGGCACCGGCGACCGTGAAGTCGCCGGGCGCCTTGAAGCTGGTGACGAGCACGACGTAGATCGGCATCAACACCAACGCGCCGAACAGGATCAGCAGGGCCATCCGCACCGCCCGCCAGGAGCGCTGACCGGGCGTCGATACCGGACGCCGCGGGGCGCCCACCACAGCCGTCGCGGTCATCGCCCGCCCTGCCTCTCGGTGCGGCTGGTGTAGACCAGGTAGGGGACCACGACCACGGCGACGATGAGCAGCAGAATCGTCGCGTTCGCGGCCGCCGTGGGAGCGTTCCGCTGCAGGAACAGCTGCACCCACATCAGGGTCGCCGGCACGTCGGCGACGTAGTTGTTCTGGCCCGCGATGGCGTAGATCAGGTCGAACGTCTTCATCGACATGTGGCCGATGATGATGAGGGCCGACAGCGCGATCGGGGACAGCTGCGGAAAGAGCACGTGCCGATAGATCCGCCACTCGCTGGCCCCGTCGACGCGGGCGGCCTCGCGCTGATCCTCCGAGATGCCCCGGAAGCCCGCCAGAAACAGCGCCATGACGTAGCCGGACAGCTGCCAGATCGCAGGCAGGGCCATCGCGGCCATGTTGAACGGGCCGGGGTCGCTCCACCATCGGCTCTGCAGGTCAGGCAGGCCGAGGTTCAGGAAGAGCCGGTTCAGGCCGATGGCCTCGTGGTCGCCGATGCCGGGGGACAGCAGCCACTTCCACACCGTCCCGGACGCGATGAACGACACCGCCATCGGGAACAGGTACACCGACCTGAAGAACCCCTCGCCGGTGACGCCCTTTTCGAGCAGCAGCGCCCACAGGACGCCGAAGAGCATCGTCCCGCCCACAAACACCAGCGTGAGGACGAGGAGGTTCCACAGGGCGTGCTGGTAGCGCTCGTCGCCCAGCAAGTTGGAGTAGTTGGCGACCCCTCCCTCGGCCACCACCCGCTCGTTGCCGGCGAACGTGCGCTGGGTGACCCGCTGCAGCGACGTGAGGATGTTCTGCCCGATCAGCCCGTAGACGAACACGATCACCAGCACGATGGAGGGGGCGACCATCACCAGCCCCTGCCACTTCTTCAACACCGGGTTCCCCTCTCGCCGAGGAGGCGCTGTGGCCTCGCGGCCGCAGCGCCTCCTCGGGTCGGTCGGTCAGCGGTTGGTCTGGGCCGCGGTCGCGAGACCCTCGACCAGCCCAGCGGCGTCCTTGTCGGAGGCGAACTTCGACAGGGCCGTCATGATGTCCGAGCTCCAGGCCGTCTGGACGGCCGCACCGTGCGCGATCGAGCTGGCGATCTCGTCGCCCGCGTAGGACTGAATCGCCGTCTGCTGGTAGGCCGGGAAGTCGGCGGCGGGAACGTCCGTGCGGGCCGGAATCGATCCCTTGGCCAGGTTGAACGCCTTCTGACCCTCGGCGGAGCCGACCAGGTTCAGCCAGTCCTTGGCGCCGGCGGGGTTCTTCGCGCCCACGGGGAGCGTGAACGAGTCGGCCAGGAACAGGAACGTCCCATCCGTGCCCGGTGTAGGCCAGTACAGGTAGTCAGTCCCATCGACCTTGCCCCGCTGCGTGAACTGCGCGACCGCCCAGTCGCCCATCACGTTGTAGGCGGCCTTGCCGTCGATCACCATGTCGGTCGCCGGCGTCCAGTCGTCGGCGCCGCCGGTGTTGGCGTACCCCAGCATCCGGGCGTACTTGTCCACCGCGCTGGCAACCTTCGGTGACCGCCAGTCGCCGTCGGAGAAGAGCTTGTTGTAGTCAGCGGTGCCGAGTTCGCTGAGCAGGACGCTCTCGAACAGGTGCAGCTGGGTCCACGGAGCCGTGCCGACGGCCAGGGGCGTCTGGACGCCGGCCGCCTTCAGCTTCTCCATGTCAGCCAGCCAGGCGTCGAGGCTGGCGGGCGCTTCGGTGGCCACGCCGGCCTGCTGGAGCACGGCGGGGTTCACCCACACCACGTTCGAGCGGTGGACGTTGGAGGGGACGGAGTAGATGTTGCCGTCGACGGTGATCAGGTCGAGCAGGTCCTGCGGGAACACCGTCGCCCCGCCCAGCCCCTCGATGACGTCGTTGACCGGCTCGAGCTGGTTGGCCTCGATGTAGTCGAACAGCTCGGCTCCGGCGTGGCCCTGGAACGAGTCGGGTGGGTTGTTGTTCTGCAGGTCGGCGGCAAGCTTGGCCTTGGCGTTCGAGCCGGCACCGCCGGCGACGGCCAAGTTCACGAAGGTGTTGTTGGGGTACTTCTCCTTGAACAGAGTCTCGAGGGCGGACAAGCCGACCTTCTCGGAGCCCTCGGCCCACCAGGTGAAGACGCCGACCTCGCCGCCGGCACCACCGGCGGTCGTGGTCTGGGCAGCCGTGGGGGCGGCTGTGGTGCCGGTGCCCGGCGAGGCGCACCCGGCGAGCGCCAGCATGCCCGCCAGGCCTGCGGCGATGGCTGTCTTGAAACGCATGGAACCTCCCTGTCCTCAACCCCGGGCCGCGCGTGGCCCGAGGGACGCGCTTGGGTTAGCGTGCCAGAGAATTCGACCCCCACGACGGCGGCGCGCGTCACGTTTGTTCCGCAACCGAAGGAATTGCGATGCGGCCGTGATCGGCCTAGCCTCGGGCACATGGGAGAACGCCTGTTCGCCGCCCTGTGGCCCCCGGCCGACCTCGTCGAAGAATTGGACTTCTTCCTGGCGCCTCGGCGCGAGGCCGAGGCTCGGCTGCGCTGGACCCGACCCGAAACCTGGCATGTGACGCTGGTGTTCATGGGAGACGTCGACGACTGGCACGCCGACCGTCTGGTCGAGGGGCTCGCGGCCGTCGCAGCGCGGACGCCCCCCTTCGGCCTGGGCCTCACCGGGGGCGGCGCCTTCCCGTGGCCGTTGCAGACCAAGAACCTCTGGCTCGGGGCGGACGCCGGCGTCCAGCCACTCACCCAGTTGGCCGAACGCTCCAGGAACGCAGCCGTGAAGGCCGGCGTCCGCATCGACGGGGCGCGGTTCACGCCGCACCTCACCCTCGCCCGCGCCAACCGGCCTCTTGACTCCACCCGCCTGATCAGGGTGCTGGACACCTTCGTTGCGCCGCCCTGGGAGGTCCGCGAGACGGTGCTCGTCGCCTCGCACCTGCACGACCGCGCTAACCGCTTCGAGGTGGTCGAGCGGTTCGCCCTCACGGGTGGACCGGCCCGCGAGACCGACGAGGCCTGAGCGCGACCGCGCCCGTACCCTTGCGTCACCAACTCACGGGCGAGGAGCACCATGACCGACTACCGTTTCGAGACCCTGGCCGTGCACGCGGGGCAGGAGCAGCCCGACTCGGCGACCAACGCCCGCGCGGTTCCGATTTATCAGACGACCAGCTACGTCTTCGACGACACCCAGCACGCCGCCGACCTCTTCGCCCTGCGCCGGCCGGGGAACATCTACACCCGGATCATGAACCCCACCCAGAACGTTCTGGAGCAGCGCGTGTCCGCCCTCGAGGGCGGCCTGGCGTCACTCGCGACGGCGTCCGGGGCGGCGGCGATCACGTATGCGGTGCTCAACCTGGCGGGTGCTGGCGACAACATCATCGCCTCGGCCAAGCTCTACGGCGGCACCTACGCGCTCTTCGCGCACACCCTGCCGCAGTTCGGCATCGAGACCCGCTTCGTCGACCCCGACGACCCCGCCGCGGTGGCCCGCCACACCGACGAGCGCACCCGGCTGGTCTTCGGTGAGAGCGTCGGCAACCCGGCGCTCAACGTGTGGGACATCCCGGCCTGGGCGGAGGCCGCGCACGCCCAGGGCCTTCCGCTGATCGTCGACAACACCGTCCCGACCCCGTACCTGTGCCGGGTGTTCGACCACGGTGCCGACATCTCCGTGCACGCCGCCACCAAGTACTTCACGGGGAACGGCACCACGATGGGCGGGGTCATCGTCGACAGCGGCCGATTCGACTGGACCGCCCACGCCGAGCGCTTCCCCAATCTGACGGGCCCTGACCACGCCTACCACGAGACGGTGTGGACCGAGGCCGCCGGCCCCGCCGCCTACATCATCCGGGCACGCACGGTGATGCTCCGCAACACCGGCGCCGCCATCTCCCCGTTCAACGCCTTCCAGGTGCTGCTGGGCCTGGAGACACTGCCGCTGCGGATGGAGCGGATCAGCGAGAACGCTCTGGCGATCGCCCGGTACCTCGACGCCGACGAGCGGGTGGCCTGGGTGCAGTACCCGGGCCTGGAGGGCGACCGCTACCACGAGGTCGCGGGACGCCTGCTCCGCGGCGGCTACGGGGGCCTGGTCTCGTTCGGTCTGAAGTCCGGTCGTGAGGGAGGGGCGCGGTTCATCGAGTCGCTGGAGCTGTTCAGCCACCTGGCCAACATTGGCGACGCGAAGTCGCTGGCGATCCACAACGCCACCACCACCCACAGCCAGCTCACCGAGAGCGAGCTCGTCGAGGCCGGGGTCGCGCCCGAGGGCGTCCG
>JBKHWW010000034.1:0-9610 GCA_046566345.1 Actinomycetes bacterium
TGGTCGAGCTGTTCGGCTGGCCGGCCGCGTTGAGCACATTGCCGTACAGCCCCGGCCAGGGGATCTTGATGTCGGTGCTGGCCAGCGCGGCCACGACGGGGGGCACCAGCTTGGCAACCGAGAACACGGCGATGACGAGCAGGTACGGGAAGAGCGCCATGGCGATCTCCTTGCCGTTGGGCTTGCGGACGACCTCCTCGTGGGTCAGGTCCAGCGTCGACTTGAAGCCGGCCGCCGACTCGGCGTCACGGACGCCCGCGAGCCGCAATTCGGCCTCGTGGGTGTTCTTGGGGTGCCAGACCCGCAAGGCGAGCACGCCGGCTCCGAGCGCGGCCAGGGAGGCGATCACGTCGGTCAGTTCGACCGAGATCCAGGTGGAGCTGACCCACTGGGCGACGGCGAAGGTGAGCCCGACCGACAGCAGCACCGGCCAGGTCTCCTTGACGCCCCGGACGCCGTCGGCGACCAGCACCAGCAGGAGTGGCACGGCCCAGGCCATCAACGGGGTCTGGTGGCCGACGTAGGCGCCGATCTCTCGGAACGGGATGCCGGTCAGGTTGCCAGCGGTGATGATCGGGATGGCGATGGCGCCGAAGGCGACCGGTGCTGTGTTGGCGAGCAGGACCACGGTGGCGGCCCGCAGCGGCGGGAAGCCGACCGTGATCAGCATCACGCCGGTGATGGCGACCGGAGCACCGAAGCCGGCGAGAGCCTCGAGCAGCCCGCCGAAGCAGAAGGCGATCAGCACCGCCAAGATGCGGGGGTCGTCGGAGATCATGTGGAAGGTGCCGCGCAGGTCCTCGAACCGGCCGCTGACCACGGTGAGCTCGTACAGCCACACGGCGGTGAGCACGATCCAGGTGATCGGGAACAGGCCGAAGGCGGCGCCCTCGGTGGCAGAGAGCAGAGCCAGGCCGGCAGGCATCTTGAAGGCGAAGATGGCCACGAGGATCGCGACCAGGAGCGCGGCGAGCCCCGCCAGGTGCGCCTTCCAGCGCAACCAGCCGAGCAGCACGAAGATCGTGAGGAGCGGGAGCAGGGCGACCAGGGCGGACAGCCACAGGGTGCCGAGCGGCGCGATTTCTGGTTGGAACATGTGCACCTTTGCAAGTCCGGGGCCTGACGCGCCGTTGTGGTCAGACCATTCGGGTACTATGGTTAGACCAAACGACGTGGTTTGGCAAGTCCGACCCTCGCTCAATGGATGTTCTGACCTGATCGTCTCCCATGGCCCCGTCGGCCACAACGGGACACGTCGAAAGGGGGCGTGGTGAGGGCGCTCGAGGTGGTTCTGCACCGCATCGAAGAGGAGTTGCTGGGAGGCCGCTACCGAGTCGGTTCCACCCTGCCGGCCGAGCGCGACTTGGCCACCCAGCTCGGGGTCAGCCGGGCCGCGGTCAGAGAGGCCATGCGAGCGCTCGAGGCTCAGGGCGTCCTCGACCCCTCGGTGGGTGCCGGCCCCCGGTCGGGCACCCGGGTGACCAGCAGGCACACGGCGGCGCTCAGCCGCCTGCTGAAGCTGCACGTGGCGCTCGGAAAATACCAGATCGACCAGGTTGTAGAGTCCCGAATTCTCTTGGAGCGAGCCTCCGTCGCGTTGGCCGCTCGCCACGCCTCACACGAGGAGCTGGTCCGAATCGAGGCGGTGCTCACC
Source organism: Actinomycetes bacterium (assembly GCA_046566345.1). Classification (GTDB taxonomy): domain Bacteria; phylum Actinomycetota; class Actinomycetes; order Propionibacteriales; family Propionibacteriaceae; genus Propioniciclava. The sequence goes on from JBKHWW010000034.1 coordinate 1,655, forward strand.
GCGATGGACCAGACCCAGGCCCGGGACGCCTTCAACGTGCTCGACACACGCTTCCACGTCGTGATCGCCGAGGTCGGCGACAACCAGCTCGTGACCGACCTCACCGTCGCCATCCGCGAGGCACTGCTGAGGCCCATCGCCGAGGCGTCCGGCCACCTGTCAGAGTGGGCGGACTTCCGCGCCGGGCTGATGGAGCAGCACCACGCGATCTACGCGGCGATCGCCGCCCGCCACGAGGATCAGGCCGCGGACGCCGTGGAGCGGCACATCCGCAGCGCCTACGCGATCCTCGGCCTGGATGCGGCTCAGGGCGCCGCTGCGTCGGCGTCCTGAGCCGCGCGCATCTGGGCCGCCGGCCGTCCGGTCACATGTGCGTATCGGGGAGCCCGCAGAACACGTCGGTGGACGGTGTGCCCCGGAACTCGCTCTTGCCCTCCAGCTTGTCCAAGACCGCCTCGACCGTGTGCGGCTGGCTGTCGTAGGCATTGACGAACGTTTTCACCTGCGGCACATCGGCCAGGTGGTAGGGGCAGGCGACCGACACGAAGATCGTGGGCAACTCGTGGACGTACCACGGGATGTCCGGCGTGCCCTTGGACGCCGGCCAGTACACCCGCTCGGTCGGCTGCATCAGACCGTTGACCTGCGCGACCGAGATCACCAGGTCGTAGTTGTCGGTGATGGCCGAGATCGGTGCCTTGCCCGCGTAGGCGCTTTGGACCACTTTGGCGAACTCCTCAGACGTCATCCGCTCGGACTTGTCGGTGAGCGACTCATAGAGGTCCACCTCGTAGCCGCGCTCGCGCATCAGGTCCGCCAGGATTTCGGCGCCCTTGGGACCCCTGCCGTGCGCCATCGGGTTCTTCGGGCCGGAGATCGGGATGATCCACACCCGCTTGTGCTTCTCGGGCGAGATCGGCAGCACCCCGGCGTCGGTGTCCTTGACCAGGGTGACGGCGGCGTCGGAGAGCTCCTTGGCGACCGCGAGGTTCTCCGGGAGCCGGATCCGCGCCATCGCCTCGTCCTTGGGCGGCAGGATCTCCTCTTTGGCCGCCTTGTGCAGCCCGAGGCGCGCCTTCAGCCCCAACGTGCGGGTCAGCGCCTCGGTGAGACGATCATCCGACAGGACGCCGGCGCGGTAGGCCTCCATCATCCAAGCGAAGTCCTCGTCGGGGTCGTTGAAGAAGAGGAACAGGTCGCAGCCGGCGTTGATGGCCATCGGCAGGATGTCCCGGCGGCGGCCGAAGCCGGTGAGGCCGACCATGTGGGAGGCGTCCGTCACGACGACGCCGTTGAAGCCGAGCTTGCCGCGGAGGAGGTCGGTGGTCAGCGCCTTCGACAGCGTCGCCGGGGTGAACTCGTTGCTGCCGGGTTCGAAGTGCTTCTGGTAGCTGGGCAGTGCGATGTGGCCGGCCATGATCGAGGGAAGACCCGCCTCGATCAGCTCGGAGTAGACCTTGCCGAAGGTGGCGTCCCACTCGTCGGTGGAGTACCAGTTCGGCGCGCTGGAGAGGTGCTGGTCGCGCTCGTCGATGCCGTCCCCGGGCCAGTGCTTGGCGGCCGGCATGATGTTGGACTCCATGATGCCGCGCATGTACGCCTTAGCCAGGCGAACGGTCTGGCCCGGGTCGGCCGACCAGGTGCGTACCGACACGATCGGGTTTCGCCAGTTCCGGTAGAGGTCGACGATGGGGGCGAAGCTCCAGTTGCAGCCGATCGCCGCCGCCTCGACGCCGGAGATCCGGCCGAGTTCGTAGGCGTACTTCTCGTCCTGGTCTCCGGCCGCCCCGACCTTGATCTCCCAGCCGACGTAGGTGCCGTCCGTGCAGGCCCCGTTGCCGCCGGCCTCGGTGTTCGCGGCGATCAGCATGGGGATCTTGCTGTTGGCCTGGAGGATGCGGTTCTGCTCGTAGATCTCCTCGGCGGGGCCGGGCTGGTAGCGCACGGCTGCGATGTGGAAATCGTTCACCATGCCCGCGAGGTAGTCCTCGTCGCGGGACGAACCCATGTTGACGAAGAGCTGCCCGATCTTCTCCTCGATCGTCATGGACGCGATCGTGTCGCGCACCCACGCGACGCCGGCGTCGTCGAGGTTGTAGGGCTGAGCGGTGAGGTCGACCATTGCGTGCTCCTTCGTGTGGCTTGTTGGCCTAGTCTCGCCGCGCGGACGCCGCCGCGTGGGCGGATTGCGGTAAGTCGAAGGCGGAACGCTCGCAGCCACCCGTCTCAACCTGTGGGCGCCGAGAACGGAGCGCGTGACCATTTCGCCGGGTCCGTCAGGCCGCACCCGCCGCGATCTCTTGGGCGACCCTGCGCTCCTGCGCACGACGCCGCACGTTCCAGGCAACGCCGGCCGCAAGGACGATGTACAAGCCCACGGTGATGGGAGAGCTGACCAGCACGGCCGGGTTGTTGGAAGAGTTCGCCATCGCGTCACGCAGGGAGTACTCGGCCAGGGGCCCGAGGATCAGCGCGATGAGCACGGGCGCCAGGGGGATGTCGTACTGCCTCATCAGGAAGCCCAGCACGCCCAGGCCGATCATGATTCCGAGGTCGATCACCGAGGCGCCCGACGCGTACACACCGAAGGCGGCGAAGACCGTAATCCCGGCGTACAGGTACTCCTTGGGCACCTTGAGCAGCGACGCCCACATGGGGGCGAACGGCAGGTTCAGGATGAGCAGGACGATCATGGCGATGAACATCGACGCGAGGAGCGCCCAGACGACGTCGCCGCTTCGCTCGAACAGGAGAGGCCCGGGCTGCATGCCGTACTGCTGGAACGCGGCCAACAGCAGCGCCGCGGTCGCGGACGTGGGCAGCCCGAGGGCGAGCAGGGCGCCCATGGCGGTGCCAGCCGTGGCGTTGCCAGCGGCCTCCGGGCCCGCCACGCCCTGGATCGAACCCTTGCCGAACATGGGTTCGGCACGCCGGGCGTCCAGGCGTCGCTCGGTGCCGTAGGCGAGGAAGGTGGGCACCTCGGCTCCGCCCGCGGGGATGATCCCGAACGGGATGCCGAACGATGTCCCGCGAAGCCAGGCGGGCAGGGCCAGCCGGAACTCCGCCGGGCTGAGCCACGGCCGGCCTTTGGTGGGGATCAGTTGCTTCTCGTCGGGCCGACCCACGCGCGAGGCAACGTGCAGCACTTCGCCTACGGCCAGCAGAGCCACTGTGATCACGACCACCGAGATGCCGTCGAAGAGCGCCGGGATGCCGAAGGTGAATCGTGCCGTGCCTGTGGATTGATCGATGCCGATCAGAGCGAGCGAAAGCCCGATGCACAGCGCCGCCAAGCCACGGATCACCGAGTCCGACACCACTGCAGAGATGGCAACGAACGCGAACACCGCCAGGGCGAAGTACTCCGCAGGACCGAACGACGTGGCGAGATTAGCCATGGAGGGAGCGAAGAACACGACCAGAACGGTGGCGATGATGCCGCCGAGGAAGGCGCCGATGGCCGCGGTGGCCAGGGCTTGGGGCGCGCGCCCGGTCTGCGCCATTTTGTGCCCCTCGAAGGCGCTCGCGATCGCCGTGCTGTTGCCGGGCGTGTTCATGAGGATGCCGGAGATCGAGTCACCGAAGAGGCCGCCGAAGTAGATGCCGGCGAACATGGTGAGCGCCGCCACCGGGTCCAGGGTGAAGGTGAGCGGAAGCAGGAGGGCGACGGCCATGGCCGAGCCGAGGCCCGGCAGGACGCCGACCGCCGTCCCCAGGAATGCGCCGACGGCCACCCAGATCAGGTTGGTGGGCGTGAGGACCTGACCGAAGCCGGCGAGGAGGTGGGACAGTTGCTCCACGGCTCAGCCCCCCAGGATTCCGGACGGCAGCGTCATGCCGAGGAGTCCGCTGAAAACGACCTGAATCAGGGACGCGAGCCCGAGTCCGGCCAGGGCCATGGCCAGGTAACGGCGTCCGTCGAGGGCGTAGGCCATGAGGAAGAACAGGACGGTCGCGCTGATCAGCCAGCCCAGGGGCTCGAGGATCACAGCGAACAGCACCAGCGCACCCACCCCCAGTGCCAGCCCGCGCCAGTTCGTGCCCGGGTCGGCGCCGATCTCGGCCTGTTGTTCGGCCAGCACCGTGGGTGCGAAGGTCTCGTCGAAGGGGTCGTGGACGGTCGCCCTGGCGGTCATCGGATCCAGCTCGACAGCTCCCCTGCCGGGGTGCCGGAAGGTGGTGACGACCAGCAAAGCGGACGCCAGCAGGCACAGGACGGCGGTGATCCACGGCATGGTTTGCGGCCCGAAAGCCCCAGGGGTCCCTGACACCCGCATGGTGAGGTTGCCGTAGATCAGCATGGCTGCGATGGCGGCGAGGACGCCGGCGACGACGAGGAGTCCGAGTTCCCGCTCTGGGTGGCTGGCCACCGGCGGCGCGGCGGCGTCTTCGTGCACGGTCATACCAGCCCCAACTCCTTCAACAGTTCTGAGATCGCGGTCTGCTCGCTGGCGACGAACGCGGTGAATTCTTCGCCGACTAGGTAACTCTCCCGCCAGCGGTTTCGGTCGATCGTGGCCTGCCACTCTTGGGTGGCCACCATCTCGGTCACGATGTCGACCAGCTCGGCGCGCTGTTGGTCCGACAGCCGCGGCGCGCCGACCAGGCCGCGCCAGTTGATGAGGTCTACTTCGGGGTAGCCCAATTCCGCCATAGTCGGGACGTCCACGCCCTCCAGTCGCACCGGCGCGACGACCGCGAGCGCGCGGAGCCGGCCCGATTCGATCATGTCCCGGAAGTCGTTGAAGCCGCTGATGCCCACCTCGACGGTTCCCGCGGCCGTCGAGAGCAGCGAGATCGTCAGTTCGCCGCCCCCGGAATGGGGGGTGTACTGCAGTTCGCTCGGCGGCACGCCGACCGCCCTGGCCAGCTGCCCGGCGACCAGATGATCGACGCCCCCGGCCGAGCCTCCACCGATCGGCAGGCTGGACGGGTCGGCCTTCCAGGCGTCGAGGAACTCCTGGAGTGTCGTGAACCTCGAGTCAGCCGAGACAGCGATCACCTCGAAGTCCTCTGCGAGCCGGGCGATCGGCGTCGTATCGGCCAGGGAGACTTGGTCGCCACCTCGGGCGATGCCACCGAGCATCACGGTGCCCGTGACCATCATGATGTTCGGGGACCCCTCCATGCGGGTCAGCTGGCTGAGCCCGATGGTGCCGCCGGCACCCGGAACGTTGACCACCTGGACCGTGTTCACCAGCCCGTTCTTGCGCAGCGCCTGTTGTGACTCGCGGGCGACGAGGTCCCAGCCGCCGCCCGCGGCCGCCGGCGCCATCAGCGTCAGGGACGAGCGTGCCTTGCTGACGTCGCTGGTGCCCCGCGCGTCAGCCACGGCGAAACCGGCGAGGACCAAGACCGCGACCATCGCCACGACGGCCATGGGAGTCGGCTTTCGGCGCATCGAACTTCCTTCCCTGGGTTGCTGCTCATCGTCGTGGGCGGGCGTCCACCGGTCAACAGCTAGCGCTGGGATATGGAAGGTGGGGCTGGCGGCCTCGCAAGCGGTGCGCGCCCTGTTCAGCGGGAGCTCAGGGGTTGACGGTCACCACCTGGCGGACGCCGAACACGAAGTCGCCGCCCATCAGTCGGCGTCCGATGCCCTGGAACATCTCGGGGCTTCCGGTGGTCAGGAACGCCCGGGACGCCTCCCGCGGACCGGCGTGGACGAGGTCGCTGTCGGTCAGCGTGGTGTAGACCTCCTTGGCGCACTCGTCGGCCGAGGAGACGAGGGTGACTCCGTCGCCCAGCACGTAGCCGAGCACGCCGGTGAGGAGCGGGTAGTGGGTGCAGCCGAGGATCAGCGTGTCGATCTCGGCCTCCTGGAGCGGGGCGAGGTACTCATGGGCGAGCGCCAGCAACTCCGGCCCGCCCGTGATGCCACGCTCCACGAAGTCCACGAACAGGGGGCAGGCCGAGGTGTAGAGCTCGACGCCCGGGACGGCCGCGAGGGCGTCGTCGTAACTTCGGGAGTTGGCGGTGGCGACCGTGCAGATGACGCCGACCCGACCGTTGCGGGTGGCCTTGACCGCACGCCGCGCGGCGGGAAGGATCACCTCGACGACGGGAACGTCGTAACGCTCGCGGGCGTCGCGCAGCACCGCTGACGATGCCGAGTTGCACGCGATGACCAGCGCCTTCACGCCGAGGCCCGCCAAATGGTCGAGGCATTCCAGCGCATACTCGCGGACCTCGGGGATCGACTTGGGGCCGTAGGGGGCGCGCGCGGTGTCACCCAGGTAGACGATGTCCTCGTTGGGCAGCTGGTCCAGCACCGCGCGGGTCACGGTGAGGCCGCCGAAACCGGAGTCGAAGAGGCCGATCGGCGCGTCGAGGGCAGTCACGACTGAGCAGCGTACGCCACCACCCCGCGGCGCGGGGAGCACCCCGCGGACGCCAGGGCGCAGCTGCCACAGCCACCGCCCGTCGGGCACCCGACCGCGAGCTGACTCGCGCGGAGGCGTCCGAGCCGAACCAGGTGGTTAACGCTGGCCGTGACAACGTCGCGGGAAAGGCCCGTGCGCACCTTGACGTCGGCCAGCGAGCCCGCGCCGTCCTCGAACGCCGCCAGGACCGCGCGCAGCGGGCCGCTCACCAGAACAGCCTTCCGACCTGGAAGATCGCCACCGCCGCGGTCCACGCCACGACCAGCTGGACTGCCACCCCGAACAGCGTCCACCGCAGCCCGACCTCGCGCTTCTGCGCCGCGATGGTCGCCACGCACGGGGTGTAGGCCATCAGGAACACCAAGAACGCCCACACCGCCGGGACCGGGTGGCCGCCCGAGGAGCGCTCGAACGCCGCCTGGATCGCCGCGCCGAGGTCGCCCGGATTCTCACCGTCCCCGGGCTCCGCCACCGCGTACGTCTGCGCCCAGGAGCTGATCACCGCCTCCTTGGCAACGAAGCCGACCACGAGAGCGGACGCCGTCTGCCACTCACCGAAGCCCGCCGGCGCGAAGACGGGCGCGACCGACTGCGCGGCGGCGGCGTACACCGAGTCCTGGACCGGCACCTCCGCGAACCCGGCCCCGGCGCGAGCCGGGAGCGCCTGGAGGAACCACACCGCGCAGACGGTGACGACGATGATTCCGGACGCCGTGCGCAGGAACCCCTGGAGGCGCGTCCAGCTCACGGATGCCGTCAGCCGCAGCGTGGGCACCTGGTAGGGGGGAAGGTCGAGCACGAGCGGCTCGGCACCCATGGTGCGCCAGAGGGTCTTGCGAAGCACCAACCCGACCGCGACGACGCACAGTATCGACACCAGGTACATGACGAACACGACCGTGCCGGCCGCCCCGCCGAAGAAGATCGTGCCCACCATCACGTACACGGTGAGGCGGGCGGTGCACGACGTGAACGGCACCAGGAGCGCCACGAGGATCCGCTGCCGCGCGTCACCAAGGATGCGGGTTGCCGCGATGGCCGGCACGTTGCAGCCGAAGCCGACCACCAGGGGCAGGAACGCCTTGCCCGGCAACCCCATCGTGCGCATGAGGCGATCGGTGACCACCGCCGCCCGCGCCATGTAGCCCGAGTCTTCCAGGAGGGCGAGCAGCACGAACATGAGGGCCATCAACGGCACGAACGTCAGCAGCATCCCCACCCCGCTCACCACCCCGCCCACCAGCAGGCCCTCGACCCAACTGCCGCCGAGGCCGACCCACGTCAGTGAGGCGGTCACGGCGTCCGACACCGGCCCCGAGAAGAACCGATCGAGGGCGTCCTGCAAAGGGGCGGCCACCGTGGTGGTCACGTGGAACACCACCCACATCACGGCCAGAAAGAGCAACGGCCCGCCGAAAGGGTGCGTGGCGACGCGGTCGATACGGTCCGAGGCGCTGACGCGACCCGAGCCGGCGGTCGTCGTGCCGGCCGCCGCCGCGGCCTCGATCCAACCGAAGCGCTCGTCCTCGGCCTCCAAGTCGTCGGACGCCGGCGCCACCGCCCGGGCCGCCGG
>JBKHWW010000035.1:0-3569 GCA_046566345.1 Actinomycetes bacterium
CGGCACGCCGTCGCTGCCATCACGCAGGCTCTCGGGCAGTTGTCCCCGTCGTTGCGGGGACCGCTGCTGGAGTCCATGCAAGGACACCCGCTCCGGGAGATCGCCGAGGACCTCAGGTACTCCGAGAGCACAGCCCACCGACGCATCAAGGAGGCGCGTGCGCACATCAGGGACGACCTGGCGTCGCACGCGGGCGACCGCCCCTGGGTACCCCTCGAAACGGGGACCGACGCGGTGCTGCAACGCGCGCAGCACCTGTTCGAGCAGACGTCCCCGCCTCCTTTCGATCTGAAACCAAGCCGCGGGCCTGCCCGATGAAGTATGCGCGCCTGCTCGCCTGTGCCTCCAACCACCACTCTGGCCACCGTGGCTCTGAGGTCGTCGAATTTCGAGGTCGGACTTCTCGCCATTGAGGAACCTCGTTCCGTACGTGAACCGTCTGAACGTGTGGTCGGTTCCGCAGGGTCGCGGCGGGTCCGGTCACCTGCGGGGACTGGTGTGCACGTCCGCTGTCGAGACGGGGGTGTGTGGGGCGACTACGGTCTTCATGACGAGTGTCGAGGTGAGGCGCTGGACGCCGGGAAGCTGGGACAGCGACTCGTCGTAGAGCTGCTGGTAGTGCTGTTTGGAGGCGGCACGGACCAGGAGTTGGTAGTCCGGTTCGCCGAACAGCCGGTAGGCCTGGACGATGTTCGGGACGGCCTGGACGCCCGCCTCGAAGGCGGCCACGGAGGCGGAGTCACCGGCCCGCATGGTGACGAATACGAGTGCTTCGAAGGGCAGGCCGAGAAGTTCGTTGTCGAGGTCGGCGTGGTAGCCCCGGATGACTCCCGTCGCTTCGAGTTCCCGAATCCTGCGGTGGCAGGCCGAGAGGCTGAGCCCCACTCGGGACGCGATGTCGGTCACCGTCGCGCGGCCATCTTCCTGAAGGATTGAAAGGATCACGCGGTCGAGGTCGTCCATGTCGAAGATCCTTCCACTAAATAGGCTGACCACCGGCAGATACCACAGCACATTCGAGTCACTTCCTCGTAGGCTTCGAAACGTGAAGAGTCACACCGCCCGGGCCGGCATCGTGGGGATGCGATGAACATTGCCACGATCGCTGCATTCTGGACCGTTTCGATGCTGTTCGTCCTGACCCCGGGAGCGGACTGGGCCTACGCGATGGCCGCCGGCATCCGGCACACGAACGTGGGGTGGGCCGTCGCCGGCCTGCTGGCCGGGCACCTGACCGCAACCGTGATGGTCACCGCGGGGCTGGCAGCCCTCCTGGCCGCCTCGCCGACGGCGATGACCGTGCTCACGGTGGCCGGCGCCGTCTACCTCTGCTGGCTCGGGGTCACCACATTGCGGCACCGCCACGCGGTCGCCACTGCCGAGATGTTGGCGCCCACCGCTGGCCGGCAGCTGTTCCTCAAGGGGCTCGGCGTCAGCCTGCTCAACCCCAAGGTGTTCCTGCTGTTCCTGGCCCTGCTGCCCCAGTTCGTCACCCCAGGCACGGGCTGGCCGGTCCCTGCGCAACTGCTCACCCTCGGCGCGCTCCACGTGCTCAACTGCGCGATCATCTACGCCATGGTCGCCTTCGGCGCTAGCGCCGTCCTCACCGCCCGGCCGCGGCCCGCCCTGGCCGTCACCACGCTCACCGGGATCGTGCTGATCGGCTTCGGCGGCGTCCTCGCCGTTGAACAACTCGCCCCCCACCTCAGCCGCATCGTTGTCCCCTAGGAAGGATCCACCCATGGACACACCAGAACGTCGACAGGTGCGCGACCTGGTCTACGCCACGTTCGCGAGCGAGGGACGCGCACCCTCCCCGGAAGAAGTGGCCCGCAAGACCCACACCACGCGCGACCAGGCGCAGGACGCCCTGCACGCGCTCGCCGACGCCCACGCCCTGGTGCCGGCCGCCGACGGCGACGCCATCCGGATGGCACACCCGTTCTCCGCCGCCCCCATGGGATTCGTCGTCACCCCCCACGACGGACACGATGACCGCCGCTGGTGGGGCGGCTGCGCCTGGGACTCCTTCGGCATCAGCGCCGCACTCCACATCGACGTCCGCATCGACACCGCCTGCCCGCACTGCGGGGCCCACCTCAGCTACCACGCCGGCCCCGACACGCCGCCACCCGCCGGGCTCGCGGTCCGCTTCCCCAAGCCCGCCGCACAGTGGTGGGACGACGTCGTCGCCACCTGCACCGCCATCCGCACCTTCTGCGACCGCGACCACGCCGAGCAATGGACGAACCAGCACGCACCCGACTCCGGGTACATCGCCGACGCCGTCACCGTGTGGCGACTCGCCCAGCCGTGGTACGGCGACCGACTCGATCCCGACTTCACGCCCCACACCCGCGACCACAACCAGGCCCTCCTCGACGAAGTCGGCCTCACCGGGCCCTTCTGGAACCTCCCCCTGTAACCGGCCGCCGTCCGAACACAGGCCCCAGCCGACTACCGACTCCACCTGAGGTCTTGGCCGATGGAGAGCGCCCCCACGTCCGCGACGTCCGACTCTGGCTACGCGTCGGGGGCCTAAGTTCCCACTGCCGCGGCAAGGCGTTTGCTCGTTGAAGCATTGGCGCGGCGGGCCGGTCCGGAATCACGGTGAACGATCTCGGCGGCGGTCAGTCAAGGGCTGTGTCCACGAGAGGGCGCGGCGTCTCGTTATGCGGGGTGGCAGGTCGCGAGCTTGGCGAAGGAGAGCGACATGAACCACGACGCAGATCGCCTCGTCACCCGAACCGGGTTGTGGCTCCAGTGGGCCGAGGAGCACGGCGTCCGCTACGACGACTCCGGCAAGTCGTTCGACGACGTGGCCCGCGACTATCACCAGACCAGCGACGCCTACCGCGAGCTCCTGACTCCCGAAGCGCGAGGTGATGTCCTCAGCGTGACGCACAGGGCCGCAGCGAACACCGCCTACGCACGGGCGCTGCTCATCGAGGCCGCCATCGAACGCCGGGGCGGTGACCTCGACCTGTACGTCGACCCCGTCCAGGTACGCGACCCGCACGGACGGATCGTGCCGCCAAAGCAGAGGCCCGAGGCGATGGGCGAGTGGGAGGACGTGGCGCCGGTCCCGTTCGCGGCCGCCGAGGAACCCGCGCAGCAGCACGACGCACGGACCACTGACAGGGGGTACCGGCCGTGACCGAACCCGTGCTCCCACTCCCCGATCTCCCGCTCATGATCGAAGACCTCCTCGTCCGAGCCAGGCAGTTGGCCGACGCCGGCGCACACCGTGAAGCGATCGAGGAGATTCTCGACCACGTCGCGGCCCTGCGGGAAGGCCGCGGCTGATGGCCGGGTACCGCAGGCCTGCGAGCGAGGCAGAGCGGGCCGCTGCTGCGGAGGCCCGGCAGGAGACGCTCGACAAGCTTCACACCCAGCTCAGTGACGGCATCCTCGCCCTCAACGACCCGCAGGCCTGGCAGGCATGGCTGAAGTTCTCCAGCCAGTTCCATCGCTACTCCACTGGCAGGTCAGGCATATTCGAAGTCCGTGAATGCTCGCGTTCAGGGTTGTCGAGTGGCGGCGTAGTTGGCCCAGTTGCCTCCGGATCG
>JBKHWW010000036.1:0-6165 GCA_046566345.1 Actinomycetes bacterium
CGTCCGCCCGGGCGATGGCGTCGGCGACCTTGGGCGTGTCCTTGCCGAACCGCCTCCCGAGGGCGCGGAAGTTGCCCTTGGCTGCGTAGTCGACCAGGTCGCCGGCAGAGGCGAACGACTCGACCACGCCCACATTGAGCTCGGCGGCGATTTCGGCGAGCAACTCCTCGTTCAGACGGGCGAACGAGGATCCGGGCACGAGCAGGCGCCTGAGGGGCTGGCGGGTCTTCACCTGGGCCTCGGAACGAGCGCCGCGGCCCAGTTCCACCAGGCGGCGGGTCAACTCCATGGCCGCCACCAGCCCAGGATCGTCGCCCTCGGCGTCCGTCGTCGGCCAGGAGGCCAGATGCACCGATTCCGGGGACCCGGGGACCGCCGCGACGACGAGGTCCTGCCAGACGCGCTCGGTGATGAACGGCGCCATCGGCGCCATCAAACGCGTGACCACGTCCAGGGTCTCGTGCAGCGTCCACAGCGCGGCTGGATCGCCGTCCCAGAAGCGCCGGCGGGACCGGCGCACGTACCAGTTCGACAGGTCATCGACGAACTCCGACAGCAGCGACCCCGCGCGCTGGGTATCGAAGTTCTCCAGCGCGTCGGTCACGTCGACGACCAGTTGGTTGCGCACCGCCACCAGCCAGCGGTCCATGACCGGCCGGGTCCCGACCGGCTCAGGCGAGCCCGCCGGGGACCAGCCGTTGGTGCGGGCGTACAGCGACTGGAACGCGACCGAGTTCCAGTAGGTCAGCAGCACCTTGCGAACGGTCTCCTGGATCGTCGTGTGGCCGACGCGGCGGGACGCCCACGGGGAGCCGCCCGCCGCCATGAACCAGCGGACGGCGTCCGCGCCGTGGCGGTCCATCAGCGGGATCGGCTCCAGGATGTTGCCCAGGTGCTTGGACATCTTGCGTCCGTCCTCGGCGAGGATGTGGCCCAGCACCAGCACGTTGCGGAAGTCGGATTGGTCGAACACGAGGGTGCTGACCGCCATCTGAGAGTAGAACCAGCCGCGGGTCTGATCGATGGCCTCGCAGATGAAGTCGGCGGGGAACGCCTGCTCGAACCGCTCCTTCGAGCCCTCGGCCCAGGGGTGGCCCCACTGGGCGAAGGGCATGGCGCCCGAGTCGTACCAGGCGTCGATGACCTCGGGGACGCGGTGGCTCGGCTTGCCGCAGTGGTGGCAGGAGAACGTGACCTCGTCCACGAACGGGCGGTGGGGGTCGAGCTCCGACAGGTCCCGACCGGCGAGGCCCGAGAGCTCCGCCAGGGAGCCGACGCAGACCTGGTGGTCGTCCTCGCAGCGCCAGATGGGCAGCGGCGTCCCCCAGTAACGCTTGCGGGACAGCGCCCAGTCCACGTTGTTCTCCAGCCAATCGCCATAGCGCCCGTGCTTGATGTGCTCGGGGTACCAGTTGGTGTTCTCGTTCTCGCGGACCAACGCGTCCTTGATGGCGGTTGTCCGGATGTACCAGCTCGGCTGGGCGTAGTACAGCAGCGCAGTGTGGCAGCGCCAGCAGTGCGGGTAGCTGTGGTCATACTCCTGGACCCGGAACATCAGGCCTCGCTCGGTGAGGTCGGCGACCAGCGCCCTGTCGGCGGTCTTGAAGAACAGGCCCCCGACCAGCGGCACTGACTCATCGAAGGTGCCGTCGGGGCGGATCGGGTTGACCATCGGCAGGCCGTAGGCGCGGCAGGTGAGCATGTCGTCCTCGCCGAACGCCGGCGCCTGGTGGACCAGACCGGTGCCGTCCTCGGTGGTCACGTAGTCGGCCAGTACCACGTAGTGGGTGCCGCCGACGGCGTCGGGAAACTCGACGAGCTCGAAGGGGCGGCTGTAGCGCCAGCCCTCCATCTCTTTGCCCGTGAAACTGGGGCCGAGCTTCCAGTCCACGCCGTGCACCCTCTCGGCGAGCGGCTCGGCAATGACGAGCGTGTCGCCGGCGTGCTGCGCGATCACGTAGGTGACATCGGGGTGCACGGCGGCCGCGGTGTTGGAGACCAGAGTCCAGGGCGTGGTGGTCCACACCAATAGGTCCGCCTTCCCTGCCCAGGGGCCGGACGTCAGCGGGAACCTCACGTAGACCGAGGGGTCGGTCACATCTTCGTAGCCCTGGGCGAGCTCGTGGTCGGACAGCGTCGTGCCGCACCGGGGACAGTAGGGGGCGACGCGGTAGTCCTCGACCAGCAGCCCGCGGGAGTGGATCTCCTTCAGCGACCACCACACCGACTGGATGTACTCGCTGGACATCGTCCAGTACGCGTCTTCCATGTTCACCCAGTAGCCCATGCGGGTGGTGAGGTCAGCGAAGGCGTCCACGTGCCGCCCGACGGACTCGCGGCACTGTTGGTTGAAGGCCTCGATGCCGAACGCCTCGATGTCAGGCTTGCCGGTGAAGCCCAGCTCCTTCTCGACCGCGAGTTCGACGGGGAGCCCGTGGTAGTCCCAGCCGGCCTTGCGCTCGACCAAGTGGCCCTGCATGGTCTTGAACCGGGGGAAGACGTCCTTGAAGACGCGCGCCTCGATGTGGTGGGTGCCGGGCATGCCGTTCGCGGTGGGTGGCCCCTCGTAGAAGGTCCAGCGCGGGCCGGCGGCGGTCTTGGCCAGAGACTTCTCGAACGTGTCGTGGGCATGCCAGTGGGACAGGACCTCGCGCTCCATGGCGGGGAGGTCCACCTGCGGTGAGACCGGGTTGTAGCCCGCGGCGTGGGCGGTGGGCGGGGTGGTGCTGGTCATCGTGTTCCTTCGTCGTTTCGCTGGCGGAGCCGGTGAAGCACGAAGGGACGAGGCGCGCGCGCCCCGCGGTACCACCCTCCTTGGACGCCGCCCGGCCAGACCGGGGAAGCGTCCCACTCTCGATCGCCGCGGCCGGTTCTAATGAGGTCTGGCCACGCTCGATCGCGGTCGACCCGTTCTTCCGGCGGCTCCGGGGTGATGGCCCCATCGACGCCTTGCGGACCCCACCATCCTACGAAGGGCGTCAATGCCGGGGAAATCGGGCTTGTCCACGCCGTGGACGGCTCGCTCCTACACTGGCCGCGTGAGCGACGAGGTGCTCGAGATCCACGTGCTGGCCGACTCCACCGGCGAGTCCGGGGTGCGCGTGGCGCGGGCCGCGGTCGCGCAGTTCCCGACCCGCGAGTTCAGGCTGGTCCGCCACCGTCGCATCACGAGCACCGTCGCGCTGATGGCTGCCCTCGACATGGTGCGTGCCCGTCAGGGCAGGCCGACGGCGGTGATCTTCACCCTCGTCGACCACGAGCTGGCCCATCTGGTGCGCGCGGCCTGCCGGGAGCTGGAGATGCCGTTCGCCGACCTGATGACCGACACCCTGCGCGCGCTCGAGCAGGCCAGCGGGATGGTGGCCGACGAGGTGCCCCTGCGGCCCGTCGGTGTCGAGGCCGACTACTTCAAGCGCATGGCGGCGATCGACTTTGCCGTCCGCAACGACGACGGGGCCCAGCCGTCGCTGCTGCGCGAGGCAGACATCTGCCTGGTGGGCCCCTCGCGATCAGGCAAGACCCCCTTGTCGATCTTCCTGGGGTACATGGGCCACAAGGCGGTCAACGTGCCCCTCGTGCCGGGCATCCCGCCGCCCGAGGAACTGTTCGCGGTCGACCGGTGGCGCGTGGTGGGCCTGACGATGGACGCCGAACGGCTGCAGACGATCCGCAGCGAGAGGGTGGCGGGCCTCGGCGTCCGCGGAATGAAGGACGGCTACGTCGACCTCGCCGCCATCTACGACGAACTCGACGAGGTCGCGCTCGTGCACCGGCGGTTGCAGTGCCCGGTCATCAACACCACGGGTAAGGCGCTGGAAGAACTCGCCTCACGCATTGTCGATCTGGTCGAGGAGAGGGGTCGTCGCGTCGGCAGCCACCTCCGGCGTCCGCCGGGCGTTGCAGGCGCGGCACTCTGACCGATTGGCCCGCATTCGGCCGGAAGAGATCTTGACACGCGCGGTAGCTACCGGAAACGCTCGTGGCAGCGCTCCCCCGCGCTCTTGCGCCCGTTCCCATCAGACCCTCCAGGTTCGACGCCAACGGCCTCTCGGGTCCGCCGGAGTCGGCGCGGGTTCGACAGCCCGAAGTTGGAGGTATTCGATGCGACGTCGCACATCACACTCCCGGACACGCTCAGGGGCATCAGGCCCAGGCAAGAGTCCGAAAGCCCACCTACGGAGGTTCCTGCTGGTAGCCCTGGCCGCCATGATCGCTGTGGTGGGTATGGGCGCGCCCCCGGTAGCTGCTGCGCCCACGCCAGCGGCGGGGCCCGAGGACGCGCAACGGAAGCCGCGCCCGGCGCCTGTTCCAGACTTCGGACCCAACGTCACGATCTTCGATCCGAGCATGCCCACGGCCGAGATCAAGGCAAAGTTCGACGAGATTCACGCCAAGCAGGTCGACAACGAGATGGGGTCCGACCGCTACGGCCTCTACTTCAAGCCCGGCACCTACGGCACCGCCGAGGAGCCGCTGCAGGTCAAGGTCGGGTACTACACCGAGGTCGCCGGCCTGGGCGCCATGCCCGGGGACGTGCAGATCAACGGCACCATCGAGGTCTATAACCGCTGCTTCGACGAGGACCCCGAGTTCACCGGGTGCTTCGCGCTGAACAACTTCTGGCGGGGGTTGTCGAACCTGACGATCAACGTCAACACCAAGGGGCAGGGCGGTTGTGAGGCCACGGCCAACTTCTGGGCGGTGTCCCAGGCCGTCTCGATGCGGCGCGTCGACGTCAAGGGCGGCAACCTCTCCCTGATGGACTACTGCACAGGGCCCTCCTTCGCCAGTGGCGGCTTTATCGCAGACTCGAGGGTCTCCGATATGAGCCTGCCGGCGCAGGAGTTGATCAACGGCTCCCAACAGCAGTGGTACACGCGCAACAGCGAGGTGCGCCTCTGGTCGAACGCGGTCTGGAACCAGGTGTTCTCGGGGATGACCTGGACTGGCGACCCGGCAAGGATCCCCTCCGACGCCGCATACCCGGACCCGCCGTACACCGTGCTCGAGAAGACCCCCCTCAGCCGTGAGAAGCCCTACCTCTTCATCGACGCGAAGGGCGCCTACCAGGTGCGCGTCCCCTCGGCTCGGACGAACACCAGCGGAATCACCTGGGGCTCGCGCATGACGCCCGGCCGGACGATCCCGCTCAGCGACTTCTTCGTCGCGGATCCCCAAGATTCGGTGCGGACGATCAACAGCCAGTTGGCCCGCGGCAAGCACCTGCTCCTCACCCCCGGTGACTACGGCATCGGGCGGAGCATCGAGGTGAAGCGAGCCGACACGGTCGTGCTCGGCATGGGCCTTGCCACGCTCACCGCTGTCAATGGCGCGATCCCCCTCACGATCGCAGACCGGCCCGGTGTGATCGTTGCCGGCGTGACCATCGACGCGGGCACTGTCGAGTCGCCGGTGCTCCTCCAGGTCGGCAGCCGCCGAAGCAACCATGGGTCGGGGCGCAGCAGCGCGACCAACCCGACCACCCTGTCCGATGTGTACTTCCGGGTCGGCGGCCCGCACATCGGCAAGACCGACATCGCTCTCGAGATCAACAGCGACAACGTGCTGGTCGACCACACGTGGGTCTGGCGAGGGGACCACGGCATCGAGGGCTTCGACACCAGCACGGGCGACTTCGGGGACACCGAGCGGTGGCTGACCAACACGGGACGCATCGGGCTGGTGGTGAACGGCGACAGGGTGACGGCCACTGGCCTGTTCGTCGAGCACTTCCAGGAGTACAACACCCTCTGGAACGGCGAGAGGGGCCGCGTGGTTCTGTACCAGAACGAACTGCCCTACGACCCGCCCACCCAGGCGGACTGGACCCAGCCGGACGGCACACTCGGCTGGCCGGGCTTCAAGGTCGCCGACCACGTGAAGCGGCATCAGCTGTGGGGTGGCGGGGTCTACGTGTTCAATCGCAACGACCCCAGCATCGTCACCGAGAACGGGTACGAGGTGCCGGACACACCCGGAGTCGTGCTGACCCACGTGATGACCAAGAACCTCAGCGGACCGGGCGCGATCAACCACGTCGTGAACGGAGTCGGTGACCGCGTGGACGGCATCCTGCCGTGCGTGTCGCCTGGCGTTCCGGCGAACTGTGGGCCGGACAAGGCGCAGTTCGAGCCGCCGAGCTACGTCATCAGGTACAGCAACGGG
>JBKHWW010000037.1:0-4172 GCA_046566345.1 Actinomycetes bacterium
CCCCCCGCCCGCGCTAGCAGGACTCAGCGCTGCGCCTTGGTGAACCCCGCGGCGACAGCAGCCTCCTCGCTGTTGAACCAGACGTCGGCGATGGTCCGCTCGTACCCGCCGTTGCCTTGGACGTGGAACTTCATCGAACGTTCGTTGCCCTTGATGACGAAGCCCTCCGGCGGCTCGGATCCGACGTAGGACCCGTCTCCGTAAGGGCTAGCTGCGAAAGGGGCAGCATCGCCACCCTCGGCGTCCGCCGCGGCCTTGGCGTCCTCGGCGGCTTTGGTCAGGTCGTCGCCGGCGTCCGCCGCGGCGTCGGCAAGTTCCTCACCGGCGTCAGCCGCCGCGTCGGAGACCTTCTCGCCGGTGGCGGCGACCTTGTCGCCCGTGTCCTCGAGCCACTCTTGCGCAGCGTCCTTGGCTTCTGACGCCTTGGTCGAGAGGTCGTCGACGAGGGTCTGGGTGGAGGTCGGCACGTAGGGCTTGCTCGGCTCGTGAGCCTGCCAGCCCGAGTCCGCGGGTGCGAGGAACTTCTTGACCGCGAACACGACGCCCGCGAGCAGCCCGCCGGCGAGCAGGAGCTGCCCGATCGTCGCCCACACCGACCGCTTCGCCCGCTTGGGCGCCGGCACCTCGGGCAACTCGACCTTGGCCAGGTCGTCGGCCGCCTCGTGCAGCAGTTGGCTCACCGCGGGCAGGAACCCGTACTGGACCTTGCTGCGCGCGTCGTCGACGGCCGGTGCGATCCTGGCGTACGCCTGGTCCACCGCGGGTGAGACCATGCTCAGGGCCTCGTCCAGCTTGGGCTGGACGGCGTCGAGTGCGTCCGCGGCCAGCCGGGCGCCGCGCTTGCGGGCGTCCCTGGCCAGCGGCGTGATGCGCTCGGACGCCTGATGCAGCGCGTCCTGGGCACGGGGGCCCAGGTAGTCCTGCGCCTGGTGGAGCGCGTCCTGCGCGCGCGGGGCCAGGTAGTCCTGGGCTTCCTTCAGGTAGGCGCTCGCCTGGGCGAGGGCCTCCTTGCCGAGGTCGGTCGCTGCGTGGGTGGTGTCACCGACGGCGCGCTCGAACTTCTTCCGGTTCACGGTTTCCTCCGTTGTGGTAGGGGGGTTCGCGTAGTCGCGTGCGTCCACCGTACCCAACCGTGAGGCGGTGCGACAGGCGAGAGTGGGTAACGTGGTCGC
Organism: Actinomycetes bacterium; assembly: GCA_046566345.1. Classification (GTDB taxonomy): domain Bacteria; phylum Actinomycetota; class Actinomycetes; order Propionibacteriales; family Propionibacteriaceae; genus Propioniciclava. The sequence continues at coordinate 1,173 of JBKHWW010000037.1, forward strand.
TGATCGTGCGCGTCAGGTCGACGCGCCGACCCGACGAAAGGACTCCGACGTGGCCCAGCAGGCGACGCTCCACACCAACCACGGTGACATCACGATCAACCTCTTCGCCGACCACGCCCCTGCGACGGTGGCCAACTTCGTCGGGCTCGCCACCGGCACCAAGGAGTACCGCCACCCCGAGACCGGCGCCCCCACCACCGGCAACTTTTACGACGGGCTGACGTTCCATCGGGTCATCGACGGTTTCATGATTCAGGGTGGCTGCCCCCTGGGGACTGGCACCGGCGGGCCAGGGTACAAGTTCGGCGACGAGTTCCACCCGGAGCTCTCCTTCAACAAGCCTTACCTGCTCGCGATGGCCAACGCCGGCCCCGGCACTAACGGTTCGCAGTTTTTCATCACGGTGACGCAGACACCCCACCTGAACTTCCGCCATACGATCTTCGGCGAGGTGGCCGACCAGGCCGGGCGCGACGTGGTGGACGCCATCGCGCAGGTGCGCACGGGCAGGGGAGACCGACCGCTGGAGCCGGTCGTGATCACGTCGGTGGAGGTCACCGAGGGCTGAGCGGGAGTATCAGTCGCCCAGGGAGAAGGCCGCCTCGAGGTCGTGGGTGGAGTACGCGCGGAACGCCAGATGCGTGTCTGTGCCGGTCACGCCCGCAACCTTGTTGATCTGGCCGGTAACGATGTCGGCGATGGCCTCCACGTCGCGGGTGCGGACCATCGCCACCAGATCGATCTCACCGGTCACCGAGTACACCTCGGTGACGCCGGGCAAGGCGGCGACCTCTTCAGCGACCTCGCTGACCCGGTCCACCTGGGTGGTGATGAAGACGATGGCGGTGTTCATGACCTTCAGCCTAGGCCGTCGGCGTCCCTTGTGAGGGGGCCAGGGGGAGGGCGTGCCGAGCGAGGTCGCCCAGCGCGATCGTGCCGTGGAGGGGCCAGCACCAGTCACCGTCGGCCTCGATGATCCTGGTGCCGGGGCTCTCCAGCCACGCCGCGACGCGCTCGGCCTCCTCGGGGGTCGCCGCCGGCTTACCGGGGGTGGGGACAGGCACGTGTTCGGCCGCGCGGACGGCGTCCCGGGCCACCGCCTGGACGACCTCGCCCGGCCGCGCCAGTGCGGCGGCGGCAAGGCGTCCGTGACGGACGACGTGCACCTCCCAGCCGTCACCGCCACGCGCCGCGGCCACGATCTGCGGGCAAGCCGCGACCGACTCGATGCGCCGCGCGCGGGTGGATGCCTTGATGAACGACTCGAGGCGCGCGGTGAGTTGGCCCGCCTCCTCGAAGCGCTCTTGGGCGATGAGGCTCGCCAGCCGCCTCCGCGGTGATCGAACGACCTCCCGAACGTCCACCGTCAGGCTGGTCCGGACCGCCTCGGTCGCGGTGAGGTAGTCGGCCCGGCTAGTGGTGCCGTCGCACGGGGCAAGGCAGCGTCCGAGGTCGCCGAGCGCGCATCGGCTGGTGGGGCGTCGCGACAGGCGATCCGTGCATTGGCGGATGGGGAACGCCTCGTACAGCGCCATCTGGACCTGCGTCGCCGCTTCCCGGTGTGCGAAGGGCCCCAGGTAGCACGCCCCGTCGTCGGCAACCCGGCGGACCAGGGACAGCCGGGGGAACGGCTCGTCGGTGAGCTTGATCCAGTGCTGGCGTTCAGGGAACTTGGACCGGCGGTTGTAACGCGGCGAGTGCGCAGCGATGAGACGTAGCTCGAGCACCTCGGCCTCGAGGGGCGTCCGGCACACCGTGGTCTCGACGCCGGTGGCGATGCGCACCATCTCTTCGATGCGTGGCCTCTTCTCGGCGGCCGTAAAGTAGCTGCGCACTCGCGCGCGAAGGTTCACGCTCTTACCCACGTACAGCACTTGACGGCGTAGAACACCGTCGCGGTCGGGCAGATCGGCCACGAACTGGTAGACGCCCGGGGCGGTGGGCACGCCGGACGCCCACGTGCGGCGTGCGCGGCGCTCCGGCGAGACGCCCCGAGTGAACTCGAGGAGGTCCTCCAACGTCGAGACGCCTAGATTGCCCACGCGTTCGATCAGGCCGTGCAGGACGCCGACCGTGGCGCGCGCGTCGGTGAGGGCGCGGTGGTTGGGCGCCTCGGACACCCGGAAGTGGTGGGCAAGCGTGGGGAGCTTCACGTTGGGCACCTCGTCGCGGAGCAAGACGCCGCGCGCCAACGCGACCGTGTCGAGGACCGGGAAGCCTGGCCAGGCCACCTCCTGGGCCGCGCAGGCGCGCTTGAGAAAGCCGACGTCGAAGGCGGCGTTGTGGGCGACCAGGACGGCGCCTCGCGCGAACTCCAAGAAGGAGGGCAATACCTGCTCGACGCGCGGGGCGTCGGCCACCATGGCTCCAGTGATGCCGGTCAGGACCGAGATCAGGGGCGGGATCCGGGTGTGCGGATTCACCAGAGTCTGGAACTCGCCCAGCACCTCGCCGCCGCGGACGCGCACCGCGCCGAACTCGGTGATCGCGGCGTCGGCGCCCGCACCGGTCGTCTCGAGGTCGACGACCACGAAGTCGGTGACCGCGAGGTGGCGGCCGAGGTCGTCGAGCGAGGGTTGGAGGGTCGGGCTCGTCATGCGACGGACGCTAGGGACCGGCTCCGACATTCCTCCCCTCACAGAAATGTCGGAGGTGCCTGCGAGCGTGGTCGCCATGGACACGATGCTTGTCGACTGCAACGCCTGTACGGCCCGCGGGCCGGCGTGCACGCACTGCGTTGTCTCGGTGCTTCTCGGCGCGCCCGAGGCGGGGGGCGGTCAGCTCGCTGCAGACGAGAGGCGAGCTCTGGATGCCTTAGCCAGCGGCGGCCTCCTCCCGCCGTTGCGACTGGTGCACGCGGTCGCCGCTCCCCCCGAACGGGACCCGCACGAGCCCGACCCAACCCTGCGCAGGCGCCGACATGGGTGAGGGCCGTCTGCGCTACGGTCGCGAGAAGGAGGTGGCCGATGTTGTCACGGCGGGCAGCGCTCGGGCTGGCGG
>JBKHWW010000038.1:0-44034 GCA_046566345.1 Actinomycetes bacterium
CCCGAGCCGCTCCGGGTGCACGTGCTCGGCGCGGTGGCCCGCCCGGGTGTGGTCAGTCTGCCGCCCGGGTCGCGGGTGGAGGACGCGATCGCCGCGGCAGGCGGCCTGTCACCTGGCGCGCGGCCCGGCGAACTCAACCTCGCCGCCGTCGTCGCCGACGGCGTTCAGATCGTCGTCGGCGACGCGGACGCCCCAGGGGGTCAGCTGAGGGGGGTGGAGGGGCCGGCGTCCGGTGTCGCCGGCGGCGCCGCCGCGATCGACCTGAACGCCGCCACGGTCGAGCAGCTCGACGCCCTGCCTGGGGTAGGGCCGGTCACGGCGCAGGCAATCCTCGCCTGGCGCAGTCAGCACAAGGCGTTCAGCAGAATTGAGGAATTGCAGGAGGTCGACGGGATCGGCCCCAAGACGTATGAGCGGATCGCGCCGCACGTGAGGGTCTGACGTGGACGGGCCCTTTGCCGCCTCCGCCGCGTGCCTCCTCCCCGACGGTGAGCAGGAGGCCACCCCGCGTGACCTGCGCCCCCTGGTCTTGGGCGGGGCGGCCTGGGCGTCGATGGCACTCGCCGTCTCGGGCGACTCCGGGCTGGTCGCTGTCGCCGCCTGCGCCACGGCTGCCGTCGGCGTGGCGGCCTGGGCCCGGCGCGACGCCTTCTGGGCCGCGGTCGCGGTCTTGGCCGCGGTGTGCGTGATCGCGGGTGGGGCGCGCACCGCAGCCGTGCGCGCGGGCCCGCTGGCCGAGATGGCGGCCGCAGGGGTGACTGCAACCGTCGAGGTGCGCCTCTCGGGGTCGGGCCGGTCGTGGGCGCCCTCGGGAACCCGCCCGGGGCTGTGGATCGGGACGGCCGAACTGGTCACCGTGCACGCGCGAGGGGACGCTTGGCGCAGCGGCGCGCCGGTTCAGGTCAGCGCGACCGGCGAGTCTGCGGCGGCCTGGGCGTCCGCGCCCTTGGGTGGGCTGGTGCGTACCACGGTCCGGGTCCAGGAAGCCGACCCCGGCGTCGCCGCGTACGCCGTCCTGCGGGCCAGGGAGCCACCCGTCCTGGTCGCGGATCCCGACCCGGTAGCCGCCGCAGTCGGGCTCCTACGCGCCGGTCTGGTCCAGGCGTGCTCGGGCCTGGCGCCGGACGCTCGCGCCCTGGTCCCTGCGCTGGTCGTGGGGGACACTTCCGCGATGACCGAGGAACTGCGCGAGCGCTTCGTGGTCACCGGGCTGACCCATCTCACCGCCGTCTCGGGCGCGAACCTGACCCTGCTGCTCGGCTTCCTCCGGACGGTGGCGGTGCTGGTCGGCGTTCGGGGTCGCTGGCTCATGACGGTGATGGTCGCCGGCGTCGCCGGCTTCGTGCTGTTGTGTCTGGGCGAGCCGAGCGTGGTCCGAGCGGCGGCGATGGGGCTGGTGGGCCTGGCCGCGCTGGGCCGGACCGGCCGAGGCCGGCACGGCCTTCGGTTCCTCGGGGTGGCCGTCGTCGCGGTCGTGCTGGTCGAGCCGCCGATGGCTCGCTCCCTCGGGTTCGCGCTGTCCGTCCTGGCCACGTTCGGGCTCCTGTTTTGGGCCGGCGCCTGGGCGGACGCGCTGGCCCGCTGGATGCCCCGCTGGGCCGCGGAGTCGATCGCCGTCCCGCTCGCCGCGCAGGTGGCCACCGAACCGGTGGTCGTGGCGCTGGCCGGGCAGGTCAGCGTCGTGGCGGTTCTCGCCAATCTCGTGGCTGGCCCGCTGGTCGGGCCGGCGACCGTGCTCGGGCTCTCGGCAGCTCTGCTCGCCCCCGTGGCGATGCCGCTGGCCGTGCTCGCGGCCTGGTTCGCCGGGTGGTGTGCGCAGGCGATCGCGTGGGTGGCCCGCTTGGGCGAGGCCCTCCCCGGTGCCGCGGTGCAGTGGCCGGCCGGTCCGCTCGAGGTGTTCATCGTGGTCATGGGCTGCCTGGTGGCGGTGGTGCTCGCTCCGCACGTGCTGACACGGCCGCCGGTGTGCGCGGGTCTGGCGCTGGTCATGGTGGCGTCGCTGCTCCGGACGCCGACCCCGCCAGGCTGGCCGCCGGTCGACTGGGCGGTTGCGGTGTGCGACGTGGGTCAGGGCGACGCCACGGTGCTGGCCGCCGCGCCGGGGGAGGGCGTCCTTGTCGACACCGGGCCGGATCCGGCGCTCTTGAGCCGGTGCCTCGCCCAGCTCGGGGTGCGCCGGGTGCCCTTGCTGCTGTTGACCCACCTGCACGCCGATCACGCCGGCGGGGTGGCCGCCCTCGCCGACCGTGGCGTCGACCTCGTGGTCACCTCCTCGGTGCGCTCGCCCGCCGCAGCGGACGCCGAGGTGGACGCCGTCCTGGGCGCAGGCCGCCGGGTCATCGCCGGGGCTGGTTCGGCGTGGCAGGTCGGCGGCGTCCACCTCGAGGTGCTCGCCGCGCCTTCGCTGGGCTCCGACGCGACCCCCGGCGAGGGTGAGTCGTCGGCCGAGAATGACGCGTCGCTGCTGACGCGGGCCGAGGTGTCCGGCGTCAACGTGCTCCTCCCCGGCGACGCCGAGGAAACGGGCCAGACCCGGCACCTCTCCCTGGGCGAGGCGCTCGACGTAGATGTCCTGGTGGTGCCTCACCACGGCAGTGGGCGCCACTCGCCGGCGTTCATCGCCGCCGCTCGGGCGGACCTCGCCGTCATCAGCGTGGGAGCTGACAACGACTACGGCCACCCGTCCGCGCGAACCCTCCGGTCGGTCTCGGCCGCGGGCGCCACCCTGGCCCGCACCGACGAGCAGGGCGCCGTCGCCGTCGGACGGGCCCCGGACGGAGTCCTCCGCGTCACGACCCAGCGCTAGCGAGGCAGCGTCGCCACACGCTGCTGACCGCCGGGAAGCGTTCAGCGGTGAACGTCGCTCGTTCCGGAGACCCGACAATCAGCCGAGTTCGGGGAATGCGCTGGGGGTGGGTGGTGGGGAAGAAACGCCCCGTCCAGGGGTCCCACCACCGGTCAGTCGCGACCGCTGTGCTGGACGCGGGCTGCGTCGCCGTGCGCGGCGCACAGAACGTCCATGAATCATGTGTCACCGCGCGATGAGACGGGTGGTGCTGTGTGAAGGGCTGAACGCTTCTCCATCAGTTCCTGCGGGGGCGGGGTGAAGGAGGCAGCCGCGCATGTTTGTTCGTAGCCGGGTAGTGCGGCCTCGTTCCGCTGCCTTTCGTACTCGGACAGTGCGGCCTCCAGGGGGATCTGGTGGGTGAAACCGGCGTGGATGGCCGTGGCGAGGAGCTCAGCGTCACGGAATGCGTCGCTGATCCCTTGGGCGAGGATGGGGTCCTTCTGGTAGCCGGCGTCGCCTACGAGCGCCCAACCCGGCCCGTGTGGCGTCCGGAAGAAGTTGTCCACATCCGCGCTACCGGACCAGCGTTCGGCCCTCTTGCCCGCACGGACCCGCAGTGCCAGTTCAGGTACCTCGGCCAGCGCCCGGTAGAAGTTGCCTTCGATGTCAGATCGGAAGTCGTGGAACCCGGCAATCGGCGCCTGCATCGCCACGCAGGTCAGCCCGTCGTTGGTGGGGAAATTGATGTAGACCCGCGCGGGTCGGACCCAGACCTCCGCGCCCGGCATCGGAACGCCGCTGAAGTAGGAGTAGTAGCTTGTAGGTGAGGGTGCGACGCTCTCGGTAGCGGACGGCACCGACCGCCTTCGCCACGATGGCGTGTCCGCCATCGGCGCCGATGACGGTGCGGCCGCGTTCCTCGATCATCGCTCCGCCGTTAATCCGGCCGCGAATGCCGACGACTTGGTCGTTGTCCCACAGCAGTTCGTGGACGGCGAACCGTTCGCGCAGGTCCACTCCCGTTGCCACGGCTGCGTCCACCAGGATCTGGTCCAGCACGGTGCGGCGCGGCGCGTACGCGGCGTCAACGTCCTCTGTCTGCTCGACCGGTTCGCAGAGCGGGAGTCATCGGACTCCACCGTCTGGCGCACAACGTTGTCGCTCACGCCGGTGGGGGTCGCCAGCGGGTCATAGACAAGCGACCGCCGAGACGGGGGTCAGGCACGGCAGTCGTCGCAGGACGCGGCGAACGCGTCTCCCGGCCGGTCAGCCGCCCGCGGCAGCCCGGACGATCGCGGCAACGTCAATCTTCTGCATGGTGAGCATGGCGGCAAACGCGCGCTCCGACACGCCGGGTTCGTCCGATTCCATGGCCTCGGTGAGCGCGCGTGGCGTGATCTGCCAGGACAGCCCCCACCGGTCCTTGCACCAACCACAGGCGCTCTCCTGCCCGCCGTTGCCGACGATGGCGTCCCAGTAGCGATCGGTCTCCGCCTGGTCGTCCGTCGCGATTTGGAACGAAAATGCCTCGCTCTGCGGGAACTCGGGGCCCCCGTTCAAGCCGAGGCACGGGACCCCGCAGATCGTGAAGTTCACCGTCAGCACATCACCCGCCCTGCCGCCGGGGAAGTCACCCGGCGCACGGTGCACGGCGTCCACGCGGCTGTCGGGAAAAACCGAGGCATAGAACTCGGCTGCCGCCTCTGCGTCCCTGTCGTACCACAAGCAGATCGTGTTCTTGGGGATCGCCATCACCGTCTCCTTGCTCTAGACAGGCGGCCACCGTAACCCGGCCGCTCGCGAGGGGCAATGGCCGCTGAGTGGTCAACCGCGGATGCGCAACGCCGCGGCCGCAGCGCGGTCGGGCCGACTGTGGGTAGTGTCGCTGATCTGCAGGGCGATCACCAACCGAGGAGCGCGATGTCCCTGACGAGGATTCACAACGTGTCCATCTCACTGGACGGCTTCGCCACCGGCGAGCCGCAGTCCGCGGAGGCGCCGTTCGGTCACGCGGGCGGGCGCCTTCACGAGTGGATGGTCGCCACCCGGTTCTGGGATGTGAGGGGAACCGCTGGAGTCGACGACGCGTTCGCGCAGCGTCACAGCGACGGCATCGGCGCCGAAATCATGGGGGCGAACAAGTTCGGCCCTCCGGGCTGGCAGGACGACGCAGACTGGCAGGGCTGGTGGGGAGTCGATCCGCCGTTCCACACGCCAACCTTCGTGCTCACGCACCGTCCGCGTCCGGCGATGAGGATGGAGGGCGGCACCACGTTCCATTTCCTCGACGTCGCGCCCCCCGTGGCGCTGGAGATAGCTCGGGAGGCCGCCCATGGTCGGGACGTCCGAATCGGCGGCGGCCCGACCGTTGTACGTGACTTCCTCGCTGCCGGGCTGGTGGACCACATGCACCTTGTCCAGGTACCGATCGTCCTCGGGAGGGGCGTCCGTATCTGGGACGGACTCGAGGGTCTCGAAAATGCCTACTCTGTCGAAGCCGTCTCCTCGCCCAGCGGCGTCACCCACCTGACCTTCACGCGGAAGATCGCCACATAGCTCACCTGACAGGGTCACGGTGCGGCTGGTCCTGGGTCATGCCCGCCTCGGCTCGCTCTGAAATATTGATCCCGCCACCTGCCCGTCGGTGCCGCGCTGGCCGCCCCGAGGACCAGAGGGGTACTGAGGGACCGCGAAGAGCAGCACTATGAGGTCATTCGTCGCCACTTCGTCCGACACCCGGCCCCGTTCTTCGGCCGCTGAGCCGTCACGCGGCGTTCCGTGCAGGCATGACGCGGGGCACGAGGGCCGGTCAGCCGCGGGCAGCCCAGAACAGTCGGGGGTCAGCCAGGTCGCCCCAGGTCCCGGCGAACTCGATGCCTGCGGCGGTGGCGGTGGGAAAGTGGTGACGCACGAGCGCGGACGCCTCCGCCGCGGGGTCCGGGCCGGTGAGTTCGTCGACGAGCGCGGGGACGCCCGGCGCATGCCCCACCACCGCCGCCACCATGACCGACTCGTCGAGGCTGGCCAGCGCCCTCAGTAGCCCGATCGTGCCAGCCTGATACAGATCGTCGAGGAGGCGCACCTCGGCGTCCAGCCCCAGCTCGGTCGCCGTCTGCGCCGCCCTCTCAGCGGATGAAGCCAGCACCACCTCGATGCCCGCGCCGGCGAGCAGACCGCCCAGGTTTCGGGCCTGCTGGCGCCCCTCGTCGGTGAGACCGCGGCCGTGGTCGCCGCGACCGCTTCCCGTGAACTGGGCCTCTCCGTGTCGAATGAGGTAAACGCGCTTCATGGTCTCCACCCTACGGGCGGACCGGGCCGGGTAAGAGCCCACCGCGCCGCGGTGGGCGGCCGTCCACCGTCGCTGAAGTTCAGGGACCGTCGGACGGTCCTGGCATGCTGAGCATCGTGGAGAACCTGCCGTTGTTCGGCCGTGTCGTGCTCGTCAGCGGCCCCGAATCACTCCTCGCCGAGCGCGCGGTGGAGCGCTTGACCCGCCAGGCGCTCGCCGAGCGCCCAGGGGCGTCCGTCACGAAGGTCGAGGCCGTGACCCTCGATGAGGGGAGCCTGGTCGAGGTGACGGGCGGGTCGCTGTTCGCCTCCGATGCCGTCGTGGTCGTGCAGGGGCTGGCCGACCTCGCCTCGACCCTCTTCGACATGGTGGTGAGCTTCGCCACCACACCGACCGACGACCTCGTGCTCGTGCTGGTCCACCCCGGGGGGGTGAAGGGCAAAGGCCTGGTCGATCGGCTCCGAAAGGCGAAGGTGCACGTGGTCGACTGTCCAGCCGTCAAGCCCTGGGAGTTGCCCGCATTCGCGGTCAACGAGGCACGGCTTCTGGGGGGACGCGTCGACCCGCCGACGGCGTCCCGCCTCGTCGAGGCGTTGGGCACCGACGCCAGGGCCGTCGCCGGCGCCGTGCGCCAGCTGCTGGACGACTCCGACGATCGGGTGATCACCGAGGCGGCCGTTCGTCGCTACTTCGCCGGGCGCGCCGACGTGACCAGCTTCACCGTCGCCGACCACGTGATGGCAGGACGCGGCGACGAGGCCCTCGGTGCCCTGCGCTGGGCTCTCGAGACGGGCGTCCCGCCCGTGTTGGTGACCTCGGCGTTGGCGTCCGCACTGCGCAGCCAAGGGCGCTACACCGACCTTGCCGGCCAACGGCTTCGCGACACCGACGTGGCCCGCGAGGTCGGCGTCCCGCCGTTCAAGGTCAAAGACCTCGTCCGTCACGCGCGTGAGTGGACGCCGCGTGGCCTCGCCTCCGGGCTTCAGCTGGTGGCCGAGACGGACGCCGCGGTCAAGGGCATGGCGGCGGACCCGGCTTTCGCGCTGGAGAGGATGGTGATCGGCGTCGCGGGCCTGCGCGGCCGGCGTCCCGACTCGGGTATGGGCCGCTAGCGTGGGGCCGCCTCCGTAGATTTGGGGGCGTCCTGGGGTGCTGCTAGAGTGTCCAATCGCGTCTGTTGTGGGCGCGGCTCATCACCAGAACCTGAACCGAAGGCTTGCCCGTGGCGAACATCAAGTCCCAGAAGAAGCGGATCCTCACGAACGAGAAGGCGCGTCTGCGCAACAAGGCCGTGAAGTCCTCTCTCAAGACGCACATTCGCAAGTTCAACGAGGCGGCCCAGGCCGGCGACGCCGCCAAGGCCAGGGAGCTCGCGAACGCTGCCTGTCGCGCCCTCGACAAGGCCGCCAGCAAGGGTGTCATCCACAAGAACCAGGCGGCGAACCGCAAGTCGGCCGTCGCGTCGGCCGCCGCCGCCCTCTGACGAACCTCTGCGACGTCGCCCCGCCCCTGCGCGGCCGGGGCGGCGTTGTGTCGTACCCACGCACTGACGCACGCTCAGAGAGGGACGCCGCGTGACGACGCCGCAGCCCGGGTCCACACCCCCGGCAATCATCCGCAACTTCTCCATCATCGCCCACATCGACCACGGCAAGTCGACGCTGGCCGACCGCATGCTGCAGCTCACCGGCGTGGTGGACGAGCGGTCGATGCGCGCGCAGTACCTGGACCGGATGGACATCGAGCGCGAGCGCGGCATCACCATCAAGAGCCAGGCGGTCCGGATGCCGTGGACCGTCCAAGGCACCACTCATGTGCTCAACATGATCGACACCCCTGGACACGTCGACTTCACCTACGAGGTCTCGCGCTCGCTGGCCGCGTGCGAAGGCGCGGTCCTGCTCGTGGACGCCGCGCAAGGCATCGAGGCCCAGACGCTGGCGAACCTGTACCTGGCGATGGGCGCCGACCTGCACATCATCCCGGTCCTCAACAAGATCGACCTGCCCAGCGCACAGCCCGAGAAGTACGCCGAGGAGCTGGCCAACCTTGTCGGCTGTGACCCCGACGACGTGTTCCGCGTCTCCGGCAAGACCGGCGAAGGCGTGCGAGAGCTGCTGGATGCGATCGTGGCCCAGGTGCCCGCCCCGGTCGGCGAAGCGGGCGCCCCGGCGCGGGCGATGATTTTCGACTCCGTCTATGACACCTATCGCGGCGTCGTCACCTACGTGCGCGTGATCGACGGCGACCTGAACCACCGCGAACGCATCCTGATGATGTCGACCAAGGCCACCCACGAGGTGCTCGAGGTTGGCGTGATCAGCCCCGAGCCGACGCCGGCGAAGGCGCTCGGCGTGGGGGAGGTCGGGTACCTCATCACCGGCGTCAAGGACGTACGGCAGAGCCGCGTGGGCGACACCGTCACCCTGGCGAACACGCCCGCAAAGGCCGCGCTGGCCGGCTACAAGCACCCCAACCCGATGGTGTACGCCGGCCTCTACCCGATCGACGGCGCAGACTTCCCCGAGTTGCGCGAGGCGCTGGAAAAGTTGCAGCTCAACGATGCGGCTCTGACCTACGAGCCCGAGACGTCCGGTGCCCTCGGTTTCGGCTTCCGCATCGGGTTCCTCGGGCTGCTGCACATGGAGATCGTGCGCGAGCGGCTCGAGCGCGAGTTCAACCTCGACCTCATCTCCACCGCCCCGAACGTGGTCTACCGCGTCGTCATGGAGGACGGAACCGAGCACGCGGTGACCAACCCCAGCGAGTTCCCCGAGGGCAAGGTCTCCGCTGTGTGGGAGCCGGTGGTCAAGGCCACCATCCTCAGCCCCGCCGACTACATCGGCACCATCCTCGAGCTATGCCAGCAGCGCAGGGGGACGCAGACCGGCATGGACTACCTGTCGGCCGACCGCGTCGAGATCCGGTACACCCTCCCGTTGGCCGAGATCGTGTTCGACTTCTTCGACGCCTTGAAGAGTCGCACCAAGGGCTACGCGTCGCTGGACTACGACGCGGCCGGAGAGCAGGTCTCCGACCTGGTCAAGGTCGACATTCTGCTGCACGGGGAGCCGGTGGACGCCTTCAGTTCGATCGTGCACAAGGACGCGGCCTACTCCTACGGCCTGGCGATGGCCAAGAAGCTCAAGGAACTCATCCCACGTCAGCAGTTCGAGGTGCCGATTCAGGCCGCGATCGGTGCGCGGGTGATCGCGCGCGAGACCGTCCGGGCGATCCGCAAGGACGTGCTCGCCAAGTGCTATGGCGGCGACATCAGCCGCAAGCGCAAGCTGCTCGAGAAGCAGAAGGAGGGCAAGAAGCGCATGAAAATGGTCGGCCGCGTCGAGGTCCCCCAAGAGGCCTTCGTTGCCGCGCTTTCGACGGGGGAGTCGCGCGAGAGCAAGTAGCGGCTGTGCCGTTCCATCCGGCCGCGACCCCGGTCAGCGCCGCCGACTCAGCCACCAGGCGGCCAGCACGCCGCCCACGGCGCCGCCGAGGTGCCCCTGCCAGCTGATGCCCGGCATGGTCGGGAAGATGCCCCACAGCATGCCGCCGAAGAAGCCGAAGACGGCCGCGCTCACGAGGATCTGCACCCAGTTGCCGGCGAAGATGCCGCGGACCAGCAGGAACGCCAGCCAGCCGAACACCAGGCCCGAGGCGCCGGCGGTGACGGTGAACTGCGCTGACAGCAGCCACGCGAACAGCCCTGAGACCACCACGGAGGCGCCGGTGGCCACCCAGAACTCCCGGCGGCCGGCAAGGCGGGTCAGGACGCCGAGGACGAGGAAGGGCAGCGAGTTGGCCATCAGGTGCCCGAAGCCGAAGTGCAGCAGGGGAGCGCTGAAGACTTGGGGCAATTCCGTTACGTCGCGGGGGCTGATGCCGAAGGCGTCCAGTGTGCCGCCCAGGAGGAGGTCGACGACCTCGATGAACCACAGCAGGACCAGCCAGCCTCCGACGAAGAAGGACGACCCCATCAGCGTCGTCGGAGCCGGCGCCATCGGGAACGGTCGGGGGGCTGGCGCGTAGGCGTTGCTCGCCGGCGGCGACCAGTGGCCGTAGGGCTGGGTCATGCCTCCAGTGTGCCCGGGCCGCCCAAGGGCCGCGGGACCCCGCTGAGCCACGAGCAGTGCTTAGGATGAGGTCATGAGCGTCTACGCAGTGCAGTACACCTACGCCGACAACGCCGAAGGACTCGACGCCCACCGGGCCAGTCACCGCGACTTCCTCAGGGGGCTGGGGCGTGAAGGCGTGGTCCTGCTGTCGGGTCCGATGGCCGCTGGTGTGGGGCAGCCGGACGCCGCCCTTTTGCTCGTCCAGGCCGACGGCCCCGACGAGATCCTTCGCCGCCTCGCCGACGACCCGTTCCAAGAAGAGGGTCTGGTGGAGAACGTCGAGATCCGCGGCTGGAACCCCGTGTTAGGCGCCTGGTTCGACGGCCTGGCTGACCGCCTGTGAGCCAGCCCAAGGCCGAGATCGGAATCATCGGGGGGTCTGGCTTCTACTCGTTCTTCGACGACGCCGTCAGCGTCGAGGTCGTCACGCCCTTCGGCCCTCCGTCAGCGCCCGTGACCGTGGGCGAGGTCGCGGGCCGGCGGGTGGCCTTTCTGCCTCGGCACGGGACGGCCCACCAGTTCGCGCCGCACGTGGTGAACTACCGCGCAAACCTGTGGGCGATGAAAGCCGTGGGCGTCACCCAGGTGCTGGCGCCGTGCGCCGTCGGCTCTTTGCAGCGGCACATCGAGCCGGGCGCGTTCGTGGTCCCCGACCAGGTCGTCGACCGCACCTACCGGGCCGGGCACACCGTGTGGGAGGCCCCCGGGCCGGTCGTGCACGTCCCGTTCGCCGACCCGTACTGCCCCCGCGGGAGAGCCGCCCTGCTGGCGTCGGCGTCCGGCGACACCCCGCTGGTTGATGGCGGGACGCTCGTCGTCGTCAACGGCCCCCGGTTCTCCAGCCGCGCCGAGTCCCAGTGGCACACTGCGGCAGGCTGGGCGGTGGTCGGCATGACCGGCATGCCCGAGGCGTCAGTGGCTCGCGAGCTTGCCCTCTGCTTCAGCACGGTGGCGTGCGTGACGGACATGGACGCCGGCCTGGCCGGCGAGGAGGGTGTCACCCACGGCGACGTTTTGGCCGTCTTCGCCGGCAACGTCGAGCGGCTCAAAGCCCTCCTGTTGCGCGCGGTCGCGGGGCTGCCTTCTGGCGATTGCGCCTGCCGGCACGCCCTCGACGGGCTGCCCCTGCCGTTCCCGCTGCCCGGGCCCGGCGACGGGGTCGTCATCGCGGAGGCGGCCACCCTCCCGACCGACCCCGCCCACCCGGGCGATCCCGCCCACCCGGGCGATCCCGCCCACCCGGGCGACCCCGCCGACCCGGGCGCCCCCTCACGGTGACCCCTTCCGTTCTGCCCGAGGGCGAGCCTGCCCCCGACGACGGGTCGCTGCCCGAGCAGGCCCTCGACGGGCTGGCCGGACGCCGTCTGTCGGCGTACGTCCACGTCCCCTTCTGCGCCGCCCGGTGCGGGTACTGCGACTTCAACACCTACACCGCGGCCGAACTGGGGGCAGCGCCCGGGGCGTCGCGGGCCGACTACCTCGACGCGGTGGCCCGTGAGATGGCCCTTGCCCGCGGTGTCCTGGCTGAGGCGCCGCCCCTGCACACCGTCTTCTTCGGCGGCGGAACGCCGACGCTGTTGGAGTCCGACGAACTCTGCGGTCTGCTCAGTCACCTGCGCGACTCGTTCGGCCTCGCGCCGGACGCCGAGGTGACCACCGAGGCCAATCCCGACTCGGTCACGCCCCGATCGCTGGAGTCGCTGGTCGCCGCCGGCTTCACCCGGATCTCGTTCGGAATGCAGTCGTCGGTTCCGCACGTACTGCGGATGCTCGAACGCACCCACACGCCCGGACGGGCCCTGGAGGCGGTCCGCTGGGCCCGCGAGGCCGGGTTCGCCTCGGTGAGCCTCGACCTCATCTATGGGACACCGGGTGAGTCGCTGGCCGACTGGCGGGCCTCGCTAGAGTCGGCGCTGTCCGCCGAACCAGACCACGTGAGCGCGTACTCTCTGATCGTCGAGGACGGCACCCGCTTCGCCGCGCGCGTGCGCCGTGGCGAAGTGCGGCCGCCGGACGAGGACGAGCTCGCAGACAAGTACGAGGCGGCCGACGAGGTCCTGCGCGGCGCGGGGTACCTCTGGTACGAGGTCTCCAACTGGGCGCGCCCGGGACATTCCTGCCAGCACAACCTTGCCTACTGGCTCGGTGACGATTGGTGGGGCTTCGGCCCCGGCGCGCACAGCCACATCGGCGGCGTCCGGTTCTGGAACGTCAAGCACCCGCGCACCTACTCCGGGCGCCTCACGGCCGGTCTCTCGCCCGCTGCCGGACGCGAACGGCTCTCAGCCGAGGACCGCCGCATCGAGCGGGTTTTGCTCGAGCTGCGCCTGCGGGCGGGGCTGCCGCTGGAGGTCCTCACCGGTGCGGAGCGCTCCCGGGTGTCCGAACTGACCCGGCTCGGCTGGGTGACCCTCGAGGGCGGACGCGTTGCCGTGACCGACGCCGGGCGCCTCCTAGCCGACGCCGCTGTGCGCAGCTTGCTGGGCTGACGGCATGCACAGCGTCCCCGCTCTCCTCCGTCTCGCCCTGGCTCTGGGACTCGGCGTGCTCGTCGCCGTCGTCGTGGCGGCGCCGATCGGCCTGATGTGGGGATGGGTGACCGCGGCGTCCACCTATTGCGTCCTGACCTGGCTCGCGGTCTTGCCGATGGATGCGGCCCAGACGAAGGCACACGCCTCAGACGAGGACGCCGGCCGCGCGGTCGTCGACGTGGTCCTGCTGTTGGCCAGTGTCGCCAGCGTCGGCGGGGTCGCGGCGCTGCTGGCGTCCACGCACAGCCTCGTCCACCCGTGGCAGGAGGAACTCGCCGGCGTGGCTGGGGTGGTGGCCTCCTGGCTGCTGGTGCACACGCTGTTCGGGCTGCGCTATGCCCGGCTGTACATGGCAGCGTCCCCTTCGCCCGTCGATTTCGGCGACGAGGAGCCCGACTATCACGACTTCTTCTACCTCGCCTTCACGCTCGGGATGACTTACCAAGTCTCGGACACGGCGCTCCGGTCCCGCGCCCTGCGCCGGGAAGCTCTGCGTCACGCGCTGCTGTCCTACCTGCTGGGAGCTGTGGTGGTCGCCTCCGCCGTGAACCTGCTCGTGCAGCTCGCGAGCTGAGTGCGCTCGTGGCTGCGCGGCGCGTCCACGCGCGCCTCGGGGTTCAATCCGCGTCCGCGCGGCGCGGGACTGCCCTACCCGGACGGTGCCTGCGGCCCGCCGTCGTCGGGTACGGACTCGTGGTGCCGGACGCCGTGGGAGCGGCGATCCTCCTTCATCTCGGCTTCGAAGACGTGGCGGCGTCCGCCCATTAGTTCGCCCCGAACACGGGCCTCGGACGCGCGGAACACCGACCAGTAGGTGTCGTCGTACTCCTCGACGACCTGGTAGCTCCACCGCCCCTCGAGGATGTTGCGGCCGATCAGGTCGCGCTCGAGGAGGTCGGCGGCTCCAGGGTGCCCGGCGGCGCGCAGCTCCTCGACGGCCTCCCCCAGGGTGAGGTCGGCCGAGCCGCAGAGCCGGTGGAACGCGTACAGGTGCCCGCGCGCCTCCTCCACCTTCTCCAGGGCCTCGGACAACTTCCCCACCGCGGCCACGGTGGCGTCGTCGACGCCACGCGGTCGCTGGTGCGCGGGCAGCTGCTGTTCGCGGTCGACCTGTCCGTGGTCCATGGTGGTCCTCCTGCGGTGGGTCGGGGCGGGCGCGCGGTGGCCGAGCGAGCGCACCCGATGCTGCCACAGCGCGGCTCAGTCGCTCACGGGCATCTCAGCACGCGCGGACGCCCTCCCGAGACCGTCAGCCGACCCGGTCACCAAGATCCGCAACGCGGAAGATTAGCCGCGTAGAGTCTGGCCCCGTGGATCGATATGCGCGCGACGTTCTGACCCCCGGCTGGCAGCGGGCCCACAGGCCGGTCGCTACCCCGACCCCCGTCGCGCGCGGCCTCGTGCTCGAGGAACCCTCCACCGGGTTCGTCGGAGCCGTCGTCGGCTGGGAGAACGGCGTGGTGGTGCTGGAGGACCGCCGCGGCAAGCGCCGGAGCTTCCCCTTCGGGCCGGGTTTCTGGCTCGAAGGCCAACCGGTGGACCTCACACCTCCCCCGCGCGCCCAG
Organism: Actinomycetes bacterium; assembly: GCA_046566345.1. GTDB lineage: Bacteria > Actinomycetota > Actinomycetes > Propionibacteriales > Propionibacteriaceae > Propioniciclava. The sequence goes on from JBKHWW010000038.1 coordinate 14,289, forward strand.
ACGGCGCGCGACCGGGCTCTGGCCCACAACCGGACGCATACGGCGTCCGGCTCGCGGGTGGGACCGGTCGAGCAGGCAAAGGTTGCGTTGCCGAGCCGCATCTACGTCGAGGGACGCCACGACGCCGAGCTGGTCGAGAAGGTGTGGGGCGCTGACCTTCGCCACGTCGGCGTCGTCGTGGAATACCTCGGCGGCATCGACGACCTGCCCGCCATCGTGGCCCAGTTCGCGCCGTCCCGCGGCCGGCGCCTCGGCGTCCTGGTCGACCACCTGGTGCCGGGCACGAAGGAGCACCGCATTGTGGGCCAGCTCAGCGGTGCGCACGTGCTGGTCACCGGGCACTCCTTCGTCGACGTCTGGGCCGCGGTCAGGCCCACCCGGGTGGGTCTGAGCGCCTGGCCGGACATCCCGCGCGGCACGGATTGGAAGAAGGGCACGCTCGCTGCGCTCGGATGGCCGCACAGCGACCAGGCTGACGTCGCGGCGGGCTGGAAGCGGATCCTGGGCGCGGTGACCGGCTGGAAAGATCTCGAACCCCAGCTCCTCACGGAGGTCGAGAAGCTGATCGACTTCGTGACCGAGGACCACCTCGACCGGGAGTCGTGACGATGCAGACAGAAGCTGTCAGCGCGCTGATCCAGGACGTGTGCGCCCGGGTGATCCTTCCGAGGTTCCGGGCGCTGGAGCATCACGAGGTGGAGCAGAAGCGGCCCGGTGACCTCGTCACGGTCGCCGATCGTGAGGCTGAGGTCGAGCTGACCCAAGCCCTGCTCGCCGCCACCCCGGGCGCGCTCGTGGTGGGGGAGGAGGCCTCCTTCGGTGATCCGTTGGCCGGGGACGACCTGGCCGGCGCAGAGCACGCCTGGGTGATCGACCCGGTCGACGGCACCCGCAACTTCGCCGCGGGCAAGGTCGACTTCGGTGTGATGGTCGCGGAGGTCAGGTCGGGGGAAACGGTCCGCGGCTGGATTTGGCAACCGCTCCACGACGTGCTCTACGTCGCAGAGCGCGGGGCGGGCGCCACGCGCAACGGCGCCGTAATGCCCCGGCTGCTCGCTGGCGACGAGCCCTGGCGCGTCGCCGTGTGGCCGCGCCTGCGTCACGCCCGGGCGGAGGGCCTGACCTTGCGGCCCACGCGAGGCTCGTGCGCGATCGACTACCCGTCGCTGGCCACTGGGCACCTGGAGGGGCTGGCGTACCGCTCGCTGAACCCCTGGGACCACCTGCCCGGGGCCCTTCTGGTCGCCGAGGTCGGCGGCGCGGCACTCGTGGCCGGGCGTCCCTATGCTCCGGGCGTCCGCGGCAGGATGCTCGCCGTGGGGGCATCGGACGCCGTGGCCTCGGCCATCGACGCCCGCCTCCGCGACCGCTGACTCAGCCACACCGGACGACGCAGTGGCTCCGCCCCACCGCCCCGGTTCAGCGGGACGGTGGGGCGGAGCGTAGAGCGCCCTCGGGGGATCAGAACTCGTAGTCGGTGCGGATTTGGATCTGGACCGAAGCCGTTTGCGTGCCGTTGTTGAACGCGCACACCTGGTAGAAGCCACTTCCGGGGAACGTGCCGTAGCTGACGCGGTACTCCTGGGCCCAGTAGGTGCCGGCCGGGACGGGATTGAGCGTCATCCCGTTCTTCTTGAGGCTGAACTTGACCGGCCGGGAGGCCCAGCCGTCGCCACGGACCTGGTACGAAGCGTACTGCTGCACGCAGGCCGTGGCCCCCGGGGCGAGGGTGAACGAGCCGAACTGCTGGGCGTGGGCGAGGGGCGCCTGGGCCAGGGTGGCGATGCTGGTAGCGCCGATGGCGAGGGCGGCGAGGCCGGCGACGCGGCCGGGATGGGCGGTGGTGGTGTGGGACATGGCTGACTCCTGGGCGTGGGTGGTATCGGTGTGGTGGAGGGTCCGAACCTCGTCGGGCCCGTCCGCTCGGGGGCGCCTTCCCGGGCTGACACAAGCACGGTAGGGCGGGCCGCTGTCCATCCACGAGCCCGTTCGTAGCCCACTTCCTGTCCGATGCGAGCCCGATCGCGACCAGGGCGGAACGCGCTTCGCCGCGGGCTCAGCCGTCGAGCTCTTCGGCCAGCAACAGCTCGGTGATCCGTTCGATGCCCCGGGCCAAGTGGCGTCGGTAGGTCGTCATCGGCAGGTCCAGCAGTTCGGCGGCAGCGGCCTGGCTGGCCGCCGGTTGGAGGTACGTGTGGTGCAGCGCCCGGAACGCCTGACGATCGCGGGGGGACGCCTCCAGCCTCGCGGCCGCGTCCCCGACGGCGGCCCGGAGTGCGTCGGCGCGTGCCCGCGGCCCGCCGTCGGGCGCACGGCGCAAGACCAGCCGTGTTCCCAGGAGCGGCGAGTCGCGCAGGCCGTCGGCGCGGCCCAGACCGCGGAGGGCTGCCCTGACGGCGATAGCGAATTCCGGACCCGAGAGCCGCGCGGGCGGAGGGAAAGTCGCCGATGTCGGGTCCGGGAGCGCCGCGGCGCCCCGCGGGGCCTGAGTGACCTCGCGCTCTCCGAGCAGGGTCAGCCAGGCCAGCGGTGGGGTCGTCCGCCAGTCGTGGCCGTACACACCGTACGTGCGGACGCCGACGCTGAAGTCGGCGGCCCGAATGCGGTGCATGTCGTAGTACGCGCACACCGAGGCCCAGAGTTCGGGGTCGGCGTAGTAGACGTAGGACTGCGCCAACCCTCGGGTCGCGAGGTACGTCCTCCCGAAGTGCAGCGTGATGAACATCTGGATCGGTCCGAACTCCTGGTAGCCGTCGGCGGTCATCCAGAAACGGCACAGGAGCGCCACCTCGCCAGGCCCGAGCGACGGCAGCGTCCGGAGGTGGCCCACGACGGCGGCGACCGCCGGGTCTTCGAGTTGGTCCTCCGCCGACACCTCGGTCAGGGACAGCATCACGATGAGGCCCACGCGCTCACCTTCCGGCCCCATCACCTGCAGGACCGACTCCGGCTGGCGAGCGAGCCAGTGGTCTAGCAGCGCGGCCGACTCCTCGCCCTCGGCATGGGCGACCATGGCGCGCACCGCCTGGGCGGACGCCTCGTCGCCGGGCGGAACGGGCACAGCCGCGAGGCTGCGCAGGTCGACATCCGCGCCGACGGCCGCGTTGACGAACGGCCCCAGGACGGGGCTCTCCCGGTGCAGAAACACGTACTCGACAAGGACCTGCTGCTGGGACGGCGCGTCCACCGCGTAGAAGAGTTCACGGTAGTAGGCGCCGGCCTTCCGGTGAATCGCGGCGTGCTGCTCGGGGTGGCGCCAGCGCAACTCGGAGCCGAGCGTGTCGCGCGCGAGGTCGTGCGGGAACAGCCCCCGCCGGCCCGTCTCGACGATAGAGAGGCGACTCAGCCACGAGAACAGGTCGTGCGCGTCATCGCCCCCCAGCACCGCCGCCAGCAGCGGCTCGGTGGTGGTGAGGACCTGGGCGCAGACCTCGAGGGCGGCGCGATGCCGAGGGCTCGGCACGGAGTCGACCAGCACACCCAGGAGCGCTGCCACCACGGCTGGGTCGCTCCCGGCCTCGATGTCGGCCCCGCCCTGCGCGGCCACATCGGCGAGGAGCGCCAGCGCGAGCGGGTGACCCCGTGTGAACGTCACCATCGTGGCGTGCGCTTCGGGCGGGACGCCGCGCAACGCCAACAGTGCGCGGCTGTCGTCGGCGCTCAGGTTGTCCAGGCGCAGCGAGTGGACCAGGCCGCGCCAGCCCGGGTCGGTGCGCCAGCCCACGCTGGGCGGCTCCCGACCCGCGAACACGGCGATCGTGTCGGCGCCCAGGGCGGGCAGCAGGTCCTCGCGGAGCCAGCGATCCAGGGGGCCGAGGAGTTCGGTCGTGTCGATCAGGAGCGTCAGTCCGGGCTGCTCGGCCAGCTCGCGGACGACCCCGGCGTGGTCGTCGTCCGCGGCAAGCCCACCCGCGGCACGCCCACCCGCGGCGAGTGCGGCGAGGAAGGACGACGGCAGCGGCGCCACGTCCCGACCATCCAGGCGCACCACCCGGCGCCCCGCGTCGTCGGCGAGCGCGGTGATCCGGCGGAGCAGGGTCGTCTTGCCGACGCCGCCAGGGCCGTGGAGGAACACCACAGCCCCTTCGTCGGTCGAGGCGAGCAACGACCCGACCAGCGCAAGCTCCTTGGCGCGGCCTACGAACTGGCTGCTCCACCGCGCTGCGAGCCGGTCACGCATTCGCTCCATGGCACCTCACCACACGCGCGCTGGCCCTCGACCGCACCATCCTAAGCCCGTCTTTAGTCAGCGGCCCAGCAGGGGGAGCGGGCGCTTGCGTGGGCGTCCGGACTCGGCGAGGCGGCGCATCGCGACCGCGAGGAACTGCTCGCTCGCCTCCGCGGGCCACGGCCAGTCTCCCTGGGTCGTCCACGCGCCGGACGCCGTGCCCCCCGCGTCATACAGTTCCACGGCCTTTCCGTTGTACCAGGCGATCTCGGATCGCTGCAGGAAGGCGTCCTCCCGCGACAGCGCATCCCCGTGGCCCGGGACGATGACCGTGTCGCGCCGCAGCGTCCCGAGCGTCCCGTCCAACGTGGCGGGCCACTCCGCCGGCCAGGCGTCCGCCCCGGCCGAGGGGGGCGCGGACGACTCCAGCAGGTCGCCGGCGAAGACCACCCCGCGGCCAGGGACAATCACCACCGCGTCGTGGTCGGTATGCCCGCGTCCGAAGTGAACGATCTCGACATGGCAGTCGCCGAGGTCGACGGTGACGGCCAAGCCGAACGTCCGCGACGGCGCCACCACCTCGGCGTCCCGGACACCGACTGCGGCCAGGTCGTCGGCCGACGGACGCCCGCCCGCCAGCCCGCGGTGGCCGACGGTGACGAGGTCGGAGAACGCCGCCAGGCCGAGCAAGTGGTCGTAGTGCGCGTGGGTGACAACGACGTGGGTGAGGGGGACGCCGCCGGCGACGGCTCGCGCTGCCTCCCGGATGGCCCGGCCTTGGGCCGGCGAGCTACCCGTATCGACCACCAGCGCACCCGCGCCGCCGACGACGAGGCCGATGTTGACCGCGGCCGGGTGAGCCACCGCTCGCCAGACGCGATCGGCGACGGGGAGGAACTGTCCGAGGTTGAACTCCACCCCGCCACCCTACCGACTGGGAGGCCGCCCGACGGTGGCGTAGACTGGCACTCAGCCCGGGCGAGTGCCAGGCGATCGGACGCGAGGGGAGGTGGCCGTGCTCGACGACCGCAAGCTGGCCATTTTGCGCGCCATCGTCACCGACTACGTCTCCAGCGAGGAGCCGGTGGGCTCCAAGACCCTCGTGGAGCGCCACAACCTCAACGTGTCCCCGGCGACGGTGCGCAACGACATGGCAGCGCTGGAGGAAGAGGGCTACATCACCCAGCCGCACACCTCCGCCGGGCGCATCCCAACCGACAAGGGATATCGGCTCTTCGTCGACCGGCTCTCCTCGGTCAAGCCGCTGAGCGCTGCCGAGCGGCGCGCGATCACCGCGTTCATGGCCGGCGCACTCGACGTCGACGACATCGTGCGGCGGACGGTGCAGTTGCTGGCCCAGATCACCCGCCAGGTCGCGATCGTCCAGTACCCGGTGGTCTCGGGAGCGACGATCCGCCACGTCGAGGTCGTCCGCCTCGCGGCCGACCGCGGTTTGGTGATGTGCGTCACCTCAACCGGCCACATCGAGCAGCGCCTGGTGGCGCTGCCCGAGGCGTCCGACGATGACTTGGCGCTCCTGCGCGGACGCCTGGCCGAGCGCCTCCTCGGCGCCACCCCCCGCGAGGCGGTGGACCGGCTGGCAGCCCTGGCCGACAGCCTTCCCCCCGGGTCGTCGGTGCTGGCCGCCAGCGTCGTCGCCGCCCTGCTCGACATCGTCACCGCCGATCAGGGGGCCCGCGTGGCCGTCGCGGGCGTGCCGAACCTGACGCGCTTCGGCGATCAGTACGAGACCACCGTGAAGCCGGTGCTGGAAGCGCTGGAAGAGCAGGTGGTCCTCCTGCGCCTGTTGGGCGAGGCGTCCACGGGCAACGACGTGACGGTACGGATCGGTCACGAAAACCCCTACGCGTCGCTGCAGGCGACATCCGTGGTCGCTTCCGGATACGGTTCGGACGAGCACGTGTGGGCCACGCTCGGCATCGTGGGCCCCACCCGCATGGACTACCCCTCGGCCATCGCATCCGTGCGCGCTGTCGCGCGGTACGTGGGCCGGTTCCTCTCTGAAGGCTGACCGCACCAGGCAAGGACGACGTTGAGCGACTACTACGAGACCCTGGGCGTGGCCCGGGACGCGACCGCCGACCAGATCAAGAAGGCGTACCGCAAGTTGGCGATGAAGTACCACCCCGACGTCGCAGACGACCCGGCCTCGGCCGAGAAGTTCAAGCAGATCGGCGAGGCCTACGCGGTTCTCTCCGACGACAAGAAGCGCCAGATGTACGACCTGGGCGGCGACCCGATGCGCGCCGGCGGCGGGCCCGGCATGGGTGGGTTCGGCTTCCCCGGGGGCGCGGCGGGCTTCGATGTCGGCGGTCTCTTCGACGCCATGTTCGGCGCCCAGGGCGCCCGCGGGCCGCGCAGCCGCGTCCGGAAGGGTCAGGACGCCCTGGTCCGGCTCAACCTCACCCTGTCCGAGGCGGCCTTCGGCACCACCAAGCCGATCCGCGTCGACACCGCCGTCCTGTGCCCGTCGTGCAACGGGCGCGGCGCGGCCGAGGGCAACGAGCCGGTGACCTGTTCCACGTGCCACGGCGCCGGCGACGTGCAGACGGTGCAACGCTCCTTCCTCGGTGACATCCGGACCGTCCAGCCCTGCCCGACGTGCCGCGGCTACGGCACCGTGATCCCGCACCCGTGCGGGGAGTGTTCCGGCGAGGGCCGCGTCCGCTCACACCGGACCATCAACGTCAAAATCCCCGCGGGCGTGAGCACCGGGAACCGTGTACACCTGGACGCCCAGGGTGAGGTCGGTCCCGGCGGCGGCCCGGCGGGAGACCTGTATGTCGAGCTGTCGGTCAGCCCGCACGAGGTGTTCCGGCGCGACGGCGACAACCTCGAGATGGTCGCCAAGCTCCCGATGACGGCCGCCGCGCTCGGCACCGAGGTCTGGCTCGACACCCTCGAGGCCGACGTGGAGGGAAGCGCTCCCGAAGAGACGCGCGTTCGGCTCGAGGTCCCGCCCGGAACCCAGTCCGGCACCCGGCTCGTCGTGCCCGGCCGCGGCGTGCCGCGGCTCCGTGGAGCCGGTCGGGGCGACCTCGGCGTTACGCTGTTGGTGCAGACGCCCCAGTCACTGGACGAGAATCAACGCCACCTCCTTCGCCAACTGGCGGAGGCCCGCGGCGAGGGTCGGCCCGAGGCTGCGGTCGACCGCGGCCATCACAACAAAGGGTTCTTCAGCCGCCTGAAGGACGCCTTCGCCGACTGAGGTACCGCCTGACATCCGACGAGGAGCCATGACCGAAGCCCTGTTCCTGGCCGACCTGGATTCCCCCCGGGTCGGGGAGACCGTCACGCTCGCGGGAGACGAGGGCCGCCACGCGGCCTCGGTGCGGCGCATCCGCGTGGGGGAGAGCATCACCGTCGCCGACGGTGCCGGCACCGGGATCCGCGGCCCGGTGGTGGCGGTGGACAAGGCGTTTGTCACGGTCGAGGTCGCCGAGGTGCTGCGCGCCGCCGAGCCCGTCGTGCGCTACCACGCCGTGCAGGCCCTGTCGAAGGGCGACAGGGCCGAGCTGGCGGTGGAGACGATGACCGAGATGGGCATCGACCGGATCATCCCGTGGCAGGCCTCGCGCTCGGTCGTTCGCTGGAGCCTGGACCGCGAGGAGCGGCAGCTGGGCCGGTGGCGTTCGACCGCGCGAGAAGCCACCAAGCAGAGCCGCCGGCTGCGCGTGCCCATCGTGACGGCGCCCATGACGATCGACGAGCTCGTCGAGCTCATCCCCACCATGGCGCTGGCCCTGGTGCTCCACGAGGGCGGCAGCACCCCCTTGAGCGCCCTTGAATTGCCCACGGAGGGCGACGTGTTGATGGTGATCGGTCCCGAGGGCGGCTTGACCGATTACGAAGTGGCCGCGTTCGAGGCTGCCGGCGCCCACGCGGTGGTCCTGAGCGACGGCGTCCTGCGCACCTCGACAGCCGGCGTGGTGGCGCTGGCGCAGCTCCACGCGCTGCAGCAACGACTCGCCGACACCCGGTGACCGGGCCGGACTCCGCCACCGGCTTCGGCTTCACCCCGGGTGTCGCCCTCCCCAACGGTCTCGGGCGCACAGGCACGATCCACACCCCGCACGGCGACATCACCACGCCCGCGTTCGTGGCGGTCGGAACCAAGGCGACCGTCAAGGCGGTGCTGCCCGAGTCCGTGGCCGCGCTGGGAGCCCAGGCCGTGCTGGCCAACGCCTATCACCTCTACCTCCAGCCGGGTCCTGACATCGTCGAGGAGGCCGGGGGGCTCGGTGCATTCATGAACTGGCCCGGGCCCACCTTCACCGATTCCGGAGGCTTCCAGGTGATGAGCCTGGGGGTGGTGTTCAAGAAGGTGCTGGCGATGGACGCCGCCGGTGTGGCCGACGACGAGGTGATCGCCGACGGCAAGGAGCGCCTGGCGACCGTCGACGAGGACGGCGTCACGTTCCGCAGCCACCTCAACGGCGACCTCCATCGGTTCACACCCGAAGTCAGCATGGACGTGCAGCACGCCCTGGGCGCCGACGTCATCTTCGCGTTCGACGAGCTGACCACGCTGAAGAACACCCGCGCCTACCAGGAGGAGTCGGTCGACCGCACCCACCGCTGGGCCGCGCGCTGCCTCCAGGCGCACGACACGCTGACGGCGACCCGCGCCGGAAGGCCCTACCAGGCGCTGTTCGGGGTCGTTCAGGGGGCCCAGTACGAGGACCTGCGCCGGCGCGCGGCGCGGGGCTTGGCCCTTCTGGAGGCCAACGGCCGCCGCTTCGACGGGTTCGGCATCGGGGGGGCGCTGGAGAAGGAGAACCTCGGCACGATCGTCGGCTGGTGCGCGCAGGAACTGCCCTTCGACAAGCCGCGCCACCTGCTCGGGATCTCCGAGCCCGACGACTTCTTCGCCGCCGTCGCCAACGGCGCCGACACCTTCGACTGCGTCAACCCCAGCCGGGTGGCGCGCAACTCCGCGGTCTATACCGCGGACGGGCGCTTCAACCTGCTCACCGCCGCGAGCAGGCGGGACTTCCGGCCGCTGGAGGAGGGCTGCGACTGCTACACCTGCGCCCACTACACCCGCGCCTACCTGCACCACCTGTTCAAGGCCAAGGAGATGCTGGGAGCCACGCTGGCCACGATCCACAACGAGCGGTTCACCGTTCGCCTCGTGGACGACATCCGGGCCTCGATGGAGCGAGGCCGATTCGACGAGTTCCGCGACGAGGTGCTCGGGCGCTTCTATGCCGCCCGCTGAGGGCACGTCTCAGCGGGGGCGGTCACCCCTCACCCGTAGTCCGGCTCGTGCCGCTTCACCGCGGCGATGACGCGGTAGGTCACCGGCAACAGGGCGACCTCCACGAGCACCTTGTAGACGAAGCCCACCGCGATGTAGTTGACAAGCTGCGGAAGGGGGATGGACCCGCCACCCAGGAACGCGCCGGCGGGGCCGAATGCGATGGTGCAGAACACCAGCGTGTCGACGAACTCGCCGACCACGGTGGACGTGACCAGCCGAACCCACAGCCTCTGCTCGCCGAAGCCCCGCTTGAGGCGCACCAGCACCCACGCGTTCAGCAACTGCCCGGCCAGGTAGCCGGCGAGGCTGGCCACCACGATGCGGGGGACGAACCCGAGCACGGCCGTCCAGGCCTCCTGGTGCGGCCAGTCGGCCGCCGGTGGCGCGGCCCCGACCACCAGGAAGCTCAGGCTCATCACCGCCGCCATCACGAAGCCGACCGCGATGGCCCGCCGCGCCCGGCGCAGCCCGTAGACCTCGGCGAGCAGGTCGCCGATGACGTAGGTGAGGGGGAACAGGAAGGCCCCGCCGTCGGTGATGAGCGGCAGGACGGGGAACCCGCCGAGGGAGAAGTCGGGGCCGATCTGGATGAGCTTGGTGGCGCCGACGTTGGAGATGAGGAGCAGCGCGACGAACACGGCAACGACCACGTCGTAGTTGCCCGTGCCGCCGCCGGCGTGCGCGGGTGCGGGCTGAGTGTCGGTTCTCGTCACGACCCGGCAGCGTACCCACCGGCGGGCGTCCGTGCCCGCACAGAGCCCCCGAAACGGGTGCGTTGGTGGCAGGATCGGTCCATGAGCGAGAACGGATTCATTGACCAGGTCATGGACGGTGAGGACCACGTCGAGCAGCTCCAGCCCGAGGACACGCTCGTCGATCGCGGCGTCGAGGACGTGCTCGACGAGGGCTACATCGCTCCAGACAACTGGTCGCCCGGGCAGGGCTTCGGGAACACGCCGGCGGAGATGCGTCAGGGGGAGACTCTCGAGATGCGGATGGCGCAGGAGGTCCCCGAGTCAGAGGGCCCCGACGACACCCCGTGGAACCCCGACGGCGAACCCCGCCAGGTGGGCTCACTGCGCGCGGGCCGGCTGGTGGCCGCTGACGCCGGCGACGGTGGCGAGGACACCACGAGTGAGGCCGTGGCCTACTCGGTCGGCATCGCCGGCGGTGCGGCGTCCGCCGAGGAGGCTGCGATGCACATCATCGAGCCCGACGACGACGACGTTGAGTGACCTCAGGGCCCTCTACCCGCCGATCGCCCCGTACGCCTCGGGCGTCCTCGACGTGGGGGGCGGTCACCGCCTGTACTGGGAGGAGTGCGGCAACCCTGAGGGCAAGCCCGCTGTCTTCGTGCATGGCGGCCCGGGGGGCGGGTGCACCCCCGTCCACCGCCGGTTCTTCGATCCCGACCGCTACCGGGTGGTGCTGTTCGACCAGCGCAACTGCGGCCGCTCGCTGCCGCACGCGAGCGAGCCGGACGCCGACCTGTCCACCAACACCACCTGGCACCTGGTGGAGGACTTGGAGCGGCTCCGCCGGGATCGTGGGATCGAACGCTGGCTGGTGTTCGGCGGATCCTGGGGCAGCGCGCTCTCGCTCGCGTACGCCCAGACCCACCCCGGCCCGGTCACCGAGCTCGTGCTGCGCGGGGTCTTCACGCTGCGTCGCAGCGAACTGGACTGGTACTACAACGGCGGCGCGGGTCAGCTGGCCCCGGAGTGGCGCGAGCGGTTCCTGGCCCCCCTGGCCGGTCGAGCCGGCGACGCGATCGCGGCCTACCACGCGCTCCTGTTCGACCCCGATCCCGCGGTGCACGGCCCGGCGGGCGTAGCGTGGACGACCTGGGAGGCAGCCACCACGACGCTATTGCCCGATCCCGAGCAGGTCAGGTCCTATTCCGATCCGGCGTTCGCGCTGGCGTTCGCGCGGATCGAGAACCACTTCTTCGTCCATGGCGGCTGGTTCCGCGAGGGGCAGCTGCTGGCCGACGTCCCCCGCATCAGGCGCATCTCGGCCGTGATCGTGCAGGGCCGCTACGACCTCGCCTGCCCGCCGATCACCGCGTGGGACCTGCACCGCGCGTGGCCCGAGGCCGACTTCCACCTCGTGCACGCCGGGCACGCGGCCACGGAGCCCGCCATCGTCGACGCGCTGGTCCGAGCGACGGATCGCTTCGCGGCGTAGCCCGCCGCCGGCGTCCGTGCGTGGAGGGGCGCTGCGCTCTACACTGAGGGGCACAGCGGCCGCCCAGCACGGGCTGCCCCAGGCCTGGGAGGCCCACCCTGTCGTCACAGACAAGTCCGCAACCGGTCGCCACCCGACGCATCACCGTCCCTGCGTCGATCCCGATGGTCAACGTGCTGGGGCCCGCCGACGAGTTCTTGCGGATCTTGGAGCGGGCGCTCGACGGAGACATCCACGTGCGGGGCAACGAGATCACCCTGACAGGCACTCCGGCGGCGGTGACCCAGGGCGCCGACGTGCTGACCGAGCTGGTCACCATCGTTCGCACGGGTCAGGGGCTGACCGCGGACGGGGTCGAGCGCGTCATCGGCATGGCGGCGGACGCCGGCGAACTGCACCCCTCCGAGGTGCTGACCCACAACATCTTGTCCACGCGAGGGCGCACCATTCGGCCGAAAACGCTCAACCAGAAGCGGTACGTCGACGCCATCGACGCCCACACCGTCGTCTTCGGCATCGGGCCGGCCGGCACGGGCAAGACCTACCTGGCGGTGGCCAAGGCCGTCCAGGCCCTGCAGGCCAAGGAGATCAATCGGATCATCCTGACCCGGCCCGCCATCGAGGCCGGCGAGCGCCTCGGATTCCTGCCGGGAACCCTGAACGACAAGATCGACCCCTACCTGCGGCCGCTGTACGACGCTCTGCACGACATGATCGACCCCGACTCCGTGCCCAAGCTGCTCACGGCCGGCACGATCGAGGTGGCCCCGCTGGCCTACATGCGCGGTCGCACCCTCAACGACGCGTTCATCATCCTCGACGAGGCCCAGAACACGTCGATGGAGCAGATGAAGATGTTCCTGACCCGGCTGGGGTTCAACAGCAAGATCGTCGTCACCGGCGACGTCACGCAGGTCGACCTGCCCGGCGGCATGCGCTCGGGTCTGCGTGAGGTCCCCTCGATCCTGGACGGCGTCGACGACATCGCCTTCTGCCACCTGACCAACCACGACGTGGTGAGGCACCGCCTCGTGGGACGCATCGTGGCGGCCTACGATCGGTACGAGGCCACCACCGTGCCGGCCAGCCCCGCCCAGCACGACAAGAAGAGGCGCCCGGCGTGATCGACCTGAACAACGAGTCCGGCGTCGAGGTCGACGAGAAGCGCCTCCTGCAGGTCGCGCTCTTCGCCCTCGACCAGTTGCGGATCCATCCCCAGGCCGAGTTGTCGATCCTGCTCGTCGACGAGGCGACCATGGCCGACTACCACGTCCGATTCATGGACCTGCCGGGCCCCACCGACGTCCTTAGCTTCCCGATGGACGAGTTGCGCCCGCCCTCGGACGACGAGGAGCCCCCGCTCGGGTTGCTCGGTGACATCGTCCTGTGCCCCACGGTGACGGCCGCCCAGGCAGCTGAGAACGGCCGGACGCCGGAGGCCGAGGCAGACTACCTGCTTGTCCACGGGCTGCTGCACCTGCTCGGCTTCGACCACGCCGAGCCCGACGAGAAGCGGGTCATGTTCGGGCTCAACGACCAGATCATCGCGGCCTGGGAGGCATCGCGCGCGTGACTCAGTACGAATGGGCCCTGCTGGGGACGGCGCTCGTGTGCGTCCTGCTCGCCGGCCTCGTCACCACGCTGGAGTCTGCGCTGCAGTCGTTCAGCAAGTCTCGCGCCGAGGGCCTCGTCAAGGACGGCGTCCGGCGCGCCGCGCGGCTCGCCGAAGTGATGCAGGATCCGGCGCCGTTCCTCAACACCGCGCTGTTCCTGCGGGTGGTGCTCGAGGTCACCGCCATCACGCTCGTCGGCGTCGTGGTGTTCGGCCGCTTCGAGGCCCTGTGGCAGCGGCTGCTGTACACCGTCGGGCCCATGACGATCGTTTCGTTCGTGCTGCTCGGCGTGGCGGCGCGCACGCTCGGCCGGCAGCACGCGGATGCCGTGGCGCTGCGCGGGACGGGCCTGCTGGCAGGGCTCACCACGGTGCTCGGACCCGTCCCCCAGATCCTCATCATCATCGGCAACTGGATCACGCCCGGACGCGGGTTCAGCGACGGGCCCTTCACCTCAGAAGCCGAGCTCCGCGAGCTGGTGGACATGGCCGAGGCGTCCGAGGTGATCGAGGCGGGGGAGCGCCGGATGATCCATTCGGTCTTCGAACTCGGTGACACCATCGTCAAAGAGGTGATGGTCCCCCGCACCGAGATGGTGTGGATCGAGGCCGGCAAGTCGCTGCGTCAGGGCCTGTCCCTCGCCCTGCGCTCCGGGTTCAGCCGCATCCCCGTGATCGGCACCGATGTCGATGACGTCCTCGGCGTCCTCTACCTCAAGGACGTGATCCGGCGCAGCTACGACAACCCGGGCGCCCAGTCGTCGGAGACCGTGGAGTCGCTGATGCGCCCGCCCGCGTTCTGCCCCGACTCCAAGCCGGTCGACGCACTGCTCAAGGAGATGCAGCTCACCCGCAGCCACGTGGTGATCGTGGTGGATGAGTTCGGCGGTACCGCCGGCCTGGCCACCATCGAGGACATCCTGGAGGAGATCGTCGGCGAGATCGTGGACGAGTTCGACGAGGAAATACCGCCCTGGACGCGTCTGGCGGACGGCCGGTTCCGGGTGAGCTCGCGGCTCCCGATCGACCAACTGGGCGAGCTGTTCGACCTGAAGGTCGACGACGAAGACGTGGACACCGTCCTGGGCCTGATGGCTAAGGAACTGAACAAGATCCCGATCGCTGGCTCGGTGGTGGAGTGGGAGGGCATCGAGCTCGTCGCCGAGCGGGCGTCCGGACGCCGCCACGCCATCCAGACGGTGGTGGCCGGGCTGATCCAGCGCGACAGCGACACGGACGCCGCCGTCGACGCCACCGTCAACCTGGCCGTGTCGGCCAGCGAACCCACCCGACGCCGCACCGGCGAGCCGCGCTCCTCCGGCTCGCCCGCTGAGGAGGACGCATGACCGACGACGCCCCCGATGTGAGCGACCTCGACCCCGACGAACTGGCCCTGATGGGGGCCGGCCGGCCCGCGGCGGCGGCGCCCATCGAGGCCCCGGAGGGGTTCAGGTCGGGCTTCGCGTGCTTCGTGGGGCGCCCCAACGCCGGAAAGTCGACGCTGACCAATGCCATCGTCGGCGAGAAGATCGCGATCACCTCCAGCAAGCCGCAGACCACCCGCAGGACGATCCGCGGGATCGTCAACACCCCGGACGCCCAGCTCATCCTCGTGGACACCCCCGGGCTGCACCGGCCGCGGACGTTGCTCGGGGAGCGGCTCAACGACCTGGTTCACGAGACCTGGGGCAGCGTGGACGTGATCGGGGTGTGCCTGCCCTGCAGCCAGCGCGTCGGGCCCGGCGACGAGTACCTGCTCCGGCAGATCGCAGAGCTGCCGCGGCGTCCGAAGCTCATCGCCCTGGCCACCAAGACCGACCTGGTCAGCCGTGAACGAATCGCCCAGCACCTGCTCAAGATCGGATCGCTGGAGCAGCAGCTCGGCCTCCGCTGGGAGGCGATCGTGCCGGTCTCGGCCCTCACCGGCGACCAGGTGCAGGTCGTCGTCGACGAGCTCGTCGCCCACCTGCCGCCGGGTCCGCCGCTCTACCCTGACGGCGAGGTCACCGACGAGCCGCTCGAGACCAGGATCGCCGAGCTGATCCGGGAGGCGGCCCTGGAGGGGGTGACCGACGAGTTGCCGCACTCGATCGCCGTGGTCATCGACGAGATGCGCCCGCGTGAGGGCCGACCCGCAGGCCAGCCGCTCATGGACGTGTTCGCCTCGATCATCGTCGAGCGGGACAGCCAGAAGGGCATCATCATCGGGCACCGGGGCGAGCGCCTCAAGCAGGTCGGCCGCGCGGCCCGGCTGCAGGCCAGGGAGCTGGTGGGCATGCCGGTGCACCTGGCCATCCACGTCAAGGTGCTCGCCGACTGGCAGCGCGACGCCAAGCACCTCAACCGACTCGGGTTCTAGGCGCCGTGGCGACCGCCTCGGGCACGCTGGACCGCCGCCGCTGGGGCGTGTTCCTGGTCGCCCGGGCGCGCCAGGGTGGCCGGCGCGTCCGCGGGTCGTTCGTTCCCATCGTGCAGGCAGCGGCCGCGGCGTCCGCGGCCTGGCTGGTCGCCGAGCAGCTCCTGGGCCGGGTCAACCCGTTTTTCGCACCGATCGCCGCGTTCGTGTGCCTCGGTTTCAAGGCGGACCGCGTCCCGCGCAAGGTCGCCGAGCTCGGCGTGGGCGCCACGGTCGGCGTCCTGATCGGCGAGGTGGCCAGCATGTGGCTGGAGGTCGGATGGTGGCAGATCGGCCTCGTGCTCGTGGTCGGTGCCCTCGCGGGCCGGTTCCTCGACCGCGGCGACCTGACCACGATCCAAAGCGGCATCAACGCGGTGGTGGTGCTCGGGATGTCCTGGTGGCAGGCGGTCACCGGCGGGGTGACCGGTCGCTGGCTCGACGCGATCGTCGGCGCCGGCGTCGCGCTGGTGGTGGCCGCGCTGTTGCCTCGGCACCCGACGGCGCGGCCGCGCCGCTACGCGCGCTCGACCCTGTCGGAGTTCGCCACGCTCCTGGACATGATCGGCCGAGGTCTGGACGCCGGCGACATCGAGCTGCTCTCCGACGCTCGCGGCCAGCGCCGAGCGGTCGGCGAGCTCGTCACCGACTGGGAGGAGACGCTGACCACTGCGCGCGAGGTGGTGGCGGTGAATCCGAGCTTGTGGCGTCAGCGAGGCGAGGTCGCGGAGCTCGGTCGCCTCTTCCGCCTCACCACGCGGGCCCAGCGCACGGCCTACATGCTCTCTCGCCAGGGCCTGTCGATGAGCGAGGAAGTCGGCAGGATGCCCGAGATCGGGGCGCTGGTCGGGACCATCAGCCGCGCGGCGCACGCCCTGGCGGGTTCGGTCGGGCACTGGCACAAGCCCACGCTGGCGCGGGAGACCCTGCTCGAGGTGGCCTCGATCGCCGCACCCTCCCAGGTCGAGGGCAGCGACTGGCGTCCGGTGGCCCTGATGTCGCTGGTGCGCGCCCTGGTAGTGGACATGCTGCAGCTCACGGGGATGTCCCGCGAGCAGGCACGGGACGCGCTCGCGGATACGTGGGGGCGTCCGCACGGGGACCACGACGTCGATCTCGCCGCCGACGAGAGCGACGACGACCCCTCTCCACTGTGGGGGTGACCTCTTCGCCTGGCGTCCAATCCGCGGACATCGGCCACCGGATGTGTACCATGGCGCACATGGCATGGGCGAACCTGCTCCTTGGTCGCCGCAGCGAGGCCTAGCACCACTCGCCACGAAGGCGAGGTCGAGCGTCAGGCTTCCTCGTTGCGGAGTGTCTCCACGCGCCTGGCTCCCCCATGACGACCTGAACGAGGAAAAACCATGACCACCACCACGACCACCTTCGGGACCCGCATCCAGCAGGGGCGGCCCGTGCAGCAGCCGAGCCCCATGCCCTTCCACCGCTACCGCGCCTTCCAGCCCGTCTCGGTTCCCGATCGCACCTGGCCGGACCGCAAGATCACGCAGGCTCCGCGCTGGCTGTCCACGGACCTCCGCGACGGCAACCAGGCACTGATCGACCCGATGACCCCGGCGCGCAAGCTCAAGATGTTCGAACTGCTGGTCCGTATGGGCTACAAGGAGATCGAGGTCGGCTTCCCGTCGGCCTCGCAGACCGACTTCGACTTCGTCCGCAAGTTGGTCGTGGAGGACCGCATCCCCGACGACGTCCAGATCTCGGTGCTGACCCAGGCGCGCGAGGACCTCATCTCACGGACCGCCGAGGCGCTGGTCGGCGTCCGGCGCGCCAACATCCACATGTACAACGCGACCGCCGAGATGTTCCGCCGGGTCGTGTTCGGCATCGACGAGGCCCAGTGCATCGCGATGGCCACGCGCGGCACCGAGATGGTGATGAAGTACGCCGAGCAGTTCTTGGGCGAGACTGAGTTCGGCTACCAGTACAGCCCCGAGATCTTCACTCAGACGCCGACCGATTTCGCCGTCGAGGTGTGCAACAGGGTGGCCGACGTCTGGCAGCCGGGCCCGGACCGGGAGATCATCTTCAACCTGCCTGCCACCGTCGAGATGAGCACGCCTAACACCTACGCCGACCAGATCGAGTACTTCATCCGCAACGTCCGCCACCGCGAACACGTGGCCGTTTCCCTGCACCCGCACAACGACCGGGGTACGGCCGTGGCCGCGACCGAGCTCGGCATGATGGCGGGCGCGGACCGCGTCGAGGGTTGTCTGTTCGGGCACGGTGAACGCACCGGCAACGTGGACCTGGTCACGCTCGGCATGAACCTGTTCAGCCAGGGCATCGACCCCAAGATCGACTTCTCCGACATCGACGAGGTCCGCCGCACCGTGGAGTACTGCACCGGACTGCCGGTCCACCCGCGGCACCCCTACGCGGGCGACCTGGTCTACACCGCGTTCTCCGGGTCGCACCAGGACGCCATCAAGAAGGGGCTGGAGGCCCTGGAGAAGAAGGCTGCCGGCCAAGGCGAGACGATTCACAGCGTCGCGTGGGAGGCGCCCTACCTGCCGATCGACCCCTACGACGTTGGCCGCACCTACGAGGCCGTCATCCGGGTCAACAGCCAGTCCGGCAAGGGCGGCATGGCCTACATCATGAAGAACGAACACAAGATGGACCTGCCCCGCCGTCTGCAGATCGAGTTCAGCCGCGTGGTCCAGCACCACACGGATGCCGCGGGCGGCGAAGTCAGCCCCGAGTTGATGTGGCAGATCTTCGAGAAGGAGTACTTCGGCGACAACACGCCCTTGGAGCTGCGGCAGTACCGGTCGGTCGCAGACAACGGCACTTACGTCGTCGAGGCCGAGATCGCGGTGAGCGGTCACGTGCGCAAGGTGAGCGGCGAGGGCAACGGCCCCCTGTCGGCGTTTGTCGACGCGCTGTCGATGGGAGGCTACCCGGTGCGGGTGCTGGACTACTCCGAGCACGCGCTCAGCGCAGGCGGGGACGCCCTGGCCGCGGCCTACGTCGAGGTGGAGATCGGCGACGGCGACGACACCAGGGTTCTGTGGGGGGTCGGCCGGCACAGCTCGATCGTCACCGCATCGATGAAGGCCGTGGTCAGCGCCATCAACCGCAGCGACCGGGACATCTGAGCGCAGGCTCGATCGTGGGACGCCGCACGAAGGCGTCCGGTGGTCCCTAGACTGCGTCCGTCCCCGATCGAGTCAAGCAGGAAGAAGTAGGCCCATGGAACTGACCCCCGCCCTGCAGGAGGAGTTCGACATCGTCGTGCGGCGGAACCCGGGTGAGGCCGAGTTCCACCAGGCGGTCCGCGAGGTCCTCGAATCGCTCGGGGCGGTGATCGACAAGCGCCCCGAATACGTCGAGATGGGCATCATCCCGCGCATCTGCGAGCCCAACCGGCAGATCATCTTCAAGGTGAACTGGCAGGACGACCGCGGGCGCGTGCACACCAACCGGGGCTTCCGGGTCCAGTTCAACAGCGCGCTCGGCCCCTACAAGGGCGGCCTCCGGTTCCACCCCAGCGTGTACCTGGGCATCATCAAGTTCCTCGGCTTCGAGCAGATCTTCAAGAACGCACTCACCGGCATGCCGATCGGCGGGGCCAAGGGCGGGTCCGACTTCGACCCCAAGGGCAAGAGCGACAACGAGATCATGCGCTTTTGCCAGTCGTTCATGACCGAGCTCGCTGGCCACATCGGCCACGACATCGACGTGCCCGCCGGCGACATCGGCGTCGGCGGCCGTGAGATCGGCTACCTGTTCGGCCAGTACAAGAAGCTGACCGGGCGGTACGAGTCCGGCGTGATCACAGGCAAGGGCCTCACCTGGGGCGGCTCCCGGGCGCGGACGGAGGCGACCGGGTACGGCACCGTGTTCTTCGCCGACGAGATGCTCAAGCTGACCGGGGACAGCTTCGAGGGCAAGAAGGTGGTGGTGTCGGGTTCCGGCAACGTGGCCATCTACGCGCTCGAGAAGATCGAGCAACTCGGCGGCTCGGTCGTGGCGATGTCGGACTCCTCGGGGTACCTCGTCGACGAGAACGGCATCGACCTGGCCCAGATGCAGGAGCTCAAGGAGATCCGACGGGGGCGCATCAAGGAGTACGCCGACGCCAACCCGGCCGCGCGGTTCGTCGAGAACGGCATGATCTGGGACGTCCCGTGCGACATCGCCCTCCCGTGCGCCACCCAGAACGAACTCAACATCGGTGGTGCCCGGGCGCTGGTCAAGAACGGCTGCACACTCGTCGCCGAAGGCGCGAACATGCCCTCGACCCCCGACGCGATCCGGGCCTTCCACGCGCACGGCGTCCGGTTCGCGCCGGGCAAGGCCGCCAACGCAGGCGGGGTGGCCACGTCCGCGCTCGAGATGCAGCAGAACGCCTCCCGCGACTCGTGGAGCTTCGAGCACACCGAGGAGCGCCTGCACGAGATCATGGTGGGCATCCACGAGCGGTGCTACGAGACCGCCGAGGAGTACGGCGCCCCCGGCGACTACGTGGTCGGCGCCAACATCGCCGGCTTCACCCGCGTGGCGGACGCCATGATGGCGCTCGGGATCATCTGAGGGCCGAGCCGAGCGCGCACACCACGCGCTGACTGACGATGTCGGAGGCCAGCTCCAGGTCGTGGAACCGGGCCACGTGGACGACGTCCACGAGGCCCGGCTCGGCGTCGGGGACCAGCTCGGTGAGCAGGTTCGGCCGCGCCACCGCCAGCTCGGGCCGGAAGACCACCCCCGGCCGGGCGTCGAAGATGGCGGCATAGAAGATGCCCGTCTCGACCAGGTCCTGGAAGAAGTGGCTGCCGTAGCTCAACTCCGGGCGGAAGCCGCCCTCGGCGAAGGTCGCCTCGACCAGTGCGGTGGCGTGGTTGATCTCGGCGAAGCGGGCTGGCACGCCGAGGGACTCGGTGGTGGTGCCCCACCGGCCGGGCCCGAGCAGCAGGAACGGCCGGTCGTGCAACGCGCGGTTCACGGCGCCCACGAGCCGGGCGACTCCGTGCCGATCCGGAGAGCCGAGGGCCAGGTAGGCCCGCGGGCGGACCGTGACCACGTACTCCAGCGGCAGCCGCACGTTGCCGCCCATGAACTCGCCGGTGCTGGAGAACAGGACTCCGGCCGGGTCGGCGACCATCGGCATGGCGACCGCCTCGCCGTGGCCGCGCGTTTGCAGCGGGCGGCACTGCACGATCCCGATCCGCGGTTCGCCGCCCTGGGTCACGTTGACCGTGAACTCGATGTCGACGGGGTAGGCGTAGGCGTCCGAGAGCGTGGCCAGCACCTGCCGCATCACCGCCGGGAAGGCGGTGGAGCCCAGCAACCCGCGGAAGTCGGCAACCACCATCGGCCCGCTCGGACGCCGTCCGCGCTCGGCCAGCCTGCGCAGCGCCGCACTGTCGGGGCTGGTGAACAGCGACCAGTCGGCGCGGATGTCGCTGCCGACCAGGCTGTCGAGGCGGACGGTGGTGAGCCGGTGCGAAGCCAGGTCCAGGACGTCCACGCCGCGCTGGCTGAACGCCGACAGGTCGTCGGCGTCCGCCAGGCGGGCGCGTAACGGGTCGTCCAAAGCGACGATGCGGGCGTGATCGTTGCTCGTCCGGTCCACCGCGCGGGTTCCCAAGCCGACCACCAGGCGGAGCATGCCGGCGTCGGCGTCCACCGAGGCGTCCCAGGTGTACAGGTTGTGGGAGTTGCCCACCCCGGCGGCGTGCGGGAAGAACAGCTGTCCGTGGTGGTCCCCCGACACCCGTTGCACCAGGATCGCCATCTGCTCGTCGGCGTCCGCGAGGCCGCGGGCGCGGCGGTAGCGCAGCGCCTCTTCGCTCATCGCGGAGGCGTAGACGGCGAGGACCGCCCGGACGAGCGCGTCCAGCCGCTCCTCGGGGGTGCCCTGGTTGGTGAGGAAGAAGCTGTCGTACTTGCCGGCGAAGGCGTGCCCGAAGTTGTCCTCCAGCAGCGAGCTGGACCGCACGATCAGCGGCGCCTGTCCGAAGTGCTCCAGCATCGCGAGCAGCCCCTCACGGATGGCGTCGGGGAAGCGCCCGGTGGGGATCAGCTGGTGCAGAGTCGCGCCGGCCCGGAGGAACCCGTCGGGAGAGCGCTGGGCCAGCCGGTGCTGCCACCACCCGTTGGTGACCAGGAAGGTGTAGAAGACGTCGGCGCCCACGTAGAACGAATCGTGCGGCTCCAGATGCGGGGTGAACCGGTCGCCGGGATCGTGCGCCAGCATCGCGCGGGCCGTGAGCATGCCGACGGCCTTGCCCCCGATGTGCCCGGTCCCGATGACCCGGGACGCAACGACCAGCAGGTCGGCCAAGGTGAGGTGATTTCGCGCGAGGGTCGCCATCCGCTCGTCCTCGCGTCCCAGGAGCGCGTCGGACAGCAGCCGGTGGGCGGACGCCTGCGCGGCGGCGTCGCCCTCCAGCGCGTCGAACGCGTCGTCGACGAGCTTGGTCCAGTGGTCCGGACGCCGGCGCACCCGGCCGCGTGCGGCGGACAGGCGTGCGGACGCCTCCGACGCGGTGACAGGCGTGGCGACGTCATGGCTGACCAGATGGGGGAAGAACATGGTCGCCGAGCTTCGGCCCTCGACCTTGAGCGGATGCACGTAGGTCTCCTCGCCGACGACGTGCAGGTCGAGCAGCACCTGGGTGGTCTCCCGGATGCCAGCGAGCGTGGCGGGCGTGGTCTGGGCGCGAAGCAGCGGGAAGTACGCGATGGTGTCCAACTCGTAGAGGAACGGACAGGTGACCTTGAAGAAGTTCATCACCATCAGGTCCGAATGCCAGTGGTCGAGCAGCGAGGCCAGCGAGTCGAACACGTAGAACGCCTCCCGGCCCTTCTCGGCGACCAGGTCGTGCACGGCGAGCGCGAAGGGCTCGAATCCCTGGGCGGGGTCGACCGTGGCCAGCTCGACGTCGTCACCGCCGACGAAGGCGGGGTGGTCGCCGAAGCGGACATAGACGAGCCGGCGGCCCTCCCGGCGCGCGGCCGTGAGGAAGGGCTTCAGCACGTGGGCGAACTCGTCCAGGCTCGCGCAGTGCCAGACCACGTTGTCGCCGATCCGGAGCCCGCCGATGGCCGCGTCCAGGCCGAGGATCCCCGTGCTCGCTCGGCGCTCCTCCATGGACGCCCTCCTCCCGCGGGGTGACAAGTCCCAGCTGGGTCGAGCATCGCACACGCGGTGCGCGGGCTCACCGGAGGCGTCCGGACGCCGCGCACCGCCCGGGAAGGCGGAGTCCGCCCGCTAGGATCGCCGGCATGTCCAAGGTCCTCATGAAGCTCCCGGTGGGGGAGAAGGTCGGGCTGGCCTTCTCCGGTGGTCTCGACACCTCGGTCGCGGTGGCATGGATGCGCGAGAAGGGGGCCATCCCCTCCACCTACACCGCCGACATCGGCCAGCCGGACGAGCCCGACATCGCCGGCGTCCCGGGCCGCGCGGCCGCCTACGGAGCCGAGGGCTACCGCCTGGTCGACTGCACCGCCGAGCTCGTGAACGAAGGCTTGGTGGCGCTGGCGTGCGGCGCCTTCCACATTCGGAGCGCCGGCGTCCCCTACTTCAACACCACCCCGCTCGGCCGGGCCGTGACCGGCACCATGCTCGTGCGTGCGATGCGCTCCGACGACGTGCACGTCTGGGGCGACGGCTCCACCTACAAGGGCAACGACATCGAGCGGTTCTACCGCTACGGACTTCTGGCCAACCCGCACCTTCGCATCTACAAGCCCTGGCTGGACGCCGACTTCGTCAGCGAGCTCGGGGGGCGCGACGAGATGAGTCAGTGGCTGGCCGCGCGTCACCTGCCCTACCGCGACAGCCGAGAGAAGGCGTACTCCACCGACGCGAACATCTGGGGGGCCACCCACGAGGCCAAGAAGCTGGAGTACCTCGGCACCGGCATGGAGATCGTCGAGCCGATCATGGGCGTGCCGCACTGGCGCGAGGACGTCGAGATCGCGGCTGAAGACGTCACCATCTCCTTCGAGCAGGGCATGCCGGTGCGCATCAACGGCCGCACGTTCGACTCCGCGGTCGCGTTGGTGCTGGAGGCCAACGCGATCGGCGGACGCCACGGCCTGGGCATGTCGGACCAGATCGAGAACCGCATCATCGAGGCGAAGAGCCGCGGCATCTACGAGGCGCCGGGCATGGCCCTGCTGCACATCGCCTACGAGCGGCTGGTGAACGCGATCCACAACGAAGACACGGTGGCCAGCTACCACAACGAGGGCCGCAAGCTCGGCCGTCTGCTGTACGAAGGCCGCTGGCTGGACCCACAGTCGCTCATGCTCCGCACGTCGCTGCAGCAGTGGGTCTCCTCGGCGGTCACCGGCGAGGTGACGCTGCGCCTGCGGAGGGGCTGGGACCACTCGATCCTGGACACCACCGGTCCCGCTTTGTCCTACCACCCCGAGAAGCTCTCGATGGAGCGTGTCGAGGACTCCGCCTTCGGTCCCGTCGACCGCATCGGCCAACTGACCATGCGCAACCTCGACATCGCCGACACGCGCACCCGGCTCGAGCAGTACTCGGCGCTGGGCCTGGTCGGCGGCGCGGTCTCCGAGCTGGTCGGCGAGCTGGGAACGGGTGAGGCCGACGCCATCACCGCGGGCGGTGATGGCGCACCCCAGGCCATCGACGACGCGCAGTTCATCTCCGGGATGGAGGCGGGCACTGACTGACACCTGATCGGCCGCGTGGTGCAATGGAGCCGTGACCAGGCCGGCGCGCCTCCGCATCCAGGTCCTCGGGCCGATCCGCCTGGCGGACGCCGACGGAGCTGAGCTCACCCCTTCGGGGTCTCTTCAGCGCCGGCTTCTGGCCTGGCTTGTGCTGCACCGCGGACGCGTGGTGTCGGTGGACTCCCTCCTCGATGTGCTCTGGCCCGACGCCCCTGACAGGGTGGGTGCGCTGCACAGCCACGTGTCCCGACTCCGCCGGACGCTGGGCGACGGCGTCCTGGCCTCGGTGGCCGACGGGTACCGGCTGGACCCCGACCACGTCAGCGTCGACGCCGACCTGCTGGACGCGGCGCTCGCCGGGGCGTCCGGTGCCGGCGTGCCGCCGGAGGTGGTCGCGCTGCTGGCCGGGTGGCATGGTCCGGCGTACCCGGAACTCGCCGACATCGACGAGGGTCGTGCCGAAGCTGACCGCCTGGACGAGTTGCGGGCGACGGCGTCCGAGCTGGACGCCGAGGCCCGGCTCGCCAGGGGACAGCGCGACGGTCTGGTCGCCGACCTGCGCCGTCTCGCAGACGCCCACCCGTTCCGCGAGCGCCCGCGCGCCCTGCTGATGCGGTGCCTGGCAGCGGACGGGCGCACCGCGGACGCCCTGAGGGTCTACGACGACTTCCGTCGTCTCCTGGCTGCAGAGCTGGGGGTCGAGCCCTCGCCCGAGCTGGCCTCCGCCTACGCGGCACTCCTCGGGGGTGCCGCGCCCCTGCCGTGGCGGCCAGCCACGCGCCTGCCGGCCCCGACCGCCGGCCTCGTGGGACGCGACGCCCTTGTCTCCGAGGTCGTCGAGCGGGCGGGGCGGGCTCGGCTGGTCACGCTGGTCGGGCCCGGCGGGGTGGGAAAGACGAGGCTGTCCGTCGAGGTGGCTCAGGCGCTGGCCGCCGCCGACCCGGATCGACCCCTGATCTTCTGCGAACTGGCGACCTGCGAGCCCGACACGGTCGAGGACGGCCTCGCCGCGGCCTTCGCGGTCGACGCCCGACCGGGTGAGTCCATGGTCGACCGGCTGGAGTCCGTCATCGGCGACACCCCGGTGGGCCTCGTCTTGGACAACTGCGAGCACGTCGTCGAGCCCGTAGCCCAGCTCGCGGTACGGCTGTTGGCCGCCTGCCCGAGGATGTCCGTCCTGGCGACGAGCCGTGAGCGCCTGCGCGTCCCGGGCGAGCAGGTCGTGGTCGTGCCCACCCTGCCCGCCGACGACGAGGACGCCCCGGCGGTCCACCTCTTCCTCGAGCGTGCACGGGCCGCCGGCCCGGGGTTCGACGCCCCCGATCTGGCCACCGTCACCGAGATCGTCCGGCGGCTGGACGGGCTCCCGTTGGCGATCGAGCTGGCGGCGGCGCGGCTGCACACGCACGAATTGGGCGAGGTCGCTGCCGGCCTGGAGCACCGGTTCGCGTTCCTGTCGACCGGCTACCGCGCCGAGGAGCGGCACGCGTCCCTGGGGGCGGCGATCGCCTGGTCGTACGGGCTGCTGGCTCCCCGGCTTCGGGACATGTTCGCGGCGGTCTCGGTGTTCGCCACGCCCTTCGGTCCGTCGGACGCCGCAGCCGTCGCGGTGGTCGAGCCGCAGGAGGCCGAGGATGCCCTGACCTCCCTGGTGGAGCGCTCGCTGCTCCGCCGGGTGCCCGGGCGGGGCTACACGATGCTGGAGACGCTGCGGGAGTTCGCCGCCGAGCAGCTGGCGGCGGCCGGGCGGGAGGCCGAGGTCGCGGAGCGGCACGCCTACCACCAGGTCGGCTGGGCGGCTCGGGCAAGGCACCGGGCGCACCGGCCGGGCCCACCGGTATTCGCCGAGGTGGACGCTCACGTGCCCGAGCTGCGCAACGCGCTGACCTGGCTTCTCGATCATGCCCGCACCGAGGCCGCCGGGCACCTCGTGGTGAGCCTGATGGAGTATGCCCTGTTGCGGCTGCGCCCCGACGTGATGGCGTGGTCGGAGCGCGTCACGGACGCCGACCCCGACGACCGGAGCCCCTGGGCCGCACAGCTGTGGGCCATGTGCGGCTACAGCGCGTGGATGCAGGGGCGGATGGCCGACATCGAGGCGATCGCCGCGCGAGCGGTGGCGTTGTGTGCGGAGGCATTGGCGCCCGAGGTCGGGACGATGCGCGGTAACGTGTCGCTGTTCCGGGGCGAGCTCGACGACGCGGCCGGCTGGTACCGCCGGGCCATTGAGGCCGCCCCCGCGAACTCCGGCATCAGGTTGGTGACCAGCGGCACGCTGCTGCTGGCGCTGGGACTGGGCGGTGATCCGTCGGCAGCCCCCGAGGCCGACCGCCTCCTTGCCGAGACCGGCGACCCACCCACCCCCCACGCCGCCTACAACTGGTACTGCGCTGGTGAGGCGCTCCTGTCGGTGGACCCCGGGCTGGCCCGAGAGCGGTTGACCCGCGCGCTCGAGCTCGCCGAACTGAGCCACGCGTCCTTCGTCACCGGCGTGGCGGGGTCCTCCCGGGCCTCGATCGACGCGCGCTCGGGAGACCCGTCGGCCGCCGCCGCGGACTACGTTCGGTTGATCGCCCACTGGCGCCGCGCAGGCATGTGGTCGACGCAGTGGACGATGATGCGCTCTATCACCGGCCTGCTGCTGAGGCTGGGCCAGTACGCGGACGCCGCGGTACTCGAGGGCGCCGTGCGCGGTACCACGGGCGGCCACCGCATCTTCGGCGCCGACGAGGCGGCCCTCGGCGAGACGAGCGGACGCCTCCGCGCCGGCCTTGGGGAGCAGGCCTACGAGGCCGCCCGCCGCCACGGCGCCTCGCTGGACTGGGACGGCGCCGCCGACCACGCGGTCGCCGCCCTGCTGCGCGGTGGCGCCAGCGTGACCGACCCGAATCGCCTGTCCTGATACACCAGCGGAGCTGCCAGGCGACCCAGGCCGGACGCCGTCACCGCGCCAAGCACGAAGACGTGGTCGCCGGCGTCGACCACCCGGTGGCGGAGGAACTCCACCCACGCCACCGCACCCTCGACGATCGGGGGCGCCGGCCGGGCTGGACAGCCACGCCAAGCCGGTGAAGCCCGGCCCGCCGCGGTTGCTGAACCGGTGGCTCACGTCGGCCTGGTCCGCGGCCAAGATGCTGGCGCAGAACACGTCGGCGGTGTCCAGGCGCCGGTGGGACCGGGAGGCCCTGCTGGGCAGGTAGCCCACCAGGGGCGGCTCGTCCGACACCGGGGCGAACGTGCCCACCACCATGCCGACCGGCTCCCCGGAGGCCATCCCTGCGACCAGGACGACCCCCGTGGGCAGCCTGAGCAGGGCCTCCACGGTCATCGCGCTCACCAGCGCGGTTGCTCGTCGAGGACGCCGATGACGGCTTTGCCGACGAGTTCGTGGGTGAGCGCGTCGTTGGCCGGGTGGAAGCCTCCGGCGCGCACATCGCGGTAGAGCCGCTCCAGCTCGTTGCCGGTGAACATCGCGCCGCCGCCGGCCACGTCCAGGGCCACGTCGACGACCCGCTTCGCGGCTTCGACGGCGATCCACTTGGTGGCGTAGATCTTCTGAACCCAGGCCGCGCCGTGGTCGACACGGCCGACCCAGTCGGCGACAAAGCGCTCCAGGGTGGCGGAGGCCGCCTCCAGGTCGAGGTACATCTGGGCCACCTGGTGCTGAACGAATGGGTTGTAGGCGTACGCGCCGCGCGGGATGGCGATCGACGACTTGCGCTGGGCGCTGTGGACGGCCAGCTCGAGCGCGCGATCCGCGATCCCGAGGTAGACGGCCGCCATCAGCGACAGCGGCCACATCGTCATGCCGACGAGGAACAGGTCGTTGCCGTCGCCGGCGGGCACCACGCGCCCGATCCGGTCGTCCGGCACGAAGACGTCCTCCAGGACAGTGTCGTGGCTCTGGGTCGGGCGCATGCCGAGGGTGTCCCAGGTCTCGACGACCCGGACGCCGGGGCTGGTCCGCTCGATGAAGGCGTGCACCACCTGGGGGCCGCCCGGGGCGTCCGCCACCAGGGCGTGGGCTCCCAGCCAGCGCCAGGCCGGGCCGTTGGAGCCGAACTGTTTGCGGCCGCTCAGGCGGTACCCGCCGGACACCCTCTCGGCTTTCGCCGTGGACAGCAGCACCGGCAGGTCGTTGCCAGCCTCTGCGTGCCCGGCCGCGAACACGTCACCGGCGACGGCGGCGTCGAAGACCCAGCGCAGCGAATCGTCGCCGGCCTGGTGCAGCTCCAGCGCGATCCCGACCCAATAGGAGTGCATCGTCATGGCCAGGGCGGTGGCCGGTGCGTAGCGCGCCAAGCGCCGCTGGCTGGCCGCCAGCTGGGCCAGGTTCAGGCCCCAGCCGCCGAACTCCTCGGGGACCGCCGCGGCGAGGTAGCCGATGGAACGCAGGTCGGAGAGATCGGAGTCGAAGTAGGCGTTCGCCCGGTCCAGGGAGCCGGCGCGGCCCCGGAAGGCGCCGAGCATCTGCTCGGGGATGAAGGTGCGGGTGGCGGTGGCCGTCGCGGACGGCAGCTGATGTGTACTCATGTGCACCACGGTGGCCTCGGCGTCTGTCACGGCCCTGTCACGCGCCGTCACGGGGGACACGCCGCGAACACGCCCCAGTACTACACTGAGGCGTAGATCTCGAACCCCAGCGCCGGGAGTTCGCGCACCTCCAGGAGGAGATCATGACAGCCATCACCTTCGACGCCACCGGAAAGATCGTCGTCGGGACCGACCTCTCCCGCCGGGCAGGAGCCGCGGTCGACTGGGCAGCCGAACTGGCCGCCTCCCGAGGGTGGCCGCTCCTCATCGTGGCCGCCGTCCCGGAGGTCCCCATTCCCAAGCGCAGCCGGTTGTTCGACGCCATGGCGACCGGGGACTGGCCCGGGCACCTGCACGACTCCGCGCGCCATCGCCTCAATGAGTTGCGCGCCCGCGTGCTGGCCACCCACCCCGAGGTCCAGGTCGAGACCCACGTCGAGGAGGGCATGCCGTCCTGGGTCCTGGCGCAGGCCTCGAAGACCGCCAAGGTGGTCGTGGTCGGTGCGCGCGGCGAGCACGCGCCCGCGACCGTCCGCGCCCTCGGCGGCACCGCTGACGCGGTGGTGGCCCACGCCCACGGGCCGGTGGCCGTGGTGACCGACCTCGCCCACGCCGTCCCCGGCGGCCCGGTCGTGGTCGGCGTCGACGACTCCCCCGAGGGGCACGCTGCCCTCAACCTGGCCGGACGCGAGGCCGCGGCCCGGGCCGTCCCCCTGGTGGCGATCCACGCTTGGGACCTGTCGCCCTGGATGATCGGCCCCATGGGCGGGGCCGGCATGGTGGACCCGATCCCCCAACGGGAGGCGCTCACCGCCATGGTCGAGGAGTTCCTGGCCCCATTGCGTGCGGAGCACCCGGATCTCCAGACACGGGCCGAGGTCGTCG
>JBKHWW010000039.1:0-7190 GCA_046566345.1 Actinomycetes bacterium
GGGACGGAAGCGCATCATGAGCACGAGCAGCAGCCCGAAGAGCAGCAGCCGGTACTCGCTGAAGAAGCGCAGCTTCTCCGGCATGAGCTTGAGGACCACCGCGCCGAGGATGACACCAGCGATCGTGCCCATGCCGCCGAGGACGACGGCGGCGAGCAGGAAGGCCGACTCGAGGAACTGGTACTGGTCGGGCGTCACCGAGGTGTCGTAGTGCGCCTTGACCGTGCCCGCGATGTCGGCGAGGAAGGCACCACCGGCGAAGGCGAGGAGCTTGAGGCCGAAGACGTTGACGCCCATGGCCTCCGCAGCGCGCTCGTCCTCGCGGATGGCGACCCAGCCGCGCCCGATCCGGCTGTGGTTGAGGTTGGTGAAGACGAGGATGATGAAGCCCATCACGAGCAGGAGCAGCCAGTAGTAGTTGGCGAACCGGCCGATCTCGACGCCGAGGATGATGTGGCTCTCCCCGAAGTCGAACCCGAAGAACGTGAGGTCGGGGATGGCCGGGATGCCGTTGGATCCGCGCGTGATGTTGGGGCCGTCGACGCCGTCGAGGTTGTTCATCGTGATCCGGAAGATCTCGCCGAACGCCAGGGTGACGATCGCCAGATAGTCACCCGAGACACGCAGGGTCGGTGACCCGATCACCAGGCCGAGGAGGGCGGCGACGGAGCCCGAGATGAGCACCACCACCGGGAACGGAGGCGACCAGCCGATCGTGGCGAACGCCGACTCGCTCAGCGTTGCGGCGACGAAGGCGCCGGCGCCGAGGAACGCGATGTAGCCCAGGTCCAGCAGGCCGGCCAGCCCGACCACGATGTTGAGCCCCATGGCCACGGCCGCGAACACCAGCACCCCGACCGCGATCGACATGTTGGCGTCGGAGCCGTCCTGGGTGAAGGGGAACGCGAACGCGACCACGAAAGCTGCCAGGGTCAGCGCGTGCCGATTCTGCGCCGCGGCGGCGGCCAGCCACCCCATCGCGCCGACACTGCCGGCGATCCACACCGTGACGCCGCAGAACACCGCGAACGACACGAACGAACCGGGATCGCCGAGGCCGAGTCCGTACGCGGCCACGATCAGCACCAGCGTGAGCGCGCCGACGATGCCCAGGATCTGGACCCAGGAGGGGGTGGGCACGAACCGAAGTCGCGGCTCGTGGCCGGGCGGGAGCAGCCGGGTGGAGGCGGTGGCCAGCGCGGCGCCTGCCAGGCCCACCCACAGGCCCGGCTCCAGGGCGACCAGGCCGCCGAGCTCGAAGGCGACCGACACAGCCACCGTCGCCAGGTAGGCCAGGGACGCCGTCGAGGCGGCCTTCGCGCCGCGTCCGAGGTTGACGAGCTTGCGCGCCTTCGCCACGCGCGGGCGCGAGAGAACCAGTGGGCCGAGCAAGCAGGCCAGCAGCAGGAGGCCGAGAACGAAGCCGAGCCACTGGAGGACAGACGGTTCGCCCCAATACGTCATGTCGTCCAGGGCCGAGGGCAGGTAGGCCCACGCCATGAAAGGTGCGGCCAGGACGAGGGCGGCGCCGACCAGGGCGATCCACCGGGCCGGCCCGGCCCAGCGCGCCCAGCGTGAAGTCGTGGTGCTCATGCGCGGTCCACCACCTTGGCGCCCAGCAGGCCTTGGGGGCGGAACACGAGCACCAGGATCAAGATGGCGAACGCCCACACGTCCTTCCAGGCCGAGGATCCGAACTGGCCGGGTATGTAGGTGGTCGCCATCGCCTCCACGACCCCGAGCACGAGGCCGCCGACGACGGCACCATTGACGTTGCCGATACCACCCAGCACCGCGGCGGTGAAGGCCTTCATGCCCGCCATGAACCCCATCTGGAAATCGATGTTGTTGTACCTGAGCCCGTGCGCCATGCCGGCGACGGCTGCGAGCGCCGCGCCGACGGCGAAGGCGGTGGCGATAGCGCGGTCGACGTTGATGCCCATCAAACGAGCGGTGTCGGCGTCCTGGCTGGTCGCCTGCATGGCGCGGCCCATTCTCGTGCGATTGACGAACCACCACAGCAGCGCGGTGCAGATCACGAGCGCGACAAGGGTGAACGCCGTCGAGTACTGGACCGTGACACCGGCTAGCTGCCAGGACCGCCCAGTAAACCCCTCCACCACCGGGAACGGGATGGCACGCCGGCTGTCCGGCATGCCGGGGATCCGGCCGTAGAACAGGCGCACGGCTTCTTGCAGGGCGATGGACAGCCCGATCGCCGAGATCAGGGGCGCCAGGCGAGGGGCGCTGCGCAGCGGCCGGTAGGCGAAGCGCTCCATCAGCAGCGCCGTCCCGACGGCGGTGACGATGCCGCCGAGCATCATCGCCGGCATCATGACGCCGAAGGCGAAGCCCGGCGACAGGTCGGTCGGCGAGCCCATCAGCACCCACGTGGTGTACGACCCGAAGGCGCCCACCATGAACACCTCGCCGTGGGCGAAGTTGATCAGCTGCACGATGCCGTAGACCACCGTGTAGCCGACCGCGATCAGCGCGTACAGCGCCCCGAGGCTGAGCCCGTTGACGAGCTGCTGGGCGAAGAGGTCCATCGCAATCCTCCGAGCACGGGTGAGGGGCCGGACTCCGGTCGTCCGGAGTACAGCCCCTCACGGCTGGCAGTTACTGGAAGTCCTCCGTCTTGGCGGCCTTCCACATGCCGCCCTCGACCCGGTAGACCGTGAGAACGCGTGCCTTGGAGTCGCCGAACTCATCGAAAGCGACCCGTCCGGACGCACCCTCGAAGTCGACCTTGGCCAGCGCCTCGACCGTGGCCTGGCGGGCGGAGGCGACGTCGGTCGCATCGGCCAGGCTGGTCTTCAGCGCCGCGACGATCGCGTTGCCGGCGTCGTAGGTGTACATGCCGTAGGCAGCCCACCCTTCCTTGTAGCCCTCAGCCTTGTAGGCGTCCACGAACGCCTGGGCCGAGGCCAGGCTCTCGGTGGGGGCACCGACCGAGGTGACCAGGTCGCCCTCGGACGTTGAGCCCGCTAGCTCGACGTAGGCGGGGTCGTACATGCCGTCGCCGCCCATGAGCGGCACGGCGAGGCCGGCGCCCTTCATCTGCTGGGAGAGCGGGCCCGACTGCGGGTACTCACCGCCGTAGTAGACGGCCTTGGGGTTGGCGGCCTTCACCTTGGCCACCACCGCGGAGAAGTCCTTGTCGTCGGGGTTGATGGTCTCGGCCGCCACCACCGTGCCCCCGCCGGCTGTGAACGCCTCGCTGAACGCGGTGACCAGGCCCTGGCCGTACGCCTTCTTGTCGTGGATCGTCGCGACCTCGGTGATGCCCGAGTCCAGCAGGTGCTTGGCGGCGAACGGGCCCTGGATGGCGTCGGTGGTGCACGTGCGGAAGTACGTCTGGTACGCCCGCTTGGGGTTGTTCAGGTCGGGGCCCTTAGTGAGGGTCGGGTTGGTGTTGGCGGGTGAGACGAGCGCCATGCCGGCCGACTCGAAGATCGGCTGGATGGCCTGCCCCACTGACGAGTTCAGCGGTCCGACGGCGCCGATCACCTCGGGGTCGCTTGTGATCTTGGTGGCGGCGTTCTTGCCGGCGTCGGGGCTGGCCTGGTCGTCTTCGGCCACGAGCTCGAGCTGCCAACCCGGGACTGCGTTCGTCTCGTTGGCCTGCTTGACGGCCAGGTCGAGCGAGTTGCGCATGCCCGCGCCGAACGCGGACAGGCCGCCGGACAACGGCGCGACCAGCGCGATCTTGGCGACCTTCGTGCTAGAGCTGCCCGGCGCGGACGCGGCCGGCTCAGCGGAGCGCTGGCCGCAAGCGGACAGGGACATCGAGGCGATGAGCAGGCCAGAGATGCCTGCAACAGCCAAACGACGATTCACGTGCTTTCCTCCCCTTTGGGTGTGCGCAGCGGGCCGGGCCCGTCGCGGATGGCGAAACACTAGGCGTGGCTTAGCCCCCACGCATCAGCCATCCGGCCCGGACGCGGAGGTGTCACCACATCGTTACAATTTCTGCTCCAGGTCGCTGGCGGGCCGGCGGGAAATCCCCCTGCCAGGGCGGGTTCCCGAACCCCTAGTGTGTGCGCCATGACCGACGGCCGCGCCCTCGAACTGCTGCCCGAGCACACGTTCAAGCGGGTGCTCGCGGTGGTGGCCCACCCCGACGACATGGAGTACGGCATGTCCGCCGCTGTCCACCGCTGGACCAGTAACGGCGTCGAGGTGGCCTACCTGTTGCTGACCACGGGCGAGGCCGGCATGCAGGCGCCGCCTGCGGAGGTCGGGCCCCTCCGCGCCGCCGAGCAGCGTCAGGCCTGCACCGAGGTGGGTGTCGACCGGCTCGTGATCCTGGCACACCCTGACGGCACGCTTCTACCCACGCTAGAGCTGCGCCGTGACATCGCCCGCGAAATCCGGGCCTTCCGGCCCGACGTGGTGCTCACCGGCAGCTGGGAAGTGGAGGCCCCCTGGGGCCTCAACCAGGCCGACCACCGCGCGGCCGGCCTGGCGACCTTGGACGCCTGCCGCGACGCCGACAACACGTGGGTGTTCCCCGAACTGGCCCGCGATGAAGGGCTGTCGAAGTGGGGTGCCACCTGGCTCCTCGTCGGCGGAGACTCCCGCCCGACCCACGGTGTGCCCGTGTCGGACGCCGACGTGGCCGCCGCGGTGGCGTCCCTGGCCTCACACCAGGCCTACCTCGCCGACCTCCCCGATCATCCGAGGCCTGAAGACTTCATCCCGCCGATGCTGCACGAGCAGGGCCGTGCCCTGGGCGTGTCTGCCGGCGTACTGTTCCGGGCTCACCGGCTGCGGTGAGTGCGGGCGTCCGCCTCAGCGGTCGGGCATCGGGCCCAGGCCGCACTCCGGGGCGTCCGCAATGAGGACCGCCAGGGTTTGCGCGTGCCCCTCGCTCAATTCGGGGAACCGACCTTCGGCGAAGAAGGCCGCCTCGGTGTTCTCCCCGTCGACGGGGAACGGCTCGCCGGACACCCAGCGGCAGCGAAAGGTGTGGTTGATGTACTGCGTCTGATCGCCGTTGTCGTAGGTGACCATCGAGGTGACGTTCTGCCAGACCAGCCGCTCCACCACGGCGACCACGCCTGCCTCCTCGGCCGTCTCGCGGACAGCCGCCTCCATGGGGTGCTCCCCCGGGTCGACGATGCCAGTAACCAGCGACCACTCCCCCGAGTCGGCACGGCGAACCAGCAGCCACTCGCGTACGCCGTCCGCCCGGAGCCTGTGGACGCCCGCGGATGCGCCCGACAACCACAGGGGTTGCGTCCCGATCTTGTCGCGGAGGGCGAGGATGAACTCAGGCGTGGCCATGCCCACACAGTACGAAAGCCTGCGGCGCCGCGGTCGGATTGCCCAGGGGCTGAGGGAGCCGGAAATGGACCCCTGACCTACGGGGGCGGGAAGGGCGCGATGCCGCGGCTGAGCCAAGCATGTGAGAGTCTTGAGTGGCTGGTGGCAGCCAGCGGCCATCTGGCGGCACCGCGCTCACCCCCGGCAGGGCTTCGTTTCCGAGCCCGCTCTCGTCGTCAGTGCGGGCTTTGAGCGGCGTCGTCGTGAGAGCAGGGTATCGTCCAAGGCGAGCGTGGCCTTAGTATGACGCCTCATGAAACCCCTTGTAGTACGCAGCGCGCTGGTCGCCTCGATCGGCGGTCTTATCTTCGGGTTCGACACCGCCGTCATCTCCGGCACCACCGAACAGTTGAAGGCCTACTTCGGCCTTGACGACGCCTACCTGGGCTGGACCGTGGGCGTCGCTCTCCTCGGTACGATCCTCGGCGCGCTGACGGCCGGCAAGCCCGCCGACCGCTACGGTCGCAAGAAGGTTCTGTTTGTCATCGGCATCCTCTACCTGGCGGGTGCCCTTGGTTCGGCCTTGGCCACCAACGTCGTCGTGCTGGAGGTCTTCCGGTTCCTTGGTGGTATCGGGGTCGGTGCGGCGTCCGTGTGTGCCCCGATCTACACCGCCGAGATCGCGCCGGCGAAGGTCCGTGGTCGGCTCGTCGGCCTGGTCCAGTTCAACATCGTGCTCGGCATCCTGCTGGCCTACCTCTCTAACACCATCGTCCGCGCCCTGATCAACGATCCGAACGTCGACTGGCGCTGGATGTTTGGCGTGATGGTGGTCCCGTCTGCTGTCTTCCTATTCATGCTGTTCACCGTGCCTGAGACGCCACGTTGGCTGATGGCCAACGGCCAGGAAGCCGAGGGCCGCGCGATCATCGCCAAGCTGTCCAGGTCGAAGGAAGAGGCTGACTTCCAGATTATGGAGATCGACGCCTCACTCGCCGCCGCGGAAAACGCGCCGAAGGTGCCGTTTTTTACCAGGGGCCACTTCAAGGTCATCATGCTCGCGTTCATGATCGCCATGTTCAACCAAATGTCGGGCATCAATGCGATCCTCTACTATGCCCCCGTCGTGATGATCGAAGCCGGTGCTACCACCGATGCTGCCTTCCAGATGAGCATCGCGGTCGGTTTCATGAACCTCCTCGCCACCATGACGGCGCTGACCGTGATCGACAAGATCGGGCGCAGGAAGCTGATGATCATCGGCTCGATCGGCTACATCATCAGCCTCGGCTTCCTGTCGGGCCTTATGTTCTACTACGAGAACGCGCTCGCCGGAGCCTTCGACGGCACATCCAGCGTGCTCGTGCTGGTTGGCCTGCTGGTCTTCATCGCGGCACATGCCTTCGGTCAGGGCTCTGTCATCTGGGTGTTCATCTCCGAGATCTTCCCGAACAGGATCCGCGGCCGTGGCCAGTCCTTCGGTTCGCTCACCCACTGGGTGTTCGCCTGGATCACGTCCACAGCCTTCCCGGGTGTGATCGCGGCGCTGGGCGGCGGCGTGGCGTTCGCGGTCTTTGCGGTGTTCATGGTCGGCCAACTGGTCTGGGTGCTCAAGGTCATGCCTGAAACGAAAGGCGTCCCGCTGGAGGAGATGGAAGCCAAGCTGGGCCTTACGCATGATCCGAGGGACACCGGCGACCCGCTGGCAGCGAAGGGACACTGATGCGCACCAAGGCGGTGTTGTGCTTGGGCGAGGCCCTGATCGACGTAGTCATCCGGGGAGATTCGACTAAGGAGCACGTGGGCGGGAGCCTGCTCAACGTGGCGGCCGGGATCGCAGCGTTGGGCGAAGATGCCAGCATCTGCGCCTGGTGGGGCCGCGACGAGCGAGGCGCTCGGCTCGCCCAGTGGGCCACCTCGTC
>JBKHWW010000040.1:0-22938 GCA_046566345.1 Actinomycetes bacterium
GCCATCGGCGTTGCGGTAGTCCATGAACCAGGTGTCCGGGTCGCCGGACCACTCCGGGACGTGCCGACCGGCCACCGCCCGCAGCACGCCGTCGGCACCGAGCCCCGCGCGGCGGTCACAGAGCCACCGCACCTGCTCCGCGGTCAGCGGCCTGTCGTCCTCCCGGTCCACGAGCAGGACGAAGTCGTTCTCGGTCCCGTGACCCTTGGCGAACGTCCAGTGCGGCACCAAATCAGTCTCCCACCTCGGCGGAGGTCACTCCGGCGACGTCGAGGGCTGCGTCGACCAGGTCGGGGCGGTCGTGGGCAAGCCAGGCGATCCGGTCGTCCTGGACGAACCAGGAGCCCTGCCGGCGCGCGAACCGACGGGTGGCCACGACCGTCCGCCGCTGGGCCTCGGCCTCGTCGACGAGGCCGTCGAGCAGCTCCAGCACCTGGCGGTAGCCCAGCGCGCGGGACGCCGTCACCCCGTCACGCAACCCCTGCGCGACCAGTCCGGTGACCTCCTCGACCAGACCAGCGGACCACATCGCCGCCACCCGCTGTTCGATCCGGAGGTCCAGCACCGGGCGGGGCAGGCTCAGACCGACCTGGACGACACCCGGCAGGAGATAGTGACGCTCAGGCAGCTGCGCGTGATAGGGCTGACCGGTCAGCTCGATCACCTCCAGCGCCCGCACGATCCGGCGCCCGTTCTCCGGCTCGATGGCGGCGGCGGCGATCGGGTCGAGGGCGGTCAACCGGGTGTGGAGCTCCGGAGCGCCGACCGCGGCCAGCTCGTCCTCCCACCGGCCCCGGACGACCGGGTCGGTGCCGGGGAAGACGAAGTCGTCGACGATCGCCCGGATGTAGAGGGCGGATCCGCCGACCACGATCGGCACCACGCCCCGCGCCCGGCAGTCGGTGATCGCCGCGCGGGCCCGGGCCTGGAACTGCGCCACGGTGGCCGTCTCGGTCACGTCCAGCACGTCCACCAGGTGGTGGGCCACCCGCTGCCGCTCCGCGGCCGTGGGTTTGGCCGTGCCGATGTCCATGCCGCGGTAGACCAGCATCGAGTCGGCGTTCACGATCTCGGCGGGCTGCCCCCGCGCCCCGAGCGCGAGCGCGACGTCGACGGCCAGCGACGTCTTGCCGCTGGCGGTCGGTCCGTTGAGCGCGAGGATGGGCAGCACGGGTCTCATTCTCCCGCGTGGGGGGTGTTGAAATCGCGCGGGTCATGGTTACGGTGGATTGGCCGGGTGAAAGCAGGGCCGGCGCTGGACGAGCGAAAGGAGGCCATATGGGCATCTTCGACGACATCAAGGGGCACGCCGACGCCAATGAGGCGCAGGTGGAGGCCGGAATCGACCAGGCCGGAGACGTCATCGACGAGCGAACGGGCGGCAAGTTCGCCGAGCACGTCGACAAGGCCCAGCAGGCAGGCAAGGACTGGGTCGGCTCTCCGCAGGATGAGTCGGTCCCGGGTACCGAGGCCACCAACGAGGGCTTCGCACGGGACTGGACGGGCGACAACCAGCCGTGAGGCGCTGATTCCCTCACGCTGTCGCCGCCGGCTCACGCCTCGTGAGTCCGTCCAAGACGCAATCTATCTGGCTCAGGGCCGATCCCTTCGGGGGTCGGCCTTGAGTCTGTTCGGGGGCGGTGCGGGGTCAGCCTGGCTCAGTCTTGCGCGCAGACGGCGGACGCCGCGGGCATCGGCTCGGGCCGGCGCAGCGGCATTCCCAGGCCCACCGACGGCGCCGTCGGCCGATCCCCGGCGTGCCAGCGCTCCCACGCGTCGCCGCCGGCCGTGCGCCGCACGTTGGTGACCCGCCCGTCGGCGTTGAGGTGGTGGGGCGCCGCATAGGTGATCTCGACGTCGGCAAGGTCGCCCGGGCGCGGCGCCGGCACGCCCTCGGGGACCGTGACGTGCACGAGGCGGTTGTCGCGGGCCCGGCCCGAGACCCGGTGGGTGGCGGCGTCCTTGCGCCCCTCACCGTCGGCGAACATCACCTCGACGCTCCTGCCGACCAGGAACTTGTTCTCGGCCCAAGCGACTTCACCGACGAGGTCGACGAGGCGCTCGTAGCGCTCTTGAACGACCTCCTTGGGGACCTGTCCGGGCATCGTCGCGGCGGGCGTGCCGGGACGGATCGAGTACTGGAACGTGAAGGCCGCCGAGAACCGGCTCTGGCGAACGACGTCCAGGGTGGCCTGGAAATCCACTTCGGTCTCCCCCGGGAACCCGACGATGATGTCGGTGGTGATCGCGGCGTCCGGCATGGCGGCGCGGACGCGGTCGAGGATGCCGAGATAGCGATCGCTGCGGTAGGAGCGGCGCATGGCGCGCAGCACGGCGTCGGAGCCCGACTGAAGCGGCATATGCAGGCTGGGCATCACGTTGTGGGTCTCGGCCATCGCGGCGATCACGTCGTCGGTGAACGCGGCCGGGTGCGGGGAGGTGAACCGGACGCGCTCGAGGCCCTCGACCTCGCCGCAGGCGCGCAGCAGCTTGCCGAACGCCAGCCGGTCACCGAACTCGACCCCGTAGCTGTTCACGTTCTGGCCCAACAGGGTGACCTCCTGGACGCCCTCGGCGACCAGGGCGCGGACCTCGGCGAGGATGTCGCCCGGACGCCGGTCGGCCTCCTTGCCGCGCAACTGCGGGACGATGCAGAAGGTGCATGTGTTGTTGCAGCCCACCGACACCGACACCCAGGCGGCGTACGGGGACTCGCGCCGGGTCGGCAGGGTGGACGGGAACCGGGTGAGGGCCTCCTCGATCTCGACCTGAGACGCCTGCTCGACCCGGGCCCGCTCCAACAGGACGGGCAGCGAGCCGATGTTGTGCGTGCCGAACACCACGTCGACCCAGGGCGCCTTACGGACGACGGTGTCTCGGTCCTTCTGCGCCATGCACCCGCCGACCGCGATCTGCATGCCGGGACGCTTGGCCTTCACCGGGGCGAGGTGACCGAGGTTCCCGTAGAGCCGGTTGTCGGCATTCTCGCGCACCGCGCACGTGTTGAACACGACGATGTCCGCCTGGTCGCCCTGGGGCGCCCGGCTATAGCCGGCGCCCTCGAGGAGCCCGGAGATCCGTTCGGAGTCGTGCACGTTCATCTGGCACCCGTAGGTGACGACCTCGTACGTGCGGGGAATGGCGTGCGTTGTCATGACGAGGGCCGATTCTACAGCGCCGGACGCCAGCGCCCCGGCTCGCCCGTGCTGACACCCGGCGCTGGTCACTCCTCGGGGCCGTCGCCGACGTCGGCTGCAGTGACGTCGGGGTCTGCGGTGACCTCGCTCACCACGCGGTGGCAGAGGCCCGCGGCGAAGCCGCGTCGCGCCAGCGCACCCGCCAGGCGCCGGTAGCGGACCGCGGGGTCGAGGCCGGTCATCGCGCGGACTCGCTTGGTGGCAAACGCCAGAGCGGCCTGATAGTCGGCGTCTGCCTCGTTGTCGGCCAGGGCGTCGGCGATCACCTCGGCGTCGAGGCCCTTAGCCCGCAACTCCTGGCGGAGAACGCGCTCGGACTTCATGCGGCGCTGCTGCCCCTCGACCCAGAGCTCCGCGAACTGGGCGTCGTCGACGAGCCCGACCTCTTCGAGCCGGTCGAGCACCTCGACCGCGATCGCGTCGGGGACGCTCCTCTTAGCCATCGCTTGCGCGAGCTCCGCCCGCGATCGCGCTCGCGCCTCAAGGAGGCGGAGGGCGATCGTGCGGGCTACCGCCTCGGGGTCGGCGGGGGGCTGGTCGTCGAGGTCTGCGGGCTCCTCGGCACCCCGGCGCGAGCGGCGGCGTCCGCTCTGCGGGCTGCTCACCCCGGGGCTCAGAAGACGACCTCACCGGTGAGGGGGTCGATCCCTTCGGGGACGTCGGTGGCCGTCGTCGGCGCCTGGGCTGCCTCACCGGGCTTCACGCCGATGCCCAACTTGGACTTGATGCGCTGCTCGACCTCATTGGCGACCTCGGGGTTGTTGCGCAGATAGTTGCGCGCGTTCTCTTTGCCCTGACCGAGCTGGTCGCCCTCGTAGGTGAACCAGGCGCCCGCCTT
The DNA here is from genome assembly GCA_046566345.1 of Actinomycetes bacterium. Taxonomy (GTDB): domain Bacteria; phylum Actinomycetota; class Actinomycetes; order Propionibacteriales; family Propionibacteriaceae; genus Propioniciclava. The sequence goes on from JBKHWW010000040.1 coordinate 4,036, forward strand.
GCGGATCAGGCCGTGCTCGACGCCCAAGTCGATCAGGCTGCCCTCACGGCTGATGCCCGCGCCGTAGACGATGTCGAACTCCGCCTGCTTGAACGGCGGGGCCATCTTGTTCTTGACCACCTTGACGCGGGTGCGGTTGCCCACCGACTCGGTGCCGTCCTTCAGCGTCTCGATGCGGCGCACGTCGAGGCGCACCGAGGAGTAGAACTTGAGCGCACGGCCGCCGGTGGTGGTCTCAGGGGACCCGAACATGACGCCGATCTTCTCGCGCAACTGGTTGATGAAGATGGCCGTGGTTCCAGCCCCCGACAACGCCCCGGTCATTTTGCGGAGCGCCTGGCTCATCAGACGGGCCTGGAGACCCACATGGCTGTCGCCCATCTCGCCCTCGATCTCGGCGCGCGGCGTCAGCGCGGCCACGGAGTCGATGACGATGAGCGCCAGGGCCCCCGAGCGGACCAGCATGTCGGCGATCTCGAGGGCCTGTTCGCCGTTGTCGGGCTGGCTGACCAGCAGGGCGTCGGTGTCGACGCCGAGCTTGGCCGCGTAGTCGGGGTCGAGCGCGTGCTCGGCGTCGATGAACGCGCAGATGCCGCCGCCCGCCTGGGCGTTCGCGATCGCGTGCAGCGCGACCGTGGTTTTGCCCGAGGACTCGGGCCCGTAGATCTCGACCACCCGGCCCCGCGGCAGGCCCCCGATGCCCAGGGCGACGTCGAGCGCGATCGAACCGGTGGGGATCACCTCGATCGGCTGACGCGTCTCTTCGCCGAGACGCATGATCGAACCCTTGCCGTGCGCCTTCTCGATCTGGGCGAGGGCCGCCTCGAGCGCCTTCTCGCGATCTGCTACCGCCATGATCGTTCCTCTCCTGCCTGCTGCGTGGACCTGTGGTGGGAACCCCTCGTTCCCGTCACCGTTCACGTTAGGCCTCGCCTCCGACATTCCGTCACCCTCTTGAGCGACTGTGGACAACGACCCACACCCTCACGGCGTCGCTCACATTACCGAACACCTGTTCGACGCGCACGCGACACGCAGGGCCGTGTCGGCGTACGGGCTGAGACTGGTTCAAGGCGTCCCGCCCGGCCAACTCAACGATCGGAGTCGGGAAGCTCCAGGAACCGCCACACGGCCAGCCAGACGTCGCGATACGGGACGCCGGCGTCCATGGCCTCGCGGACGGTCCGATTGTCGAGCTCGCCGAGGACGACGTGCTCGACCCACGACGGGACCGTGCCGGCGCCGAGGTGGCGGTTGAGCCGGCGCCAGAGTTCTTGCTCGCGCACGCGGTCAGGCGACCGCAGCGCGGGGCTCGCGTGGCTGGACCGGGAAGGGCGTTACGGTCGCGTGGGCGTCCGCACGACGGCTTGCCAAGTGCAGGACTTCGGAGAGTTCGACATCCAGCGCACCGCAAATGGAGTTCAGCAGCTCGCTGGACGCCTCTTTCTGGCCGCGCTCCACTTCAGAGAGGTAGCCCAGGCTCACGCGGGCCTGGCCAGACACCTCGCGCAGCGTCTTGCCCGACGCAATCCGGAGTGCACGCAGGGTCTCCCCCATCATCTCCCGTAGCAACACGACAGCCATGCCCACCCCCTCGCGATCCTCCGATGTCGGGCTCACCATGCTCGGCCCGACGGGTGCTCCCAACCTACACGGGTGAGACGAGTCGCAGAAGCATGCGCAGCGCGGCGTCTACGGTCTGCACACGGATCGCCTCGCGGTCGCCCTCGAACTGAAACCGCTGCGTCTGCTGGAACTGGGGCAGCGAAGGGATCCGGGGCCCGGCGACGCAGACCCAGACCTCGCCGGGTTCGTGCCCCTCCTGCGCCTCGGGGCCAGCGACGCCGGTGACCGCGATCACCCAGTCTGCGTGCGTCCTTTCCTGGAGCCCGAGCGCCATCTCGAGCGCCACCTGCTCGCTGACCACCGAGTACTGCCGGATCTTCTCGACCGACACCCCCAACAGGTCGGTCTTGAGGTGGGTCGAGTAGGCGATCGTGCCACCGAGGTACACCTTCGAAGCGCCCGGAACCGTCGTCACGGTCGCGCCGATCAGGCCGCCGGTCAGCGACTCGGCCGCGGCCAGCGAGAGGCTGCGCTCCTTCAGCGTGCTGATGACTTTGGCGGCGAGCTCGCTCAACGGGACTCCCCTGGGTGCTCGGCTTCGTAAGCGAGGCGCATCTTGTTCGCCTCACGCAGGTAGTCCAAGCCCGTCACCACGGTGAGGGCGAACGCGACGATCATGGCGGCCCAGGCGACGATGTCCCAGAGCGCCGGCATGAACTGCAAGCCCGGCAAGAACATGATCAGGGCCACCGACTGCATCACCGTCTTGAGCTTGCCGCCGCGATTGGCGGCCATCACCCCGTACTTCAGGATCGCCCAGCGCAGGATCGTGATGCCCCACTCGCGGACCAAGATGATGATCGTGATCCACCACGGCAACTCGTTGAGGATCGACAGGCCGATGAACGCCATGCCGGTGAGGGCCTTGTCGGCAATCGGGTCCCACAGCTTGCCGAAGTTCGTCACCAGGTTGTACTTGCGGGCGATCCTGCCGTCCAGGGCGTCGGTGAGGATCGCGACCACGAACACGCCCGTGGCCACCCACCGCATCGTCAGGTCCTGGGGGTAAGCCAGCAGGAGCCACGCGAAGACCGGCACCAGCACGAGCCGCACGGCGGTCAAAATGTTCGGGATGTTCCAGTTGCTGACCGGCTTGCCCTCCGTCATGCGGACGCCTCCTCACGCGCGATCAGGTCGACACCTTCCGATGCCGCGACCCTACCCCAGACGAGGTCCCCGACGGTGAGTCGACCCGCGGCGTCGGCCAACGACGTGGTCCCGTCGACTTCGGGGCCCTGGTGCGCGGCTCGGCCGACCGCGAGGTCGCCCTCGCGGGACTCGACCAGCACCTGCACCCGCGAGCCCACCCGCTCGGCCGCACGCTGGTCGAGCAGTTCGGCGGCCAGCTCGCTGACCTGCTCGTAGCGCGCCGCGATCGTGTCCTCGTCCACGTGTCCCGGTAGCGTCGCCCCCTCGGTTCCCTCCTCGTCGGAGTACGCGAAGACGCCCAGGGCGTCCAGCCGCGCTGAGGCAACGAAGTCGATGAGGGTCTGCACGTCGGCGTCCGTCTCGCCGGGGAAGCCGACGATCACGTTGCTGCGGACGCCGGCGTCCGGCCTCAGGCCGCGGATCCGGTCGAGCAGGCCCAGGAAGTTGTCGGGATCTCCGAAGCGGCGCATCCGGCGCAGGACGCCCGGCGCGGCGTGCTGAAAGCTGAGGTCGAAGTAGGGGACCACGCGGTCGATCGAGCACATGGCTTCGATGAGCCCGGGACGGATCTCGGCCGGCTGCAGGTAACTGACGCGCACCCAGTCGAGGCTCTGGATGCGGCCTAGTTCGCGCAGAAGGGTGGTCAGCGCGTTCGGGTCGCCCAAGTCTTTGCCGTAGGAGGACGTGTTCTCGCTGACCAGGAAGGCCTCCCGAACGCCGTGGTCGGCCAGCCAGCGGACCTCGTCGACGATCTCGTGCACGGGCCGCGAGACGAAGGAGCCTCGGAAGCTCGGAATGGCACAGAACGCGCACCGGCGGTCGCAGCCCGAGGCGATCTTGACTGCCGCGCTCGGGCCGCCGCCCAGGCGGCGTCGCACTGGGCGAGGGCCGGACGCCGGCGCGAGACCATCGGGGAGGTCGGGCAGGTGGCGCGCCGCGCCGGCCAGGTCGGGTGCCGGGGTCGGATGGCTCATCCCCGGGATGGACACCCCGAGTGCCGCCGCCTGCCGCTGCGCAGGGGCCAGCGGCAGGAGCCGCCGACGGTCGGACGGCAGGTGCGCGTCGTGGTGCTCGCCGGCCATGATCCGGCGCAGCGTGCTGTCGATGTCGGCGTAGTCGTCGAAGCCGAGGACGGCGTCCGCCTCGGGGAGGGCGTCCGCCAGCTCGCGACCGTAGCGCTCGGCCATGCAGCCGACGGCCACGACCCTGCGGGTGGCGCCGACCCCCTTGAGATCGGCTGCCGCCAGCAGGGTGTCGATCGAGTCCTTCTTCGCAGACTCGATGAACCCGCACGTGTTGACCACGATCGCCTCGGCGTCGGCAGGCTGGTCGACCAGGCGAAACCCGCCGGCCTCGAGGCGCCCGGCGAGCTCCTCGGAGTCGACGTCGTTCCGGGCGCACCCGAGCGAGACGATGTGGACGCGGGTCGTAGTCACCACGTCAATCTACCGGGTGACCGCTCGCCTTCAGCGCTGGAGCAACGCGGCGGTGATCCGCTGCAGCTCCTCGGGCGTGAGGTCGAGCGACATGGCCTTCGCCGAGTCGATGATCGACTCGCGGCGGGACGCGCCCGGGATCGGGATCACGTGCTCCCCGAGCGAGAGCTCCCAGGCCAGCGTGACCTGCTGAGCGCTGACGCCATGGGCGTCCGCCACCTCGGAGAGCACCGGGAACCGCTCGCCGACCGCCGCCGCGCCGCCGCCCATCCCGCCCAACGGAGACCAGGGCAGGAACGCGACTCCACGCCTGCCGCAGTAACGCAGTTCCTTGGCCGAAGTGTGGTGGAAGCGTGGGGAGAACTCGTTCTGGACCGCCGCCAGCCCGCCCTCGCCGAGGACCTCGATGGCCACCTCGATCTCTTCGACGTTGGCGTTGGAGATGCCCACCTCGCGGATGATCCCCTCGGCCTTGAGGTGGGCGAACGTCTCGACGACCTCGGCGTACAGCCGCCGGCGGTCCGGCCGGTGCCAGTAGTAGAGATCGATGGTGTCCACGCCGAGCCTCTGTCGCGACCGGTCGACGGCTCGGCGCAGGTACTCGGGCGACGCGTTGCGTCCCCAGTTCTCACCCTCGGACCTGGTGATCCCGCCCTTGGTGGCGACCACGATCTTGCTGGTGTCGCCGGGGTAACTCTCGAGGGCCGCAGCCACGATCGCCTCGTTGTGGCCCATGGTGTCCCAGCTGGGGGCGTAGATGTCGGCGGTGTCGATCAGGGTCACGCCGGCATCCAATGCCGCGTGAACCGTGGCGATGGCCTGGTCGCGTGACGGCGTCGGTTCGGCGGAGGACAGGGGCATCGCCCCGAGCCCGATCGCCGACACCGTGAACTGGCCGATCTTGCGCTGCTTTGTCGTCATGCCTGCCACCCTAGGTCGCCCACGGCCTCCCTGGCGTGACCGTCGCAGGCCGAGGGCCAGCGGGCGGGTCGAGCCAGCGCCGCCTCGAGGGGGATTCCGGGACCACAGCGTGACTTTCGCCGTGCTCGATTTGGCGGGCGCGTCCTGGAATGCAGTCCCACTGGCCTTGAGCGACGTGCCGGAAAATCGACCATGGCGAAAGTCACATCATGCCGGGGTGCCTGCCTCAGCCCGCACCGCGCCGGGGGCTGCCGCGGCGGGGGCTGCCGCGCCGGGGGACCACCTTCCCAGGGGTGGCGCCCATCGGACCACCGCGCAGCTGAGATGCGACCACGTCCACCCCCGGCCACCGACCCAAGAGGGGAAGCGCTCACAAGCTCAGCCACCAGCGGGACGAACCGTGATGGTGTCGACGCTGGCGTCGGCTCCAGCATCGAGGGCGAACACCACGGCGCGAGCGACCGACTCAGGGGTGAGAAGCCCGGAAGAGTCGTAGTGAGCGCGGCCTTCGGCCGCCTGGAGTTCGGCCTGCATGTCGGTGTCGACTCGTCCCGGGTGAACCGAGGTCACCCGGATGACTCCGCGCTCCTCGTCGCGCACGGCATCCGCCCAGGCGCGCACGGCGAACTTCGAAGCTGCATACACACCGGTCGCAGCGCCCGCGCGCAGACCTGCGCCCGAGTTGATCACGATCACATGTCCCCGCGCCTGGCGCAGCAGGGGCAGGACCAAGCGGGTGAGGTCGGCCACGGCAACCACGTTGAGCTCCAGCACGCGCCGCCACTCGGCCCGGGACTGCGTGTCGATGCCGCCGTACGAAACCACCCCGGCCGAATGCACGACCGCATCCAGGCGCGAGACGGACCCCGTCGCCGCGGCGGTGGCAGCCTCGTCGGACAGGTCCGCCACGAAACCCAGCGCGTTGGGACACTCCGCGACCACCGAGGCCACGGCGGCGGCATCCCGGCCTCCGACCAGAACGTGCCACTCCGCCGCCAAGGAGCGGACCACCTCGCGCCCGATGCCCCGCGTGCCCCCGGTGACCAGGACCGTCCGACGGCCGGGGTCGGGCGACATCAGCCCTCCTGGAGGTTGATCAACACCTCGTCGAGGTCGTCGGGCTTGACCAGCACGTCGCGCGGCTTGGAGCCTTCGGAGGGCCCGACCACACCGCGGGTCTCCAGGATGTCCATCAGGCGGCCTGCCTTGGCGAAACCGACGCGCAGCTTGCGTTGAAGCATCGACGTCGAGCCCAGCTACAGGTTGACGACCAGCTGCGCGGCCTCGAGAACGAGGTCGAGGTCATCGCCGATGTCCTCGGCAACCTTGGCAGACTCGATCGGGGCGGCGACGTCGTCACGGTACTGGGGCGCCAACTGGGCGGTGACGTGGGCCACCACCTGCCGGATCTCTTGCTCGGTGACCCAGGCGCCCTGGACGCGGACCGGCTTGCTTGACCCCATCGGCAGGAACAGGCCATCGCCCTGACCGACCAGCTTCTCGGCCCCCGGCTGGTCGAGGATGACGCGCGAATCGGTCATCGACGACGTGGCGAAAGCCAGGCGCGACGGCACGTTCGCCTTGATCAGGCCCGTCACCACGTCGGTCGAGGGTCGCTGGGTGGCCAACACCAAGTGGATGCCGGCTGCTCGCGCGAGCTGGGTGATGCGGACGATCGAGTCCTCGACGTCGCGGGGCGCGACCATCATCAGGTCGGCGAGTTCGTCGACGATCACCAGCAGGTACGGGTACGGCGCCAACACGCGCTCGGACCCCGGCGGCAGCTGCACCAGGCCTCCGCGCACGGCCTTGTTGAAGTCGTCGATGTGTCGGAACCCGAACGCGGCCAGGTCGTCGTAGCGAGCGTCCATTTCGCGGCAGACCCACTGCAGCGCCTCGGCCGCCTTCTTAGGGTTGGTGATGATCGGCGTGACCAGGTGCGGGACGCCTTCGTAGTGGGTCAGCTCGACGCGCTTGGGATCGACCAGCATCATCCGGACCTCGTCGGGCGTGGCCCGCATCATGATCGAGGTGATCAGGCTGTTCACGAACGACGACTTGCCCGACCCCGTCGCGCCGGCGACCAGCAGGTGCGGCATCTTGGCCATGTTGGCGACGACGTAACCGCCCTCGACGTCCTTGCCGAGGCCCACGGTCATCGGGTGGTGGTCGTTGCGGGCCACCGGGCTGCGCAGCACGTCGCCGAGCGAGACGATCTCCTTGTCGGCGTTCGGGATCTCGACCCCGATCGCCGACTTGCCCGGGATCGGGCTCAGGATCCGCACGTCGGCCGACGCCACCGCGTAGGCGATGTTACGGCCAAGCGCGGTCACCTTCTCGACCTTCACCCCCAGCCCGAGCTCGACTTCGTAGCGGGTCACCGTGGGGCCGCGTGTGTAGCCGGTCACGGTGGCGTCGATGTCGAACTGCCGGAACACCTCGGCCAGCCGCCCGACCACCTCGTCGGACGCCTCTGTCCGCGCCTTGGGGGCGCTTCCGGGCTTGAGGACCTGATGATCGGGCAGGACGTACTGGACGTCGCCGGTGAGGACCGTCTGCTCCGCCCGCAGGGGCTCGTTGCTGTGCTCGGGAGGCTGCAGGTCCTTGGGCTGCTCCACCTCGACCGTCGGCGGCTTGCCCGCGGTGACCGGCTTTCCCGGCTTCCCTCGCTTACCGGACGCCCCCGGCCTGACCCGCTCCCCCGGCCCGACCGACGCATCGGTCGCCTCGTCGAAGATCTCGCCGGTGAAGACGTCGAAGACCTCGTCGGTCTGTCCCCGCCCGAGTTCGGCGCGTGGCTCGGACTCGAGGACCAGCGGGCTGTCGTACGCCTCATCGACGCCGTACGCCATCCGGGGCTTGGCAGGCCGCGCGTAGCGCGTCCGCGCCGCTCGGACCCGTTCCGGAATCTCGTGCAGGGGAACACCCGTGATCACGAGCGCACCGAACACAGACGTCAGGATCAGCAGCGGCACCGCCACCCAGACCGTGAGCAGGTCGGCGAGGAACGAGCTCGGGATGAACCCGAGGATCCCGCCGGCCCGCCGCATCGCCTCGCCGTCGGTCGGCGCCGGGATGCCGTTCGCCACCGACACCAGCCCCAGCACGCCGAGGGCGAGCACGAGCCAGCCGACGGGCTGGCGTCCGGCTGGGCCGTTGGCGGCGGGGTTGCGCAGGGTGCGCCAGGCCATGCCCAGGGCTGCCAGCGGCAGCACGACGCTCGCGCTCCCGAAGATGGTGGCGACGCCGATCCTCAGCGCGTCGCCGACCTCGCCGGGCAGCATGAACCAGAACGCGGCCGCAACGACGACCGCGAGGCCGATCAGAGCCAGGCCGGTGCCGTCGCGGCGCTGCTCGGGATCGAGGTCGCGGACGCCGCTGCCCAGGCTCCGCACCACGCCGCCGACCAGGCCCGCGAGGCCCTGCCAGATCGCGAGGAGCCCGCGGCCGAGGGCACGGAAGACCGCGCCGATGCCCCTCCCGGACTTCTTCGCGGGGGATCTGCGTGAGTTCTTCGAGGGGCTTCCGCCACGGGAGGACGACGAGCGCGAGGTCGCGTTCGATCGGCTCCGCGTGGGGGAAGACGCGCGGGTCGCCATGCCAGTGAGGCTAACAAAGCGGACGCCGCCCGCGCGAGCCCCCACGCCGGAGCTCAGAAGTGGCGCCACCCCCCGGAGCCGCCGGCGGCCCACGCGGAGCCGTCCACCGTGACCACGGGGTCGCCCTCGGCGGGGAGCACGCGCCCGATGGCCGTCCACCCCGGCGGCAGCCCGGCCGAGGCGGGGAAGGTCGCGAGCATCGCGTGATCGTCGCCGCCGGTGAGGATGTAGTTGAGGGGGTCTCCCCCGCCGATGGCGGCCGCCACCGTCTTCTGGGCCTCGTCCACTTCGAGGGCTGCGGAGTCCAGGTCGATCATGACGCCCGAGGCGCGTGCGATGTGGCCGAGGTCGGCCAGTGGCCCATCGGAGCAGTCGATCATCGCCGTCGCCCCGGACTGCTGCGCCACGATCCCCTGACCATACGGCGGCTCGGGGACCCGGTGAGCGCGCACCACGGCGCCGGGCGAACGGAACCCCCGGCCGAGGACGGCCAGACCCGCCGCCGCCATCCCGAGGCGTCCGGCGTACGCGACCACGTCGCCCGGCCGCGCACCGGAGCGGAGCACCGGCGTCCGGCCCTCGAGGTCGCCGAACCCGGTCACCACCACGACGATGTGATCGCCGCGGGCCGTGTCCCCGCCGACGAGGGCGGCCCCCGACTTCTCGCACTCCGCGCGGACGCCGCGCCCGAACTCGAGGACCCAGTCGGCTGGCGTGTCAGCGGGTACCGAGAGCGAGACGACCAAGCCCAGGGGCCGGGCGCCCATGGCCTCGACGTCGGAGACGGCGGCCGCCACCGCTTTGCGGCCGACGTCCCCCGGGCCCGACCACACCTTCTTGAAGTGGACGTTCTCGACCATGGCGTCAGTGCTGACCACCACCTGCCCGCGCGGCGCGAACACCGCGCAGTCGTCGCCGGGCCCGACGGTCACGTGCGCCGGCATCGAGAGGCCCTCGGTGAGCGCGTCGATGAGTCCGAACTCGCCGTACGCGGCGACGGTGCCGTCCATCAACGCAGCCCGACCGGCCGCTCGAGAGCGAGCCGGACCAGCTCGGCGATCAGGTCGGGGTAGGACAACCCGGACGCCTCCCACAACAGCGGGTACATCGACAGATGCGTGAACCCCGGCATGGTGTTCAGCTCGTTGACGAAGATCTCGTCGTCGGCGGTCACGAAGAGGTCGACGCGGGCGAGTCCCTCGGCGCCCATCGCCCGGAACGTGCGGGCGCCGACCTTCTGCACCCGCGTGAGTAGGGTGCCGGTGATCGCCGCCGGGACGTCGAGGCTGACTTGCCCTTCAGGGGTGTACTTGGCCTCGTAGTCGTAGAAGGCGTCCTCGGTGTGCATCCGGATCTCGCCGGGAAGCGACACCCGCGGCGTCCCGATGAGGGAGTCCAGGACGGCGACCTCGACCTCGCGGGCGCCCACGAACCCTTCTTCGACGACCACCTTCGGGTCGTACTTCAGGGCCTCCTCGATCGCGGCCGGGACGTCGGCGGGCCTGGCGGCCCGGGAGATCCCCACGCTCGATCCGCCGCGGGCGGGCTTCACGTACACCGGGAATTCGAGCTCGGCTTCGATCTTCAGCAGGAGCGCGTCGGGGTCGGCGGCCCAGCCGCGCGCCGTCACCGTCACCCACGGGCACACCGGCAGCTTCGCGCTGGCGAGCGCGGCTTTCATCAGGTCTTTGTCCATGGAGATGGCGGACGCCGCCACCCCGGACCCCACATAGCGGACGCCCAGCATCTCGAACAGCCCCTGGATCGTGCCGTCTTCGCCGAAGGGCCCGTGAAGCAGCGCGAAGGCGACGTCGAAATCGCGGGCGTCGACCAGCGCGTCACCGGCGAGCGTCGCGACCCTGCCGCCCCCGTCGCGGCGCACCAACACCGCCTCCGGCCTGGACTCGTCCAACCTGGGCAGCTTGTGGTCGACCACGACGAGCGCGCGCATGTCGTCGGTGCTCACCTGCACCCACCGACCGGACGGGGTGATCCCGATGCCGACGACCTCGAACCGTTCGGCGTCGATGGCCCGCGTCACTCCCCCGGCGGTCAGGCACGACACGTCGTGTTCGGAGCTGACGCCACCGAAGATGATCGCGACGCGCGTGCGGCTGGCTTGAGCCATCGGTTCTCCTCGTTCAGCGGGCGGGACCACCCTAGCGAGTCTGGCCCCCGGCGTCCGGCGCCTCTTAGGCTCTGTGCGTGGACACCACACACGTGACCGTCGGCCATCGCACCCGCGACGGCTGGGAGTGCGTCGACGACCACGGACGCCGCGTCGCGATCGCCGCGGACGCCGTCGACCCCGCCCTGCGCGACCTGCGCACCGGTCAGCGCCTGAGAGTCGAGACGGACGCCCACGGCGTGATCTCCCACGCCGCCTTGCCCTGATTGACGTCCCGCCGGACGCCGGCTGCCGGCCGCTCCACGCCCGCGGTGTGCAATCCGGGGCGGCGTGCCTGGCCCTACAGAGCGGGACTCGCCGCCCCGGATTGCACACGGAGGGGCAGGAGAAGCGGCGCTACGAGGGGGCGACGCTCGTTACCGTCGCCGTTTGCTCGTGTGGGTCAGGTCCAGGCGTCGGGGTCGGAGGGCGCGGCCCCGAAGTCATCCTCTCCCTGGCCCTATGCGAGATCAGCGATCAGGGCGTGGGGCACCTGTCCCAGTCGTACGAAAGCGACAAGAAGATCTGGTCGACGAAGAACGTCGTAGCGCCGCCGCTCCCGGTGAGGGGTTCCATCCACACCTGAATCTGCCCAAGAATATTGGGGATGTCCATGAACTTCTGAGCGTCGAGGTCGAAGCTGTTGGAATGGACCTCATCGGTTGTCGGGGGGATCAAGGGAGTACCTAGATCAACCGCAGGGTTTCCATCGCCGTAGTCGACCCACACGTGGATATTGGGGTTAAACTGCGTCGTGTCCACCCAGCTCCTGACAACGATCGCAGGGTCTCTCACTGCCACCCGGTCGTCCCACCACAGCGGCACCTGGAAATTCCCGACCTCAAGCCTCGGAGGTGGCGGGGGGGCATCTGGGAGCGTCGTCACTGCGGCCTGACCGTCCCAACCCAGCACGTTCTGCGCGTCAGTCCACTCATCGGTCGCTTTGTACGCCCTGGCAAGGAGGTGCACCTCGTCCCTACTGCCGTAACAAGGGCTCTGCGCGAACGCCGGCGCGGCGGCAACAACCGCGGCGGCGGGTACGCTCCAAGCGGCACCAGCGATGAGGGTGCGGCGTCTCATCGTGGAGACGGGGGTGAAATCTCCAGTACTCACAGTCCATCCTTCGACTACGTGACATTCATTCCGGATCGGCAGGCGGAACCTATCAGCGGCCGTTACCTCAGTCAACGGTCTCGAATCCCCCTGCGTGGTGCCTCCAGGACGAAAAGCTCCTTGTCAGCCACGACGAAGCTGATGCTAGGGCATTCCAAGCCACTGACCAGAGGAATTCCACGGGTGGATCCAAGATCATCCAAAAGACGCAGTACTTTAATGCTAGGTGACTCCCTCAACGACCAAGCCGCACGACAAGTCGACTCTTCGGTCAACGCGTCAAACGCGCCAACCCCCGGCGGCGGTCTGCTGGGCGTCGTTCACGACGAGGGCGGCCGAGTCAGCGTTGACCACCACCCCAGGAACTCAGCTCAGTCGGCCACCTTGGCCGGGAGCGTCCTCACCTTCCATGCCGGACGCGTCGCCTCGTACGCCGCGACGGCGTCCTCGTGCTGAAGGGTCAGGCCGATGTCGTCGAGGCCGTTCAGAAGCCGGTGCCGGGTGTAGTCGTCGATCTCGAACTCGTAGGTGCCGCCGCCGGCGGAGATGGTCTTGTCCAGCAAGCTCACGGTGAGCTCGGCTCCCGGGTTGGCCTCCAGGTAGGCCCAGAGCGCCTCGGCCACCTCGGGCTCGACGACCGCGACCAGCAAGCCGGCCTTGCCCGAGTTCCCCCGGAAGATGTCGCCGAAGCGGGTCCCGATGACCACCTTGAACCCGTAGTTCTGCAGCGCCCAGACAGCGTGCTCGCGGGACGACCCGGTCCCGAAGTCGGGACCCGCCACGAGTACCGAGCCGTCGCGGTAGGCGTCCTGATTCAAAACGAACGACGGGTCGCCCCGCCACGCGGCGAAGAGGCCGTCCTCGAAACCCGAGCGGGTGACGCGCTTGAGGTAGACCGCCGGGATGATCTGGTCCGTGTCCACGTTGCTCCGACGCAGCGGGACCCCAACACCGACGTGCGAGGTGAACTTCTCCATGGCTACTTCTCCTCCAGGTCGGACGGGGCGCTCAGGGTGCCGCGCACGGCGGTGGCGGCGGCGACGGCGGGCGAGACCAGGTGGGTGCGGCCACCCTTGCCCTGGCGTCCCTCGAAGTTGCGGTTCGATGTGGACGCCGACCGCTCGCCCGGCTTTAGCTGGTCGGGGTTCATGCCCAGGCACATCGAGCAGCCAGCCTCGCGCCACTCGGCGCCGGCGTCCGTGAACACCTTGTCCAGGCCCTCGGCCATCGCCTGCAGCCGGACGCGCGCCGACCCGGGAACGACCATCATGCGGACGCCCTCGGCGACCTTCCGCCCCTCGATGACGGACGCCGCCAGGCGCAGGTCCTCGATGCGGCCGTTGGTGCACGAGCCGAGGAAGACGGTGTCCACGTGGATGGCGCGCATCGGCGTCCCGGCGGTCAGGCCCATGTACTCCAGAGCGCGCTCGGCGGCCGACCGCTCGGCGGGATCGGCGTAGTCGGCCGGCGACGGGACCGCGTCCCCGAGGCCGACGCCCTGTCCCGGGTTGGTGCCCCAGGTCACGAACGGCGTCAGCGCGGTGGCGTCGATGTCGACCTCGGCGTCGAAGACGGCGTCCTCGTCCGAGTGCAGCGTCCGCCAAGAGGCCAGGGCGGCGTCCCACGCCTCGCCCTCGGGGGCGTGCGGGCGTCCCTCGAGGTAGTCGAACGTCTTCTGGTCCGGCGCGATCATGCCCGCCTTCGCGCCCCACTCGATGCTCATGTTGCAGATCGTCATGCGGCCCTCCATGGAGAGGTCCTCGATCGTGGTGCCGCGGTACTCGACGATGTAGCCCTGGCCGCCGCCGGTGCCGACCTTGGCGATCAGCGCGAGGATGACGTCCTTCGCCGTCACGCCCTCGGGCAGCTCGCCGTTGATGTTGACGGCCATCGTCTTCGGCTTGGCTTGGGAGAGGGTCTGCGTGGCGAGCACGTGCTCGACCTCGGAGGTGCCGATGCCGAACGCCAGCGCCCCGAACGCGCCGTGGGTCGAGGTGTGCGAGTCGCCACAGACGATGGTCATGCCCGGCTGGGTGACGCCGAGTTGAGGGCCGATCGTGTGCACGATGCCCTGGTCCTTGTCGCCGAGGCTGTGAATGCGGATCCCGAACTCGGCGGCGTTCCGGCGCAGCGTGTCGACCTGCAGGCGCGAGACCGGGTCGGCAATGGGCAGGGTGATGTTCTCGGTGGGCGTGTTGTGATCCTCGGTGGCCAACGTCAGGTCCGGACGCCGTACGCCGCGGCCGGCGAGGCGGAGGCCGTCGAACGCCTGGGGGCTGGTGACCTCGTGCACGAGATGGAGGTCGATGTAGAGCAGGTCCGGCTCACCCTTGGCGCTGCGGACGACATGGTCCTCCCAGACCTTGTCACTGAGGGTCTTGCCCATGTGATTCCCTTCTCGGCGGCCCGCCGCTCGCGCGGGCCGGTGGTCTAGCCGCCATAGTAGACTTGCGTGTCAGGATTTGAGACGGCAATATCAGAGTATGGACGTTTCTTCTGGTGTCGGGGTTCTCGACAAGGCGGCTCAGGTGCTGACCGCGCTCGAGCAAGGACCCACCACCCTGGCCGGGCTCGTCACCGCGACCGGGCTGGCTCGTCCGACGGCCCACCGGCTCGCAGTGGCGCTGGAGCACCACCGCCTGGTCAGCCGCGACCTCCAGGGCCGGTTCGTCCTGGGCCCGCGCCTCACCGAGCTCGCCGCGGCCGCAGGCGAGGACCGTCTGCTGGCCACCGCGGGACCGGTTCTCGCCCGCCTGCGCGACATTACCGGAGAGTCTGCCCAGCTGTTCCGGCGTCAGGGAGATTTCCGCATCTGCGCCGCCACCGCCGAGCGCCCCTCCGGGCTTCGCGACACCGTGCCCGTCGGGACACGGCTCACCATGAACGCCGGCTCCGCCGCCCAGGTGCTGCTCGCGTGGGAGGACCCCGAGCGCATCCAGCGCGGCCTCACCAACGCCACTTTCTCCGCGGTCGCCCTCTCGACGGTCCGGCGCCGCGGCTGGGCCCAGTCGGTGGCCGAGCGCGAGGCCGGGGTCGCCTCGGTGTCCGCGCCGGTGCGGAGCCCGGCAGGGAAGGTCATCGCCGCGGTGAGCGTGTCCGGCCCGATCGAGCGCCTCTCGCGCCAGCCTGGCCGCATGCACGCGCCTGCGGTGATGGCGGCCGCCGAGCGGCTGAGCGAGGTCCTGCGGCGCAGCGGCGGGGAGTGACCTCGTCAGAGATGGGCCTCGACCGACGGCGGGGAGTGATCTTGGGCTGACCGTCGATTGCGACCGCCCGATTGTCCGCCATGGCAAGCAATTGGGAGGTCGCAATCCGCAGGTCAGCCGCAATCGGCCGGTCAGTCGCAAACAGCCGGTCAGTCGCAATCAGCCGGTCACTCGCAATCAGCCGGTCGGTCGCGATCAGCGGGTCAGCGCAATCAGGATCCTTCGCCGGACGCGGTGATCTCGCCCCCCGGCCCGCTTCCGCTGCCGCGCGAGATCGAGCGCGTGCGCCCACTACCAGCCCCGCGACGACTCCCACCCCGCCGAGGACGATGATCGCGCCGACCAGTGCGCCGGTCCCACCCGGAAAGAGGCGTCCGACCGCGATCGTCGCCGCCGCCCCCACCGCGAGCAGGGCGATTCCTGATCCGATCCAGAGCCCAACGGAGCGCCGCGCTCGTCGCGGCAACGCTTGCGGCGGGTGGGCGTCCGCCTCGGAGGGGCTCAGCGGGCGAACCGGTCGGTCGGTGAGGGTGGGGAGGATCCGGTCCAGCAATCCGTCGATAGCGGACGCCGCGGCGCGCGCAGCCCGCGGACCGCGTCGGTAGGGGTCTGCCACGTCGAAGGAGATTGAGTCAGGCGGTGCCACGGACGCCGCCCGCTCCACCACACCCGCCACACCCGCCGCCGCCCCCGTCGCTCCCGCCATACCCGCCGCGCCAACGCTCGCCCCGCCCTCGCCGACGCTCGCCCCGCCCAGCTCCAACGCGCCTAACTTCGAACCTCCCCCGCCCTCCTCAACGGCGGCGACGGCGTCCGCGAACTGGCGCAGGCCGAAGACTTTGGCGGCGTGCTGGGGGTAGGCGTCCAGGAGGCGCATGTGTTGGGTGAACTCGAAGGTGAGGACGAGGTCGGCGGCGTCCATCAGGGCGGCGTCCACTTGGCGACTCACGTGTCCGGTGTCGTCGAGGCCGTGCTCGCGCAGGAGGGTAGCCATCTCGGGATCCATGTCGCGCCCAGGAAACCCCGGCACGCCGGCGCTGGCCACGGTCACGTCGGCGTCCTCGCCGAGAGCCTGGCGGGCGCGGCGCTCGGCGTACGGGGAGCGGGAGATGTTGGCCGTGCACACAAACAGGACACGAAAGCCGCTCATGGCGCGACCTCCAGAAGGCCGTCCGCGACGAGCCCGGCGAGGAACTCCGATGTCGACTGGGCGACCTCCGCTAGCGGGACGCCGAGCAGCTCGGCGAGGGCGGCTGGCACGTCGGGGTCCCCCTCGGCGGCGAGGACCCAGATCAGGGCGGCGCTGCCCGTCAGCGCGAGCGGGTCGCCGTCGGGAAGGCGCAGCAGGTAGGCCGCCGGCTGTCCGCGTTCGGGCGCGGGCGGACGCACCACCCAGGCCAGCCGCTCGGGGATCCGATACGTCATGGGCGCTCCGCGCGCGAAACCAGACGGCCGACGCGTCCGGCGACCAGGCCAACCACCCGTGCGACCTCCCGGCCGGCGACGACCGCCTGGTCCCCCCAGGCGCCGATCAGTTCGCGGGCGGTCGGCGGGCGGCCGAGGGCGCGCTCGAGGCGCCCGGCTTTGGGGGCCACCAGCCAGTAGGCGGTGCGGACGGCGTTCCATAGGTCCGGCTGGGCCTTGACCCGCGCCTTCCACAGAGCGAGCCGGGACCGGTTGCCGGTCGCCAACGCCTGCCACAGGTCGTGCTCGCGCGCGTGCCGGTACTGGTCGAGGCGTCCGGTGCAGGCCGCGAGCGCGACCTCGGCGCGCAGGTCGGCGGCCAGGGCGTCCACGTCGGCGCGCTCCTGCTCAGTCGCCCGCTCCCAGGCGCGGTGTACGTCTCCGCCGCTGACCTCGCCCCCACGGACGGCATGCAGCAGCAGGATCAACCGCTGCCCGGCGAGGCTGGGCACGACGCAGGGGTAGCCGGCGATCCGCATCGTGCGGCGGTCGGCCCACAGGCGGTCGAAGGCGGCCTCGGCGTGCAGGCCGATCCCTGGGAACGACCGATGCACGTCGGCCGAGCTCAGCCCCGGGCGCAGCCAGGTGGAGGCGTGCTCGAACGGCGACCCGTCCTCGAACCGGTAGGCCATCTCCCAGCCGTGGGCGCGCATCGCGGCGAACAGGCGCTGCAGGTGCGCCGGGCGGACGAGCAGGTCGGCGTCCACGCTCTGCCGCGCGACGGTCTCGACGCGAATAGCACCGGTTTCGTCGGTGACCTCGCGGGTGGCCAGCAGCGAGGGGTCGACGGCGGGCCCCTTGATCTGGAGCAGGTCGACGCCGTGATCGTCGGCGATCACCTGCAGGGCCGCGCTGCCCAGCTGAACGCCCACGATCAGGGGCATCTGCTCGACCGGGTCCACCCGCCGCAGCTTACGCGTTCGCCGTCTGGGCTCTCTGATAGTTTCGCGGCCGTGAAGGTCGTGGTCACCGGCGGTGCCGGGTTCATCGGGTCCAACTTGGCGCGCGAGCTGCTCGCGCGCCCCGAGGTCGACGAGGTGGTCGCTTTCGACGACCTGTCCACGGGGCGCCGCTCCAACCTCGAGGGCACGGACGCCGAGCTGGTCGTCGGCACGATCCTCGACAGCGACGCCCTCGACGAGGCCTGCGCCGGCGCGGGCGCCGTGGTGCACCTGGGCGCGCTGCCGTCGGTGCCGCGTTCGGTGATCGACCCGGTCGCCTCGCACCACGCGAACGCCACCGGCACCCTCGAGGTGCTGCAGGCCGCCCGGCGCGCCGGGGACATCCAGGTCGTGGTCGCGTCGTCGTCGTCGGTGTACGGGGCGAACCGCGAGCTGCCTAAGCGCGAGTCGATGCGGACCGCCCCCATCTCCCCTTACGCCGTCTCCAAGCAGGCCACCGAGGCCTACGCGCTCTCGTTCGGGCACACCTACGGCCTGCCCACGCTGGCCTTCCGTTTCTTCAACGTCTACGGCCCGCTGCAGCCCGCGGGGCACGCGTACGCGGCCGTCATCCCGTCGTTCCTGGACGCCGCACTGCGCGGCGTCCCGCTGTCGGTGCACGGCGACGGCGAGCAGACCCGCGACTTCACCTACGTCGGCACGGTGTCGCGGGTGATCGCGGACGCCGTGGTGCGCGGCGTCCACGACCTCGACCCGGTCAACCTGGCCTTCGGCTCGCGGACATCGCTGAACGCGCTGATCGGCCTGATCTCGGACGCCCTCGGCTTCAGCCCCGAGGTCGACCACACGGAGCCGCGCGCTGGGGACGTCCGGGATTCCCAGGCCGACAACGCCCGGCTGCTTGCGCTGTTCCCAGACGTGCAGCCGGTTCCCCTCGTGGAGGGGATCCAGAACACCGTGGACTGGTTCCGGGCGCTGCCCGAGTACGCTCGCTGAGGTGACCACCTCAGGAGCCCCCGGCGGGGGTTCCGGGGCCCGTCGCCGCCTCGACCCGCTCGACCGCTTCGGCATCGCCCTCATCGTCGCGTGGCTGGCGTGGGTGCTGATCGTCTCCCTCTTGACCGGACGCCTCGGGTGGCCCGGGCCGTTGGTGGCCGTTCCCCTCGTCGCTGTCGCTGGGGTCGCCGCCGGCCGAGCTCTGGCCGCCCGGGCGCGGACGTGGCCGCTAGCCGAGATGCTGTTCGGCGTCGGGGTCTTGACGGCGCTGTCTGCCGCGATGACGAGGGGCCCGGGCAAGCTGCCCACGCTGTACGCGAACGC
>JBKHWW010000041.1:0-40102 GCA_046566345.1 Actinomycetes bacterium
GGCCTCAACCTGTCCCGGATCCGGTCCAGCAAGGAGCTGCTGTCCTCGGGCGGCACCGCGTCGGGCCCGGTCTCGTTCATGCGCGGCGCGGACGCCTCGGCCGGCACGATCAAGTCTGGGGGGGCCACGCGCCGTGCGGCCAAGATGGTGGTCCTCGACGTGGATCACCCCGACATCGAGGAGTTCGTCGAGACGAAGGCGCGCGAAGAGGACAAGATCCGCGCCCTGCGCGACGCCGGATTCGACATGGACCTGGGCGGCAAGGACATCGTCAGCGTCCAGTACCAGAACGCCAACAACTCGGTTCGCGTCACCGACGAGTTCATGCACGCGGTCGAGGACGGTGCCCCGTTCGGCCTGCGCGCCCGCATGACGGGAGAGGTCATCGAGACCGTCGACGCCCGGAGCCTGTTCGACAAGATCGCCAAGGCGGCCTGGGCGTGCGCAGACCCCGGCATCCAGTACGACGACACGATCAACGCCTGGCACACCAACCCCGAGACGGGCCGCATCACGGCGTCCAACCCGTGCTCGGAGTACATGAGCCTCGACAACAGCTCCTGCAACCTGGCCAGCCTCAACCTCCTGAAGTTCCTCCGCGACGACAACTCCTTCGACGTGGAGACGTTCGTCAAGGCCTGCGAGCTGATCATCACCGCCATGGACATCTCCATCACGTTCGCCGACTTCCCGACCGAGGCGATCACGAAGACGACGAAGGACTACCGCCAGTTGGGCATCGGGTACGCCAACCTCGGTGCGCTGCTGATGGCGATGGGACGCGGCTACGACTCCGACGGCGGGCGCAGCCTGGCCGCGGCGATCACCTCGCTGATGACAGCGTCGGCGTACCGCCGCTCCGCAGAGCTGGCCGCGGTCGTGGGACCGTACGCGGGCTACGCGCGCAACGCGTCGGCGCATCAGAAGGTGAGGCGCAAACACCAGGCCGCCAACGACGACCTTCGCGTGGTCGAGCGCGAGGACGCCGCCGTTCACGACGCGGCGACCCAGGAGTGGGCGCGGGTCATCGAGGTGGGCGGCCGCAACGGCTTCCGCAACGCGCAGGCCTCGCTCCTGGCGCCGACCGGCACCATCGGATTCATGATGGACTGCGACACCACCGGCATCGAGCCCGACTTCTCGCTGGTCAAGTTCAAGAAGCTCGTCGGCGGCGGCTCCATGCAGATCGTCAACCAGACCATCCCGCGTGCGCTGGGGCAGCTGGGGTACACCCAAGAGACGACCGAGGCGATCGTCGCCTACATCGCCGAGCACGGCCATGTCGTGGGCGCACCTGGCCTTAAGCGTGAGCACTACGAGGTCTTCGACACCGCCATGGGTGAGCGCTCGATCCGGCCGATGGGCCACGTCCGGATGATGGCGGCCGTGCAGCCGTTCCTGTCCGGCGCGATCTCCAAGACGGTGAACCTGCCCGAGTCGGCCACCGTCGCCGACATCGCCGACGTCTACCTGCAGGGCTGGAAGTTGGGGCTCAAGGCCCTGGCCGTCTACCGCGACAACTGCAAGGTCGGCCAGCCGCTGTCCGATGGCAAGAAGAAGGAGGAGCCGAAGGCCGAGGCCAAGGCGCCCGAGGTCCGGGTCGAATACCGGCCGCGACGCCAGCGGCTGCCGAAGACGCGCCTGTCGCGCACCACCTCGTTCACGGTGGGCGGCGCCGAGGGCTACATGACCAGTTCCGAGTACGAAGACGGACGCCTCGGCGAGCTCTTCCTCAAGCTCGGCAAGCAGGGTTCGACGCTGGCCGGTGTCATGGACGCCTTCTCGATCGCGATCTCGATCGCGCTCCAGTACGGCGTCCCGCTGGAGACCTACGTCCAGAAGTTCACCAACCTCAAGTTCGAGCCCGCCGGCATGACCGACGACCCCGACCTGCGGATGGCCCAGTCGATCATCGACTACGTCTTCAAGCGCCTGGCCCTGGACTACCTGTCCTTCGACGAGCGCGCCGAGCTGGGCATCTACACCGCCGCGGAGCGGGCCCGGTACGTGGAGACCGGCTCCTACCTGTCCGAGGAGGAGGAGTCGCAACTCATCGATTCCGAATCCCTCAAGAACGACGCGGTCGACGACATGCGGTTCGACGAGGCCGGTCCCAACCAGCCCACGCTCGTCTCGGCGACGCCCGACCTGTCCGGCGCCCACACCACGGCCGAGCTGATCGAGCGCGTGATGGGTCAGGCGGTCGACGCGCCGCTGTGCTTCACCTGCGGCACCAAGATGCGCCCCTCGGGCAGCTGCTACGTCTGCGAGGGCTGCGGCTCCACCAGCGGCTGCAGCTGACGTTTCCTTCCACTCCGAAGACACCTCGGGCCCGCCAGTCCCTCGACCGGCGGGCCCGACGCGTCCCTCACGTCAGCAGCGCCTCGAGCTCGGCGAGGACGTCCGCGCGGCCGGCGAGCAGCAAGTCGCGGCCCGGACGCCGGCGTCCGGCCCCCCGCACGGTCGCGCCCGCTTCCTGGGCGATGAGCCAGGCAGCGGCGTAGTCCCAGGCGTTGAGGCCCTCCTCGTAATAGGCGTCCAGGCGTCCGCGGGCCACGGCGCACACGTCGAGAGAGGCCACCCCGTGCCTGCGAATATCCCGCACCCGGGGCAGCACCCTCGCGAGGACCGCGCCCTGCCGCTCGCGGTCGGCGGCGGCGTACCCGAACCCCGTCCCCACCAGTGAGGTGGCGAGCGCGTCGGCGGGGTCGAAGGCGAGCGGCTCGCCGTTGGCGGTGGCGCCGCCGCCGGCGGACGCCAGATAGAGCTCGTCGGTGCACGGCTGGTACACCGCGCCCGCCACCGGTAGGAAGCCGCCGTGCACGTGCGCGTCACCGACCACGGCGGCGACGCTGACCGCGTATTCGTCGATGTCGTAGAGGTAGTTCACGGTGCCGTCGATCGGGTCGACCAGCCACGTGATCCCGGTGGTGCCCGCCCGATCGGCGCCCTCCTCCCCGACGACCGCGTCGTCGGGCCGGAGCCGGCCCAGGATCTCCTGCGCGAGCGCCTCGCTGCGGCGGTCCATCACCGTCACCACGTCGGTCGCGCTGCTCTTGGTCGAGGCGACGCCGACGTGACGCGGGCGTCCGTCGACGATGAGGCGGCCGCAGGCGCGCGCAACCTCGGCGGCCACGTCACGGAGGGCGGCCGAAGCGGCGGCGTCAGGGGTGGCTGGGTCCATGGCGCCAAGATACGCGGCACGGCGGCGCTGCGCTCTTTGGTCACGTCTGTGTAACTCAGCGTGGTCGGCGGGTCCATCGTCGCCCGTGGGTGCGAAAATGCGGCATCACTACATCGTGAGAGGATCCCACCGCATGAATAAGCTCCGGGCCGTGGCGCTGGCTTTCGTCGCCGGCACCACGGCACTCAGTCTGAGCGCCTGTGCGACCAGCGGGACGCCGTCGGCGTCCGCACCCGCCTCGGGGTCGGCGAGCTACACGCTCGTCGACAGCAGCAAGCTGACCGTCTGCACTCACCTGGCCTACAAGCCGTTCCAGTTCAAGGACGCCTCCGGCGCCATCATCGGCTTCGACGTCGACTTGATGGACCTGGTGGCCAAAGACCTCGGCGTCACCCAAGAGATCATCGACATCGAGTTCAACCAGATCACCTCCGGGTCGGTCTTCGCCGCCAAGAAGTGCGACGTCGGCGCCGCCGCCATTACCATCACCGACGCCCGCCGCCAGTCCGCGACCTTCTCCGACGGCTACTTCAAGGCGACGCAGGCCCTCTTGGTCCAGGACTCGTCCGGCATCACCGGCCTGGAAAACCTGCAGGGCAAGACGCTGGCCGTCCAGACCGACACCACCGGCAAGGACTACGCCGAGAAGAACGCCGCTCAGTACGGCTACGAGGTGCGCATCTTCGACGACATGCCGACCGGCGCCAACGCGGTCCTCGGCGGTTCGGTCGACGCCGCGATCAACGACAACGGCGTGCTGTTCGACTTCGCCAAGGACAACCCTTCGGTCGAGGTGGTCACCGAGTTCCAGACCGGCGAAGAGTACGGTTTCAACGTCGGCAACGACAACGCGGCCCTCGCAGAGAAGATCAACGAGGTGCTGGACGCGGCCGAGGCGGACGGCACCTACAACGAGATCTACAAGAAGTGGTTCGGGGTCGACGCCCCCGCATGACGCACTGAACGACGTCGCGGCGTCCGGGGTGGCCAGTGGGCCCACCTGGGCGCCGTGGCGTCCGCCGCCAGGACCCGACGGGGAGCACCGCCATGACCACGCACGTCGCCGCCCCACCCCGCAAGAAGCTCTCCCCGCGGAAGCGGGCCCAGCGCATCCGGCTCGTCCAGTACCTCGTCCTCGCCGCCGCGCTGGTCTTCGTGATCGTCACGGTCGACGGCGGCCAGGTGCAGCGGGTGTTCTTCCGGCCCGACCTGATCACCGCCACACTCAGCGCAGGTCTACCGCGCGCCCTGCTGAACACGCTGCTCTACACGGCCGGGGCGTTCGTGGTCGGGCTGACGCTGGGCACGATCCTGGCACTGATGCGGCTCTCGCAGGTCGCGCCCTACCGCTGGCTGGCCAGCGTCTACATCGAGTTCTTCCGCGGCGTGCCCGCCCTGATCGTGCTGTTGGCGTTCGGCCTGCTCTCGGTGGCGTTCCCGGGTCTGCGGTTCCCGTTGGAGCCCTACGGCACCGTCTGGACGGCCCTGGGCATGGTCTCGGCTGCATACATGGCCGAGACGATCCGCGCCGGCATCCAGGCCGTCCCCAAGGGCCAGGTCGAGGCAGCCCGCAGCCTGGGAATGCCGTCCGACATGGCGATGCGCCGCATCGTCTTGCCGCAGGCGTTCCGGATCATCACCCCGCCGCTCACCAACGAGCTGATTCTGCTGACCAAGGACTCCTCGCTGGTCTACGTGCTCGGCCTGACCACGTCCGCCTTCGAGCTGACCAAGTTCGGGCGTGACCTGTCCAACTCCAACGGCAACCTGACCCCGCTCGTGGTCGCCGGCTTGTGCTATCTGCTCATCACGCTTCCGCTGACGCTCCTGGTGCGCCGCATGGAAGCCAAGGCGAAGAAGGCCCGGTGACCGCCATGTCCGACACCCCGCAGACCATCCCCACCGGAAAGCGTGAAGACGAGATCCAGGTCTACGACCTGCACAAGAGCTTCGGCGCCGTCGAGGTGCTCAAAGGCATTTCGCTCACCGTCCACAGCGGCGAGGTCGTGTGCGTCATCGGCCCGTCCGGTTCGGGCAAATCCACCCTGCTTCGCTGTGTCAACCTGCTCGAGCAGCCAACGAAGGGGCGCATTTTCATCCTCAACGAGGAGATCACCGACCTGGACGCCGACGTCGACACGATCCGTACCCAGATGGGCATGGTCTTCCAGCAGTTCAACCTGTTCCCGCACCTGACCGTGCTCGAGAACTGCACCATCGGCCCGACCGCGGTCAAGAAGGTGAACAAGGCGGCCGCCGAGAAGACCGCCCTGGACTTCCTCGACAAGGTGGGGCTCAAGCACCGAGCGGACGCCTACCCCGCGCAGCTGTCCGGTGGCCAGCAGCAGCGGGTGGCGATCGCCCGTGCGCTGACCATGGAGGTCGAGATGATCCTGTTCGACGAGCCCACCTCGGCGCTGGACCCCGAGCTCGTCGGCGACGTGCTCGCCGTCATGCGCGACCTGGCGGCGACGGGCATGACCATGATGGTTGTCACACACGAGATGGCCTTCGCGCGCGAGGTGGCCGACCGGGTGGTGTTCATGGACGACGGCATGGTCGTCGAGGAGGGCCACCCCGATCAGGTCATCGGCAACCCCCAACACGAGCGGACCCGCACGTTTCTCCAGCGCGTCCTCGACCCGACCCACGTCGAGCCGACCACCTGAGCGCGGGCTACTCCGACGCCGCGGCGTCCGCCCCGACCGGCGGGCGCCGGCGCGCCCTCCGGACTCGCCAGACGACAAAGACTGCCAGCGCGGCCACCGCCACCGCGGCGAGGGCCACCGCCAACGCGGGGCTGCGCTCCCAGAGCAGGGTCAGCGCCTCGAAGCCCGCGTACCCGACGGTGCCGTAGAGGAAGGCCCACATCACCGACCCGAGCGTGACCGCCGGCAGGTAGCGGGCCAAGGGCATCCGGGTCGCCCCCGCCGCGAGGTTGACCAGGGTCTGGAAGCCCACCGTCAGGAAGGACAGCGTCACCACCGGTGGCCCCCACTGGTTGAGCTGGTCGACCGCCCGCGCGTAGCCGGGGGAGCCCATCAGCCGCGAGAAGCGGGTGCGCCGCGCGCCACGCTCGATGAGCTGCCCGATCCAGTAGGTGGCGTTCGCCCGCAGCATCACGATGACGAACAGCGCGCCCACCACGACCAGGTAGGGCGCGTCCCACTGCAGCGGATTCACCGGCGTCTCTCCGTTCCCGCCCGTCGGCGCGGCAACAGGGCTAGTCCCGTACGGCCGCCCGGGTGCGGTCGGCCGCTCGGGCCATCAGCCACGAGCCTAGCCCGATGGCCAAGACGCCCGCCGTGGAGCCGAGCCGCGCCGGGTGCACGACCGTGCCGGTCTGCCATACCAGCAGCGTGCCCGCCCCGAGCAGGCCGAAGGCGAGGACGGCGAGCACAGGATCCTGTTCGTCGCCCATCGGCGGGATCAGACGGAGCTCAAGCTGGCCGAGCAGGGGCACCGCCGCCGACACGACCGCCAGCGAGGCCAGCGCGAGGACGGGAGGTGAGACCAGCACCGGCGCCGTCCCCGGCAGCAGCCACACCAGCGCCAGCAGCAGCCCGCCTGCGAGCGCGATGCACGGGATGTGCCAGAGGTAGACGCTCACCATGACGGCGTTGAGGACCGCGACCGCGCTGACCACGCGCGCCGGCGGCCGGGCGAGAACCTGGGAGCGTTCGACCAACGCGAGCGCCCCGCACTGGGCCAGCGCCAGCGCCGCCATGGCGAGCGTGGGCGGCTGGATGTTGGCGATCGGCAGGTCAGCGAAACCGACCGACGAGGGGGGGTAGCCCAGAGCGAACACCAGGAAGGCGACGCCCGCTGCGCCGGCCAACACCGCGGCCCACGCCTTCCAGGCGGGGCCGCGCCGCCACCAGCCGCGCTGATAGGCGATCCCGAACTGATGGACCAGCGGCCAGACCAGCACCATGTTCAGGTTGCGGACCTCCCAGCGGTCGTACGCGAACGACCAGGCATCGACCGCCGCGGCGAGGACGGCGAGCACCAGCATCGGCCACGCGCCGTAGCGGTCGTGCAGCCGCACCATCCGCGGGGCAAGGGCGGTGATAAACAGGTAGACGGTGATGAACCACAGCAGCTGCATGAGCAGCCGGCTCAGCTCGGACGCCTCCGCGAGCCACCCCGCCCACGCGGCCGCCGAGGCGGCCACAGCGCAGAACGAGACGAAGACCACCAGCGGCCCGACCAGGCGCCGACCCCGGCTGGCGAGGTACTGGCTGCGCGGGGCGCCTTCGGCGCGCATGCGGTCGACGGTGAGCGTGTGCGCGAAGCCCCCGGCCACGAAGAACAGAGGCATGATCATCAGGACCCAGGACAAGGGGTACAACGAGGGCGGCGCCGCCCACGGCACGAGCGTCGGGCCCTCCTCGGTGACCCGGATCTGGTACAGCAGCGTGTGGAACACCACCACCACGCCGACCGACAGCGCACGCGCCAGGTCGATGACGTGGTTGCGGTCGCGGGGCACCCGGACATGCTAAGGCGTCGGCCAGCCCAGATGCCGTGGCGGGCCGTTCGGTAGTGTCGCCACGTGCAAGGCGCCATCGCGGGAATTTCCACCATCTGGGTCGTGATCGGCGTCGGCTGGCTGATCGCTCAGCTGGGCCTCGTCAACACGCGGGGCCGCCGGATGATGTCGATGCTGGCCTTCACCGTCGGCTCGCCGGCGCTGCTCTTCGCGCTCGTGTCTCGGGCGTCCCTGGACCACGTCTTCTCGCTGACCGTGGTCGTGTCCGCGCTCGCTATGGCCGCGAGCGGCCTGGCCTACCTGCTGGTGGCCGGGCTGTCGTTCAAGCCCACCCTCGGCGGCTCCGTGATCGGGTTCATGGCCAGCTCCTACACCAACGCCGCCAACTTCGGGCTCCCGGTGGCGCTGGCCCTGCTCGGCGACGCCACCTGGATGGCGCCGATCCTTCTGCTCCAGGTCGCCGTCATCATGCCGGTCTGCCTGGCCCTCCTCGACGTCGCCGGGGCGAGGGCCTCCGGGGTCCGGCTGAGCCCCGCCCGCTACCTCTCGCTGCCGGTCCGCAACCCGATCACCATCGCCATCCTTGCGGGTCTGGCGGTCAACCTGACCGGGCTGCGGATCCCCGAGGTCGTGTGGGCCCCTATCGAGATGATCGGCGGCACGGCGGTCCCGCTGATGTTGATGGCCTTCGGGGTCTCCCTGCGGCTGGACCCGCTGCCCGGGCGGGGAGCCCACCGGGC
Organism: Actinomycetes bacterium; assembly: GCA_046566345.1. Lineage (GTDB taxonomy): Bacteria > Actinomycetota > Actinomycetes > Propionibacteriales > Propionibacteriaceae > Propioniciclava. The sequence continues at coordinate 8,417 of JBKHWW010000041.1, forward strand.
CCAGGGGTGGTTCGCGGTGCTGCTCAAGGTCGTCGGACACCCGCTCGCGGCCTACCTGGTCGGGCGCTCGTTCGGGCTGACCGGGGCCGACCTGTACGCCGTCGTCGTGCTGGGCGCCCTCCCCGCGGCCCAGAACGTGCACGTCATCGCGACCCGCTACGCCGAGAGCGAACTGCTGGCCAGGGACGTCGTCTTTTGGTCGACGATCCTCTCGGTGGCTTCGCTGCTCGTCGTCGCGGCGACGCTCGGGCCGAGCGGCTAGGTTGTGGGCGTGGCTGAGGATTCCTGGCAAACCTCCGACGTCTCCGACTTCGACTTCGACCGCAGCGCCCTGGAGTCGTGGCGGCGGTTCGCCGACCGCCTCGCCGAGGTGCTATCCGTGATGGACGCCGGCGCGACGCTCTCCATCGGGGCGCTGGTCACCGACGGCGGCGGTACCCAGCCCTATCTGAGGTTCAGCTGCCTCGATGGCGGACGCCTCGTGGGCGACGCGCGCACCGATGACGGCGTGGGGCCGGACGCCGGCGTCCGGCTCTCAGGGGCTGGCTGGCAGCCGAACGCCGCGGGGTGGGGCTCGCACCGCATGGAGGGGAGCCAGGACGCCCCCGACCGGCTGGCGACGGCGGCGTCCGACGCGCTGAGAGAGGTCTACGGCGTCCAGCACCCCGCCCTGCTGGCCCCCGACGAACTCGCCGACATCCTTGTCCCGGCACCGACGGAATCAGACGGCGCCGTGACCGGTGCGGTCGAGGGCGCCGACCCCGAACTGGCCCGCACCTTCGCCGAACTCAGCGCCACGGTCGACCGGGAGCTGGCCAGCTACCTGGGTCACGTTCCGCTGCGCGACGACGAGGGTGATCTGGCGCTGCGGGTCGGCTCGACGATGGTGTTTGTCCGGCCCAGCCCCGACGCCCAGGAGGTGTTGGTCTTCGCGCCCTTGGTGCACGAGGTCGAGGGCCGGTCGCGGGCCATGGAGGTGCTCAGCGACTTGAACACCGAGGCCCGCTGGGTCCGGTTCCTCCTGATCCGCGATCGCGTCTACGTGAGCATGTCGGTGATGGCCGCGCCTCTGGTTCCCGACCACTTGCACCGGGCACTGCGGATCGTCTCGCTGGTGGGGGACAGCATCGACGAGGCCCTGGCACAGAAGCTGCGGGGCCGCACCACCTTCGCCGAGGACGCCGACGGGTCGGGCTGAGCAGCGCCCAACTGTGGACAAGGCGCTTGATGGCCCCGTTGTCCACAACCCCCCACGGATCGAGGCGGGATTGTCCGTGAGGGCCCCGATGCTGTCTGCCATGACGACCTTCACCGAGACGTTCACCGGAGGTGAGGACCGCGCTCGCGTCCTCACCGAGATCCTCCGACTGGGTTCGGCGGTGCCCGGCACCACCCTCGTCGCCCACGTCGAACGAGCCACCCTGGCCGTCCTCGCTGTGCGCTCCCTGCCGACCCCCGCACCCGTCTTCGACGACCACGACTGCTTCGTCGCCGCGTCGATCCAGCGTCTGAGCGACGAGCTCTGCGACGTCGCGCAGGGGCTCGCCCCCACGCGGACGTGGACGGGCCGCGGCTGGAGTGCCATGACCGGTGAGTTGGTCACGGTCGTGTGCCGCACAGGCGAAGCGGCCGTCAGCGCAGTCGAGGTCCAGTACGGGTGGGGTTGGCGCTACAGCAACCACTTCACGGCGGCCCTGCACGGCGACGTGTACGTCGTCACTCCCGCCGGCTGGGCCAGCCTGTTGGGGGAGTGGTCCGGTGACCTGCCCGCTCTCCCCACCGACGCCGTCTCGTTGGGGGGCGTCCCCGCCGTTCAGGACGCCGAGCGCATCCTGGCCGACGCCTCCCAGGCGCTGTTGCAGCCCGACCACGGAGAGTGCCTGCTGTGCTACGTGCACCGGATGCTGCTCGATTTCGGGTGCAACACGCGGCTCCGCTTCGCCACCCGCTATCGCGATGTGCGCGCGCCCCGAGCCACCGCGCTGGAGCGCCGGCTGGCCCGACTGGGCGGATTCTGCGACTGCGAGATCCTTCTCAACGGCTACGAACTCCGCCTCGAGCACCACGACTCAGACCCGTGGTCCGCCCTCGTGGACGAGTTCACCGAGACCGCCGATCTCGCCGACGATCCCGCCGAGACCGAGCAGCCCTCGCCCGGACCCCTGCCCTGCACGGGGGTTCGCGCCGGGTCCACGCAGCCATGCTCGTTGTGGTGGCCGCGTCGAGGCTGGTGACGGTGGCGCCGCGGCGCTCACGTGAGAACGCTGGCAGGGCGTAGCGTGGGCTGTGACGGGAGGGTGCGCACATGGCGGACGAACTGCCGGTCGGCTACTACAGGTTCACCAGGAATCGGTTCCTCAACTACCAGCTCAACCGCTGGTACTCGCTGGGGTACACACGGCTGGAGGACATCGCCGCCGCTGGGCGCCAGATCCGGCGCGCCAGCGACAGCATTGCCGTCTTCACCGGCCTCGCCGAGACGGCGGTGCAGGACGGACGCCTCAGGAACGCCGCGTTCAACTACCGTGCTGCTGAGTTCCACACCGACCCGCGCGACCCCGACAAAGTGCCCCGCTACCGGTCCTTCCGGACGGCCTTCGATGATGGATTCGCCGGCGAGGGTTTCGAGCGACACCAGGTCCCCTACCGGGGGGCTGCCCTGTCGGCGGCCCGGCTGCCGCCGGTCGGCCCGCGTCGCGGGACCGTGGTCATCCACGGCGGCGTCGATTCCTTCATCGAGGAGTTCTTCTGCTTTTGGCGCTACTTCGCCGACCTCGGGTACGAGGTGGTGGCGTTCGACGGGCCCGGGCAGGGGGCCACCCACCGGCTCCACGGCCTCGCGCACGAGCACGACTGGGAGCGGCCCGTCGGCGCGATCTTGGACCACTTCGACCTGAGCGACGTGACGCTGCTCGGTATCTCGTTCGGCGGGTACTGGTGCTTGCGTGCCGCCGCCTTCGACAAGCGGATCGCCAGGGTCATCGTCGACCCGCCTCTCTACGACCTGGTGGCCGTCCAACCGGTGGTCGTCCGGGCGGCGCTCAGCCTGATGATGCGCTCCGAACGCTTCATGAACTGGTCGATCCGCGTCCGGGCGCGGGCCATCCCCACGCTCGGGCATGTCGTCAACCAGATCCTGTACATCACCAACAGCCTGGACGCCGCGCCCGTCACCGTCGCGCGCTGGATGATGGCCATGAATGCCGGGCACCTGCACTCGGAGCTGGTAACCCAAGACGTGCTGCTATTGGCGGGAGAGAAGGACCGGTTCCAGCCGCCGAAGCTGTACCACGCCCAGCGCGCGGCCCTGACGTCGGCTCGATCGGTGACGGGTCGGGTGTTCACCGCCGCGGAACAGGCCGAGAACCACGTCCAGATCGGCAACGTCGGGCTGGGGCTGGACGCCATGGGCGCCTGGCTGCGTTCCGTGGAGCACGGCACGGCGTAACGCCGCTCGCGTCTCTGCCGTGAGTGAGCCGCTCACCGTCGCCGGCGGTTATTGGCAACCAGTGCCAATAATCAGGTAGCCCTGCCGGGCCGGGCCGGTGCCGCTAGCGTGTTGCACATGGCAGTGAACCTTCCGACACTCGACGAATCCGAGCTCGCGGCGATCGACGCATGGTGGCGCGCGAACAACTACCTCACCGTCGGCCAGATCTACCTCATGGCCAACCCCTTGCTGCGTGAGCCCTTGCAGGAAGAGCACATCAAGCCCCGGCTCCTGGGCCACTGGGGCACCAGCCCCGGCCTGTCGTTCATCTGGGCCCACGTGTCGCGGCTCATCAAGCGGACGGGCCAGAAGGCGCTCTACATCACCGGCCCCGGCCACGGCGGCCCCGCCATCGTGGCGGCGTCCTACCTCGAAGGCACCTACACGGACGCCTTCCCCCACGTCACCAACGACAACGAAGGCGTCCTGAAGCTGTTCCGGCAGTTCTCTGCGCCAGGCGGCATCCCCAGCCACGCGTCGGTGACCACACCGGGCTCCATTCACGAGGGCGGTGAACTCGGCTACGCGCTGATCCACGCGTTCGGCGCCGTCTTCGACAACCCCGACCTGCTGTGCGTGTCCGTCGTCGGCGACGGCGAGGCCGAGACCGGCCCCCTGGAGGGCTCGTGGAAGGGCATCTCCTTCCTCAACCCCGAGCACGACGGCGCTGTGCTGCCGGTGCTGCACCTCAACGGTGGCAAGATCGCCGCCCCGACGGTGCTGGCCCGCAAGCCGCGCGAGGAGGTGCGCAAGCTGTTCGAGGGCCACGGGTACGAGGTGATCGAGGTCGAGGGCAGCGACACCCCCGGCATGCACCACCGCTTCGCGGAGGCGCTGAGCCAGGCGTACGCGCGGATCACCGCCATCCAGGAAGAGGCGCGCAGCGGCAACTGGGACGGTCGGCGTCCGGTGTGGCCGATGATCATCCTTCGTTCCCCCAAGGGCTGGACCGGGCCGCACGAGATCGACGGCAAGGTCGTCGAGGGCACGTGGCGCAGCCACCAGGTCCCGCTGTCGGGCATGAAGAACAACCCCGAGCACCTGCGCCTTCTCGAGGAGTGGATGAAGTCGTACCGGCCCGAGGAGCTCTTCAACGACGACGGGTCGCCCAGCGAGCTGGTGCTCTCGGCCAACCCCACCGACAAGAACCTCACCATGTCGGGCACGCCCTACGCGAACGGCGGACGGCTGATGAAGCCCCTCCAGCTGCCTGACTTCCGCGAGATGGCGGTCCCGGTCGAGACGAGGGCCTCCGAGCGCCTGGAGTCCACCCGCAAGCTGGGTCAGCTGATGCGCGAGGCCTACCGCCTGAACCCGGACAACTTCCGGCTCTTCTGCCCCGACGAGACCAACTCCAACCGGATCGGTGACGTCTTCGAGGTGTCGGACCGGACGTGGATGGAGGAGGTCACCGCCGACGACACGAAGCTGAGCCGGTCGGGCCGCGTGATGGAGGTGCTCAGCGAGCACAACACCCACGGCTGGCTCGAGGCGTACAACCTCACCGGTCGGCACGGCCTGCTCGCCACCTATGAGGCGTTCGCGATGGTGTCGGCCTCGCAGACGATCCAGCACGGCAAGTGGCTCCAGGAGGCCGACGAGCTCCCGTGGCGTGCCAGCATCCCCAGCCTCAACATACTGGTCAGCTCGACCGCGTGGCGCAACGACCACAACGGCTTCAGCCACCAGGGCCCCGGCATGCTGCAGTTGCTGCTCAACATGGGCTCGAAGGTGGCGCGCGTCTACCTGCCGCCGGACGCCAACTGCCTGCTGTCGGCGGCCGACCACTGCTTCCGGTCCACCGACTACGTGAACCTGATCGTCCAGGACAAGCAGCCGCAGCCCCAGTGGCTGTCGATGGACGAGGCGGTCGACCACTGCGCCAAGGGTGCGTCCATCTGGGACTGGGCCGGGAACGAGGAGGGCTTCGGACCCGGCGATCCGGGCATCGTCCTGGCCTGCGCGGGCGACATCATGACGCTGGAGACGGTGGCGGCCGCGGAAATTCTCAAGGTCAAGCTGCCGGCCCTGCGAACCCGTGTCGTCAACGTTGTCAATCTGATGACGCTGCGGCGACCCAAGGACCACCCGCACGGCATGACCGAGACCTACTTCCGCGAGCTGTTCACCGACACCCAGGACGTGGTCTTCGCCTTCCACGGGTACCCCGGCGGCATCCACCAGTTGATGCACGGGCGCCCGGACCAGGACCGCTTCCGCGTGCGCGGGTTCATCGAGCAGGGAACGACGACCACGCCGTTCGACATGGTCGTGCGCAACAAGGCCTCCCGCTACCACCTGGTCATCGACGCCATCAACAACACCAAGGCGTTGCCCAAGGGTGCCGAGGATCTGAAGAAATGGTGCGAGGCACAGTTGGCGCGCCACCAGAGCTATATCGTCGAGCACCTGGAGGACATGCCTGAGGTGCGCAATTGGAAGCTGGGCGAACTGTAAGCTCGTCAGCGTGATTCCTGGCTACATCATGACGATCGATCCTGACGAGTGTCGTCGCCTGCTCGCGGCGGCAGTCGTCGGGCGCGTCGCGTGGGTCTCCCGTGCGGCGGGCCTTCAGGTCCTTCCGGTCAATTACGCGCTGGCCGACGGGCGGATCGTTTTCACGGTGGCGCAGGAATCGGTGCTTTCGGAACTGAGCCAGCCGGTGGACGTGGCATTCCAGGTCGACGACCTCGATCCGACCACGGCCACCGGCTGGTCCATCCTCGTCCAGGGCCGAACCGTCGCCTTCGACGGCGACGCCGTGTCGTTGCGGGCCTTGCCCTGGGCGCCGGGTTCCCGCGAGGTGGCCGTCGCCATTGAGCCCGGCTCGGTCTCGGGCCGCAGCGTCTCAGCCGACGAGGACTGACCGATCCGACCCCCCGCCTGACCCCGGGCGACCCACACCTACACTGGCCGGCATGCAGCGCATCAGCACGCGCCAGGACGAACTCGTCGAGATCCTCCACGGTCGCGAGGTCGCCGACCCCTACCGCTGGCTCGAGAACGCCGACGACCCCGAGGTGGCGGCGTGGGTGGCGACCCAGCGTGAGCACGCCGAGGCGTCCCTCGCACAGCTGCCGTCGCGGGCCTGGTTCGCCGACCTGATGGATCGCATCGTGGCCCGGCCGCGCGCCGGCGTCCCGATCGTGCGGGGCGGCCGTTTCTTCCTCAGCCGCAACGACGGGACGAGCCCGCAAGACCTCTGGTACACCGCGGGATCGCTCGAAGAATTGGAGCGCGGGGGAGCGGTCGTCCTCGACCCGAACGCGTGGAGCTCGGACGGGACGGCGTCCCTGTCGACCTTCTCGGTCGCGAGCGACGGCAGCCTGATGGCTTACGCGCGCAGCGACGGCGGCTCCGACTGGCAGCACATCCGCGTGCTGGACCTCGCCACCGGCTGCGAGCTCGAGGAAGCCGTCACCGCCAAGTTCTCCAGCCCCGCGTGGCTGCCCGACCATCGCTCGTTCCTCTACACGACGTTCGAGGAGGCCTCGGACGCCCGGGGGACCGCCACCGCGGGCCTCGGCGCGGCGCGGCTGATGGTGCACCGCTTGGACGGCCCCGACGAACTACTGCTGACCTTCCCCGACGAGCCTCAGACGCTGGCGTTCGGGCAGGTGTCGCACGACGACGCGTGGCTCGTCGTCTCCATCGTCCGGGGTACCGAGAACGTGAACCGCCTGTGGCTGTACCCCCTCCGCACGGCGGACGGCCGCTCCACCCTGGGGGAGCCGGTCAAGGTGGTCGACGAGCCCATTGCCGAGTTCGGGTTCGTCCGCGTCGACGGGTCGCAGCTGTACCTGCACACCGACCTGCACGCACCGATGGGCCGCGTCGTGCGCGTGGACCTGGACTGGGCCGCCCGCGGAGACGTGGAGTTCGCCGAAGTGGTGCCCGAGGCGCGAGCCACCCTCACCGCCGCCGAGGCCGCCGGGCCCGGGCTGCTGCTGGCCTACCTGGACGACGCCACCTCCGTCGTGGTGTACACGTCCTTGGCGGGCGATGACGCCGACGAGTTGCCCCTTCCTGCCGGTGCTCTGGCGGGCATGGACGGGTCGCCCCTGCGCGGCTCCGCGTTCGTCGGGGTGAGCACCCTCGATATGCCGACGGCCGCGTTCAGGATCGACCTCCCGGGCCGTGGCGACGACGCGCCACCGACTGTCGAGCAGCTCCAGCTCGTGCCGGACGCCGAACGGTTCGCCCCGCCGTACGAGGTCGAGCGGTGCCGAGCGACCAGCGCGGACGGCACGGAGGTGCCATACTTCCTGGTCCGCCCCCGCGGCGGGCATGCGGGCCCGCGCTCGACCCTGCTGTACGGGTACGGCGGCTTCAAAGTACCGGTCCTGGCCGACTATCGCGCCGGCTGGTCCGCGTGGCTGCGGGCCGGGGGTGCGCTGGTGATCGCGAACCTGCGAGGCGGCGGCGAGTTCGGGACCTCCTGGTACGAGCAGGGCCGGTTGTCGGCCAAGCAGAACGTGTTCGACGACGTCATCGGGGTGGCCGAACACCTGGTCTCCACCGGCGTCACCACGCGCGACAGGCTCGCAGTTCACGGTCGGTCCAACGGGGGGTTGCTGGTCGGCGGCGCGATCACGCAGCGGCCCGACCTGTTCGCCGCCGCGCTGCCGAGCGTCGGCGTCCTCGATTTGCTCCGGTTCCACCGGTTCACCATCGGCGCCGCGTGGATGTCCGACTACGGCGACCCCGAAACCCCCGAGGGCTTCGCGGACGCGCTGGCCTACTCGCCGCTGCACAACGTGCGCGACGGCGTCCGCTACCCGGCCACGCTGGTCTGCACCGCCGACCACGACGACCGCGTGGTGCCGCTGCACAGCTTCAAGTTCGCCGCTCGCCTGCAGGCCGCCCAAGCGGGTGACGCGCCCATCCTGCTGCGCGTGGACACCTCGGCCGGTCACGGCGCGGGCAAGTCGCTGCAGATGGTCGCGGCCGAGTGGGCCGACGTGCTCGCGTTCGCCGCCCCGGATTGCACACGGGGGGCCCGAGTAGCATGGGCTGGCCATGCCCGCAGCACCGACGCTCACGTTCGACCCCGCGCTCCCGATCAGCGCGGCCGTCGATGAGATCCGCGACCTCATCGCGGCCCACCAGGTGGTCGTCGTGGCCGGCGAGACAGGCTCCGGCAAGACCACGCAGCTGCCCAAGATCGCGCTGCTCGCCGGGCGCCGGCGCATCGGTCACACCCAGCCGCGTCGCCTAGCCGCCCGCACGGTTGCCGACCGCATCGCCCATGAGATGGGCGTCGAGCTGGGGGACACTGTCGGGTTCCAGGTCCGCTTCACCCGCAAGGCCACCCGGCAGACCAAGCTCAAGCTGATGACCGACGGCATCCTGCTCGCCGAGATCTCCCACGATCGCGACCTGCGCGCCTACGACACCATCATCATCGACGAAGCCCACGAGCGCTCGCTCAACATCGACTTCCTGCTGGGGTACCTCAAGCAGTTGCTGCCGCGGCGTCCGGACCTCAAGGTCGTCATCACCTCGGCCACCATCGACACCGCCCGGTTCGCCGAGCACTTCAACGACGCGCCGATCGTCGAGGTGTCCGGGCGCACCTACCCGGTCGAGGTCGTCTACGAGCCACTGGAGAATGAGAACGACCTCGTCGAGGGGATCTGCCGCGCGGTCACCCAGCTGCACGCGCTGGCCGAGGGCGACGTCCTCGTGTTCTGCTCGGGCGAGCGCGAGATCCGCGACGCCTCCGACGCCATCAACGCGCTCAAGCTGCGCAACACCGAGGTGCTGCCGCTCTACGCGCGGCTGTCGGCCGCCGAGCAGGACCGCGTCTTCAAGCCCCACGCCGGGATGCGGGTGGTGCTGGCCACCAACGTCGCTGAGACGTCGCTGACCGTGCCTGGCATCCGCTACGTCGTCGACCCCGGCTTCGCACGCATCAGCCGCTATTCGGCGCGCACCAAGGTGCAGCGGCTGCCCATCGAGCCGATCTCGCAGGCGTCGGCCAACCAGCGCTCCGGCCGCTGCGGACGCCTCGGGCCCGGCATCGCCATCCGGCTGTACTCCGAGGAGGACTTCCTCGCCCGCCCGGCCTTCACCGAGCCCGAGATCCTACGCACCAACCTGGCCAGCGTCATCCTGCAGATGGCCGACGCACGCTTGGGCGCCATCGAGGACTTCCCGTTCGTGGAACCGCCGGACCGCTCCCAGGTGCGCGACGGCGTCCGGCTCCTGCGCGAGTTGGGCGCCCTGGAGGACGACAAGCCCGGCCAGGCCGGCCAACGCCTCACCCGCACCGGACGCCTCCTGGCCCGCCTGCCGGTCGACCCCCGGCTGGGCCGGATGCTCGTCGAGGCCGGACGCCGCGGTGTCGCCTGGGACGTCCTGCCGATCGTGGCCGCCCTCGCGATCCCCGACGTCCGGGAGCGGCCGACCGAGAAGCAGGCCGAGGCGGACGCCCTGCACCGCCGATTCTGGGCTGACACCGCGGCAGCTGCGACGCAGGAAAGCCGGCTGCAGCCGGCGTCTGCGGGGGAAGCCGGCGCCCCCCGGGACGCCTCCGACATCGCGGCGATCTGGCGCCTGTGGGACTACCTGCGCCAGCAGCGCAACGAGCTGTCGGGCAACGCGTTCCGGCGGATGTGCCGCGACGAGTACCTCAACTTCCTCCGGATCCGCGAGTGGCAAGACCTGGTCTCCCAGCTCCGCGAGGTCGTCGGCGAACTCGACCTGGACGCCGCCCCCGCCAACGCGGACGCCGACACGCGCCGCGCCCGCGCCAAGGCGCCGCGCACGGCGTCCGGGCAGACACCCGACTGGGACGCCGTGCACACAGCCGTGCTTGCTGGGCTGCTGTCCCACGTCGGGCTCAAGGACGAGACGGGGCGCCAGGCTCAGCCACCCGGCAGGGCCCGGGCGCGGGGGAGGCGTCCGATGGCGGAGTACCTGGGGGCGCGGGGGGCGCGGTTCGCGATCCAGCCCGGCAGCGCCGCCGCGAAGGCCGAGCCCCCGCTGGTGATGGCCGTCGAGCTCGTCGAAACGACCCGGCTCTGGGCGCGGACCGTCGCCCCCGTCGAGCCGGCGTGGGTGGAGGCGGTGGGGGAGCACCTGATCACCCGCCAGTACTCCGAGCCCCGCTGGTCGGCGACCGGCGGCCAGTGCGTGGCCACCGAGAGGGTGAGCCTGCTGGGCGTCCCGATCATCGCCGACCGTACGGTCAGCTACCAACGAATTGACCCCGTCGTCGCCCGCCAGGTTTTCATCCAGTCGGCCCTGGTCGAGGGCCAGTGGCGCACGCGGCACCACTTCTTCGCGCGCAACGAGCGGGTCCGGGCCGAGGCCGAGGAGCTCGAGGAGCGCACCCGCCGCCGGGACATCGTGGTCGACGACGCGGCCATCTTCGCGTTCTACGACGCCCGCGTCCCCGACACGGTCACCACGGTGGCCCACTTCGACCGCTGGTGGCGCGAGAAGCGCCGCACCGACGAGCGCTACCTCGACCTGCGCCTGGACGACCTGGTCGCCGACGAGTCGGCCGTGGACGCCCACGCGTTTCCCGACTCGTGGACCGTCGGGCCCGCCCACCTGCCCGTCAGCTACGTCTTCGAGCCCGGCGCCGGCAAGGACGGAGTCAGCGTCGACGTGGACGTCACGATCCTCAACCAGGTGGACGCCGCGCCCTTTACCTGGCAGGTGCCCGGCCTACGGGACGAGCTGGCCACCGAGCTGGTGCGTTCGCTGCCCAAGGCGGTCCGGACGCGGTTCGTCCCGGCACCGGACTGGGCGCGCAGGGCGCTGGGCTGGCTCTCCGAGCACCCCGAGCAGACGTCCCAGCCCTTCCCGGAGGCGCTGGCCACCGCGCTGACAGCGCTGTCTGGGCACCCCGTCGATCCGGATCTGTTCAACGAGTCGGTCCTGCCCGAGCATCTCAGCGTCCGCTACGTGATCACCGACGGACGCCGCGAACTCGGCGCGGGCAAGGACTTCGCGTCGCTGCGCAAGCAGTTTGCCCCGCGCCTGAACAAGAGGCTGAACGCCGCGGCGTCCGCCATGGCGCACCCCGGAGCAACCCGGTGGGAGTTCGGATCACTCCCTCACACCACGGAGGTCGACCGAGACCCCGTACCGCTGGTCGGCTACCCGGCCCTGGTGGATCTGGGCGCCAAAGTCGCGGTGCGCATCGCCGACACCGCGGCCAAGGCGTCCCGTTGGCAGGCATTGGGGCTGCGTCGGCTCGTCGTCCTGTGCAGCCCCGACCCGACGCGATCCGTGTTCGCCCGGCTGTCGAACGCCGACAAGATCGCGCTGTCCGCCGGACCCTACGAGAACCTCAACGCGCTGCTCGCCGATGCCCGCCTCAAGGCGACCGGTGATTTGATCGTCGCGGCGGGGGTCGACCCCGACACGATTCGCGACCAGGCGGCCTTCCGCGCCCTGGTCGACCGCGTCCGACCGGACGCCGCCGAGCGCATGCAGGCCGTCACCCGGACCGCGGCCGCCGTGCTCGCCCGCGAGGCCGAACGCCGCGCCGAGCTCGCGCGGCGTCCGGACGGCCCCACATCGGCCGACCTCGGCGCGCAGCTGGACAACCTGGTCTTCCCGGGGTTCATCGCCGCCACGCCCGAACCGCACTTCACCCGCCTGGAGCGCTACCTGCACGCGGCGCAGGTACGGCTGCGCGCCTGGGCGGCCAACCCCGCCCGCGAAGAGCAGAATGTGGCGATCATCGCCGAGCTCGAGGACGCCTACGCCGCCGCGATCGCCGGCGTCGAGGTCGGCGAACTCACCCGCGAGGCCGTCGAAGTGGGGTGGATGCTCGAGGAGCTCCGGATCAGCCTGTTCGCGCAGTCGCTGGGAACGAGCCAGCCCGTGTCGGCCAAGCGGGTCCGGACCGCGCTTGCCGGGCTGGCCGGGGCCGTGCGCCCAGGCCGCTAAAGTGGCGGACATGGTGGACCCTCGAACGCTGTATACGGTCGAGCAAGACGTCTGGGACAGCGTCGTGGGGACCCAACCCGTCCTGATCCACCTTCTCGAGGGCTACGTCGACGCCGGCCAGATCGCCAAGCAGCTTTCCGAGCACCTGCTGGCCACGTGCTCGCACCAACTGATGGTCACCTTCGACCACGACCAGCTGCACGACTACCGGTCCCGCAGGCCCCCAATGGTCTTCGACACCAACACCTGGGTGAGCATGACCGACTACCGGCTCGCGATCCACAAGGTGACCGATGCCGCCGGCCACGCCTTCCTGCTGCTCAGCGGCCCCGAGCCCGACACTCAATGGAACGCGGCCAGCCGGGCCGTGCTCGACATCGTGCACGGGCTCGACGTGTCCCAGCTGGTGACCGCCCAGGGGGTGCCTATGGGTGTCCCGCACACGCGACCGGTCTTGGTTACCGGGCACGCCACCGACCCCGAGCTGGTGCAAGACAACCCGGTCTGGATCGACCGGGTCACCGTCCCCGGCGCGTTCACCGCTGTCCTCGAGCTGCGGGCCGGCCAGGAGGGGCGCCTGGGTCGCGGCTTCGTCGCGCACGTGCCGCACTACTTGGCCCCGGGAACCTACGCGCCCGCCGCGCTGGCCGCGCTGGAGCAACTGCGGGCCGCCACCGGCCTCGATCTCCCACCCGGCGAGCTCGCCGCCGCCGCCCTCCAGACGCTGTCGCGCCTGGAGGAAGAGGTGGACGCCGACGGCGAGTTGGGCCCCCTCGTCAAGGCGCTGGAGGAGCAGTACGACGAGCTGCAGGCGAGCGGACGCCCATCGGTGCCCTCGGCCGACGAGATCGGCGCGGCCGTCGAGCAGTTCCTGGCCGAGCACGACGACGAAGGGGACCTCGGTGGACCACATCGATGAGGTGCTGTCGCTGCTGGAGCTTGAGCAGGACGCCGCCGACGTCTTCGTGGGGGACCATCCGGACACCCTCCAGCAGCGCGTGTTCGGCGGCCAGGTGATGGCGCAGGCCCTCGCCGCGATGTACCGCACGGTCGCCCAGGAGAGGTTCGCGCACTCGCTGAAGGGCTACTTCCTGCGGGCGGGGTCGACGAAGGAACCGATCCACTACCAGGTGGCGCGCACGCGCGACGGCGGCTCGTTCTCGACGCGGCGGGTCAACGCGGTGCAGGCGGGCCACGAGATCTTCGTGATGTCGGCGTCCTTCAAGGTGGCCGAGAAGGGTCTCGATCACGCCGCCGCGCCCGTGAAGCCCCCGACGGCGCCGGAGGAGTGCCCGCCGTTGTCCCACGTGCTCGGGCAGCGCTCCCCGCGGACCGCCGAGGTGTGGGAGCGGGAGTGGGCGGCCCTGGACACCCGGTTCGTGGGCTTCTCACACCGCGAGCTGTCGTACGGTCCGCGCATGCAGGTGTGGCTGCGCGCCGTGGGCAACATGCCCGACGACCCCCGGCTGCACCAGATGGTGCTCGCCTACGCCAGCGATCTGACCCTGCTGGCGGTCAGCACCCTGCCGCACCGCGAAGCGTTCGGCTCCCCGCAATTGCAGATGGCCACGATCGACCATTCGATGTGGTTCCACCGCCCCATCCGCGCCGACGAGTGGGTGCTGTATGACCAGTCCTCGCCCAACGCTGCGAACGCTCTGGGGCTGTCCTATGGCCGCCTGTACTCAGCGGGCGGGGTGCTGGGAGCGAACACGGTGCAGGAAGGGCTGATCAGGATGGCCGACACGCGCGAGCGCCGCGGCCTCGTGTGAGACCGCGGCGCCCGGCGGGGTGCCGTCGTGGAGCTCAGGCGGCCAGCGTGGTGTCGCGCAGCTTGGCGATGGCCTGGCGCTCGATCTGCCGAACCCGCTCGGCGGTGATGCCCCAGACGCTGGCGATGTCGGCGAGCTTGGCCTGCCGGCCGTCCAGCAGCCCGTAGCGGCGGCGCACCACGTCAGCGGACCGCTCGTCGAGGCGGCTGTCCAACATCTGATCAAGGCGGGCCCGGTCCTCGGCGTCCAGGACGACTTCGTCGGGCCCGGGCGTCGTGTCCCGCGCGAGCAGGTCGCCGAGCGAGGTGTCGCCGTCCTCCTCGACCGGGGCGTCGAGCGACACGTGTTCCCGGGCCAGGCGCAGCAACTCGACGATGCGGTCCTCCTCCAGGCCGAGTTCCTCGGCGATCTCGGCGACCTCAGGCTCGCGTCCGAGCTTGCGCTCGAGGTTGCGGCGGGTGGCAGAAACCTGGTTGATCTGCTCGGCCACGTGGACGGGCAGGCGCACGATGCGGCCCTGCTGGGCGATGCCGCGGCTGATCGACTGGCGGACCCACCAGGTGGCGTACGTCGAGAACTTGAAGCCCTTGGTGTAGTCGAACTTCTCGACCGCACGGATGAGGCCCGTGTTGCCCTCTTGGACCAGGTCGAGGAGCGGCATCTGGGAGCGGCCATACTTGCGGGCGACCGACACCACCAGGCGCAGGTTCGCGGTGACGAACCTCTTCATGGCGGCGCGACCCTGGGAGGCGATCACTTCGAGCTCGGTGTCGGTGGCCTTCACGGCCTTGCGCCCGCCGCGGTCCTTACCGGTGACCGTCCCGGAGAGAATCGATTCGGCGTACAGCCCGGCCTCGATCTCACGGGCCAGCTTCACTTCTTCCTCGGCGGTCAGCAGCGGGGTCTTGGCGATCCCGTCCAGGTACAGGCCTACGGAGTCCTTGCCGTCGATGCCATCGGTGGAGCGGGTGCGGTGGGAGGTCGCGATCATGCGGTCTTCCTTTCGGTCGTGCACTAGTAGAACGCGAAACCTTCCCGATTTGTTCGGGCCACCCCCCGAACCGGCCCTGAGGCACCCCCGGTCGCGCGAAAACAAGACCGTGGTCGTACCCGGCTGCGTGCTGCGGGCGCAGTGCGCCGGTTCCGGACGCCGTCACCCCAGCTGGTCAACCAGCCAGGCGAGCTGGAACGCGCGCTCACGCCACGCCTTGTAGCGCCCCGAGACGCCCCCGTGTCCGGCCACCATCTCGGTCTTGAGCAGGATCGGTCGGTCGTCAGGGTTGGTGGCCAGATCGCGGAGCCGCGCGACCCACTTGGCCGGCTCGGTCACCTCCACGCGCGTGTCGTTGAGGCTGGTGGTCACCAGGATCGCGGGGTACTGCTGGGCGGTGACGTTCTCATACGGCGAGTAAGCCTTCATGCAGGCGTACACCTCGGCGTCCTCGACCGGGTTGCCCCACTCCTCCCACTCCGTCACCGTCATCGGGAGGTCGGGGTTGAGGATGGTGGTGAGCGGGTCCACGAACGGCACCGCGGCGTGGATGGCGCGGAAGAGGTCGGGGGCCATCGTCGCCACCGCACCCATGAGCAGCCCGCCGGCAGAGCCGCCCTCGGCGGCCAGCCTACGAGGGGAGACGTAGCCGGCAGCGACGAGGAGGCGTCCGCACGCGACGAAGTCGGTGAACGTGTTGGGCTTGGCCAGTTCCTTGCCGGCCTCGTACCACGGGCGCCCCAGTTCGCCTCCGCCGCGGACGTGGGCGATCGCGAACACGAACCCGCGCTCGAGCAGGCTGAGGCGGCTCATCGCGAAGTACGGCATCGTCGGGACCTCGTAGCTGCCGTACCCGTACAGGAGTCCGGGCGCGGTCCCGTCGACCGGGGTATCCCGGTGCCGGACGAGCGAGAGGGGGATCCGGGTGCCGTCCGGGGCGTCCGCCCACAGCCGCTCGCTGACGTAGACGGACCGGTCGTAGGGACCGCGCCGTGGGTGGTCCAGCACCGGGGTCTCCTTGAGGAGGCGCCGGGCGCCGGTGTCCAGGCGAAACTCCCACACCGAGGGCGGCGAGACCAGCGACTCGTAGCCGAACCGGATCCTGTCGGTGTCGAAGTCGGGGGACTCCTCGGCGCCGACGTCGTAGAGCGCCTCCTCGAACGCCAGCTCGGTGAGGACGCCGAGGGCGCCGTCCGCGTCGCGAGGCAGGACCGCGATACCGCTGAGCCCGTTCGTGCGGTGCTCGACGACGACGGCGCGCTCGTAGACGCTCACGCCGGTGAGACGGGTCTCCGCGCGCTCGGCGATGATGGTCTCCCACTGGTCGACCGAGGTGGTGTCGAGCGGGGCGCGGCTGAGCGCGAACTGCGGGGCCGCGTCGTTGTGCAGGACCCAGAGGGCGTCGGGGGCGACCTCGACGGTGTAGTCGAGCCCTTGCCGGCGTGGGGCGACGCACCGGGGGGTGCCCTCGGGGTCGGACGCCGCCAACAGGTGGCATTCCGTGGTGGTCTTGGAGCCCAGGTCGATGATGACGAACGCGTGGTCCCTGGACTCCTCCACTCCCACCCAGAACCGGTCGTCCGGTTCCTGCAGGACCAGCGCGTCGGGAGCGGTGTCGGCCAGCCTGTGCCGCCAGACCTGGTAGGGGCGCCAGGCGGCGTCCACGCGGGTGTAGAACAGCCACTCGTCGTGCGCCCAGGACCCGCCCGCCGCGATGTCGGTGATCGGGCCGTCGACGACGTTCCCGGAGGCGAGGTCGATCACCCAGAGGTCGTAGCGCTCGTCGCCGCTGGTGTCGATGGAGTAGGCCAGGAGTCGGCCGTTGGGGGAGACCTGCGCCCAGCCGAGCGCGAAGTAGTCGTGACCCTCGGCCAGGGCATTGCTGTCCAAGATGACCTGCTCACCGTCGGCCACCTCGGTGACGTCAGGGATCTCATCGCGGGACAGCGCGGGCAGCCGGCAGCTTCGGCCGTAGTCGAGCCCCTCGGTGGTGCGGTGGTAGTACCAGTAGCTGGTCGCGTCAGTGTGGGTGACGTGCACGGGCACCGAGAGGTCGGTCTGGCGCGTCCGCGCCCTCAGGTCTTCGTAGAACTCCTCGGCCAGGGGGGCCAGGTGCGCCGCTCGCGCGTCTGTCCAGGCGTTCTCCGCCTCCAGGTAGGCCAGCAGCTCGGGATCGGACTTGTCCGCCATCCAGTGGTAGGGGTCCTCGACGACGTCCCCATGGTGGACGCGCGTGTGGGGGCGCTGGGGGGCGTCGGGCGGGGACAGCGGGTCGGCAGGCACGCGGGCCAGCGTAGCGGCGCGGTGAGCGGGCCAACCATTTGGGTACCGGCCGACGACGTGCAACAATGATCGATGCGCCAGCCGTTGACAGGTCCCGGCAGGCGCGTGCCCAGACACGGCAAGACGAGAGGGCTCTTGGTGACTCAGCGTTCCAACCCTGCCAGTGAATCCGCCTCCCCGAAGCCGGCCGCGCGCCGCGCTCGCAGGGGGGCGCAGGCCCCGGCCAAGGCTCCCGCGAAGGCGACGTCGCCCAAGGCCGTGGCCCAGCCCGTGGGTACGGACGCCGAGGCGCTCGGCGCTCCCGGCGAGGCGCTCCTCGAAGACGTGGACGCTCCCGAGGTGCTCGAGGACGAGGAACTCGACATCGAGGTCGAGGCACCGACGGTCATCGAGGTGCTGAGCCCCGAGAACCTCACCGAGGTCAAGTTCCAGCGCGAGGGAGACGACGTGATCCTCACCGTCGGGGGAAAGAAGCGTTCGCTCGACGAGGTCGACGAGACCAGCTTCGACCAGACCGAGGCGGCCAAAGAGGAGAAGGAGATCATCGAGGACGAGGGTTTCTCTCTGTCCGACAACGATGACGCCGACGAGCCAGAGCAGCAGGTGATGGCGGCCGGGGCGACCGCCGACCCCGTCAAGGACTACCTCAAGCAGATCGGCAAGGTCGCCCTCCTCAACGCCGAGCAGGAAGTGACGCTGGCCAAGCGTATCGAGGCTGGCTTGTTCGCCGACGAGTCCCTGATCGAAGGGCGCGTTGGCCCCTCCGACTTCGACGACTTCGAATGGATCGCCGAGGACGGCCGACGCGCCAAGAACCACCTGCTCGAGGCCAACCTCCGCCTGGTCGTCTCGCTGGCAAAGCGGTACACCGGCCGCGGCATGCTCTTCCTCGACCTGATCCAAGAGGGCAACCTCGGCCTGATCCGGGCGGTGGAGAAGTTCGACTACACCAAGGGTTATAAGTTCTCCACGTACGCCACCTGGTGGATCAAGCAGGCGATCACGCGCGCGATGGCCGACCAGGCCCGCACTATCCGCATCCCGGTGCATATGGTCGAGGTCATCAACAAGCTGGCGCGCGTGCAGCGCCAGATGCTGCAAGACCTGGGCCGGGAGCCCACGCCCGAAGAACTGGCCAAAGAGCTCGACATGACGGCCGAGAAGGTCGTCGAGGTGCAGAAGTACGGCCGAGAGCCCATCTCGCTGCACACGCCTCTGGGCGAGGACGGCGACTCCGAGTTCGGCGACCTGATCGAAGACTCCGAGGCCGTGGTCCCTGCCGAGGCCGTCAACTTCACCCTGCTCCAGGAGCAGCTGCACGACGTGCTCGACACGCTGTCCGAGCGCGAGGCGGGCGTCGTGAGCATGCGCTTCGGGCTGACCGACGGTCAGCCGAAGACCCTTGACGAGATCGGCAAGGTGTACGGCGTCACCCGCGAGCGGATCCGCCAGATCGAGTCGAAGACGATGAGCAAGCTGCGGCACCCGTCTCGATCACAGGTCCTGCGCGACTACCTCGACTAGCCGCGGGGCGTAAGGCCGAGCTCAGCCGAGCTTGGCCTTCTTCGCCGCCAGGATGATGTCGACCACCGCAGCGGGGGGCATGGCCGCGCCGTTGACGACGACGTCGTAGTACTCATTGTCCCGCGGGTCGAAGCGGTAGGTCTTGGTCGACAGCGAGGAGCGGAACTCGTCCTCGATCCGCTGGCGGCTGGCGGCACGGTCACGGGTGATGCCACTCGCCTCGGCCGCGTTGGCGACGCGCGCCTCCACGGGGCCGTCCAGCTTCACGTGAAGGGTGTTGGGACGCCTGGCGAGCACGAACTGGCCGTTGCGTCCCAGGATGATGCCCCCCTGGGCCGCCTCGTCCTTGACGATGGCCGTGTTCTGTTCGATCAAGTCGCGTAAGCCGCTCTCTCCCTCGATCAGCGTCCTGGTCACGTCGCCGGCCTCCACCGCGAACGGGATGACCGAGCGCATCAGCTGGCCGAGCGTTCCCTGCTTCTCGCGGTCGTCCTGTTCGGCCTCGATGTCCTCGCTGGAGTAGGCCTGCTTGTGCACCGGCAGACCGGTGCGGGCGGACAATTCCGCCGCGACCGCCTCCATGTTGGAGCCGTAGGTCTCCCACAGGGTGATCACCAGGGGCGTGGTCGACTGTGCTGGCATGTGTGTTTCTCCTTCGCATCACGGAGCCTGCTCTTGTGCGACCACCCTAGCCCGGACGCCTGTGAACCACCGGAGTATTCACGGTCGTCCCGCAGCCCGGAACGCGGCCAGGAGCCGCTGCGAGAAGAGCACGAAGCGGATCAGCTCGACGCCGGGGGCGGGGTGCCGGGCTACCGCGTCCGTCGCGATGCGGGCCACCACGTCGGCGTCCCACCCGAACACACCCGCGCCGACGGCGGGGAAGCTCACCGACACGGCACCCAGCTCGACGGCGACGTCCAGGGAACGCGTGAAGCAGGACGCCAGCAGGCGCGGGTCTGTCTGGCCCGCGCTCGCGTTGGGGCCGACGGTGTGAATCACCCATCGGCAGGCGAGGTCGAAAGCGGGGGTGGCGACGGCATCCCCCACCGGCAGCCCAGCGGGGAGGGTGTCCTGGCGCAGGGCGCGGCAGGCGTCCAGCAGGAGGGGACCGGCGGCGCGGTGGATCGCACCGTCCACGCCGCCGCCACCAAGGAGGGAGGAGTTCGCTGCGTTCACGATCGCATCGGTGGTCTCACGGGTGATGTCTCCCTGGACGAAGCTGACGAGCGCCATGCGCCCATGGTGCACCGTGCCGGCGGGTAGGGTCGACCATCATGCTCCGAGTCCCCGTCTCCGTCCTCGACCTCGCCCCGGTGCGTGTCGGCTGGTCAACCGCGGACGCCTTCGCCGCCACCCTCTCGGTCGCGCAAGTCGCCGACCGGCTCACGGCCGCGCGGTTCTGGGTGGCCGAGCACCACAACATGCCGTCCGTGGCCGCGACCAACCCGCCCGTCCTGATCGCGGCCATCGCCGCGGGCACCCGCCGCATCCGGGTGGGATCGGGCGGGGTGATGCTGCCCAACCACTCCCCCTACGTCGTCGCCGAGCAGTTCGCCGCGCTGGAGGCGCTCTTCCCGGGCCGGATCGACCTCGGCCTCGGCCGGGCACCGGGAGCCGACCAGGTGACCGCGTGGGCCCTGCGCCGCACCCAGGAGGGGCTGGGCCACGAGGAGTTCGACGAGCACGTGCGGCTGGTGTCGGCGTGGCTGGGGCCACACGGCGTCCGTGCCGGCATGGGCACCCAGCTGGTGGCCACCCCGGCCGCCGCCAGCTACCCCGAGATCTGGCTCCTGGGCTCGTCGGACTACTCGGCCCGGCTCGCGGCCAAACTCGGGATCCGGTACGCCTACGCCGGGCACTTCGGCCACCTCGATCCCGCCGAGGTGCTGGCCTTGTACCGGGACACCTTCGAAGCAAGCGCCACGCTCGCCCGGCCGCACACCCTGCTGTGCACGTCAGCGATCGTCGGTCCGACCGAGGCGGAGGCGGCGTGGCTGGCCGGCCCCTCGACCATCCAGTGGATCAACCTGCGACGCGACCGGCGCGAGCCGATCGTCTCTCCCGACGAGGCGGCCCGCCGCCTGGCCACGATGGGCGGCGTGGACGTGCAGGGGACCAAGGTGGTGGGCACGGCCGATCAGGTCCGCACCCGCCTGGACGCCCTGGCGGCGTACGCCGGGGCCGACGAACTCATGGTGGTCACCACCGCCTACGAGCCAGCCACCCGGATCGACACGGTCTCGGCGCTCGCCTGAGACGGAACGGCAGCGGAGCCCCGGCGACTCGCCGGGGCCCCGCTGCTGAAGTCAGTGGGTCAGCTGAGGCGGTTGGTCTCGTCCTGGATGTTGAGAGCGACTTGCTTGAGCTTGTCCGAGTGCGCCCGCGCGTGATGCGCACAGAAGAGGAGCTCGCCGCCCGAGGCAAGGGTGACGCGCATGTACGCCTGGGCGCCACAGCGGTCACAGCGATCCGCGGCGTTCAGCGCTTCCATCAGGGTGGTGCTCATCGGCCGTTCCTTTCTGGGTGCTCGGTCCGGGCATCTAGTCCAACGTGGTGGTGCCCGTGCTCTATTCCCGTGCCTCGACGGTACCCGAAGCGAGCAAGACCCTGAACGCGGGCGCGCCACCTGGAACAAGGTCGTGACGTGCGGGTCGCATCGCCGTCACGCGGCCGGTGCTCCGGGTCGGTCCAGCGAACTGTCGGCCACCGCGAGTAGTCTCCAGCGCGTGACCACAACGACCCCCAAGCCGAAGACCGAGAGCCGTGAGTACGAGGCACGCCACCTCCTGGTGCTCGAGGGCCTCGAGGCGGTGCGGAAGCGTCCGGCCATGTACATCGGGTCGACCGACACGCGCGGGCTGATGCATTGCATGTGGGAGATCATCGACAATTCGGTCGACGAGGCGTTGGCGGGGTACGGCGACTCGATCCGCGTGACGCTGCACGCCGACGGGTCGGTCCAGGTCGACGACCGCGCCCGGGGCATGCCGGTCGACATCGAGCCGCGCACCGGCCTCAGCGGCGTCGAGGTCATCTTCACCAAGCTGCACGCCGGTGGAAAGTTCGGCGGCGGCTCCTACAACGCAACCGGGGGCCTGCACGGCGTCGGGGCGTCCGTGGTGAACGCCCTGAGCACGCGGCTCGACGTCGAGGTCGACCGCAACGGGGCGACCTGGGCCATGTCGTTCCGGCGAGGCGTCCCCGGCGTGTTCGACGGGCCGGGTCCCGAGGCGTCCTTCGTCCCCGACAACGCGCTGCGCAAGGTCGGCCGGGTGACCCGGGGCACCACGGGCACGCGCATCCGGTACTGGCCCGACCGGCAGATCTTTCTCAAAGACGCCAAGCTCTCGGGTACGCAGCTGGCTCAACGGGCCCGGCAGACCGCCTTCCTGGTGCCCGGGCTCGAGATCGTCGTCGACGACCGGCGGGTGGCCGGTGAGGAGCACGTGGACACCCACCGCTACGCGGGCGGCATCTCCGAGTTCGCCGAGTTTCTCTCCGAGGGGCAGCCGGTCACCGACGTGCTCCGGCTCCAGGGGGCGGACCGGTTCGTCGAGACCGTGCCCATGCTCGACGACGCCGGCGTGATGACCCCCACCGACGTCGAGCGCGACCTCGACGTCGACATCGCGCTGCGCTGGGCGAGCGGGTACGAGAGCCGCCTGGTGTCGTTCGTTAACATCATCGCCACGCCCAAGGGCGGCACCCACGTGCAGGGATTTGAGCGGGGCCTCGTCCGCGCGGTCGGCAGGGCGCTCGAGGGCGGCCGGTTGCTCAAGGCCAACGAAGAGGTGCTGAAAGAAGACATCCTCGAGGGCATGACCGCGGTCGTCACCGTGCGGCTGGCGGAGCCGCAGTTCGAAGGACAGACCAAAGAGGTGTTGGGGACGCCTCCGGTCACCCGCCTCGTCGCGCGCATTGTCGAGAACGCGTTGTACGAGTTCCTGACCACCAACAAAGCCGCGCTGCGCCCCCAGGCGCGTGCGGTCTTGGAGAAGGCGGTGGCGGCGTCCCGGACGCGGGTGGCAGCCCGGGTGCACAAAGAGAATCAGCGCCGCAAGAACGCCCTGGAGTCGAGCTCGCTGCCGCCCAAGCTGGCCGACTGCCGCAGCAGCGACATCCAGAAGACCGAGCTGTTCATCGTCGAGGGCGACTCGGCCATGGGCACCCCAAGCTGGCCCGCAACTCCGAGTTCCAGGCGCTGCTGCCGATCCGCGGCAAGATCCTCAACGTGCAGAAGGCGTCCGTGTCCGACATGCTCAAGAACGTCGAGTGCGCGGCGATCCTGCAGGTGGTCGGAGCCGGGTCGGGCAGCGCCTGCGATCCCGATCAGTCCCGCTACGGCAAGGTGATCTTCATGGCGGACGCCGACTCCGACGGCGCCCATATCCGCACGCTGCTGACCACGCTGTTCTTCACCTACATGCGGCCGATGATCGAGGCCGGGCGGGTGTACACAGCCGTCCCGCCCCTGCACCGCTTCGAGCTCACCAAGCCCAAGAAGGGCCAAGACAAGTACCTGTACACCTACAGCGAGGCCGAGTACCAGCGCCGCCTGGCGGAGCTGACCAAGAAGGGCGTCGGCTTCAAGGAGCCGCAGCGCTACAAGGGCCTCGGCGAGATGGACGCCGACCAGCTCAAGGAGACGACGATGGACCCGCGGCGCCGGCAGCTACGCCGCATCACCGTCGAAGAGGGCGAATCGCTCGAGCAGGCCGTGGTCACCTTCGAGAAGCTGATGGGCAACGACGTGGCCCCGCGGAAGGCGTTCATCGTCGAAGGCGCCTACGCGCTGGACGCCGAACGCATCGACGCCTGAGGGGCGGCGTCCGGATCTCGGCGACAGCGGAGTGTGCCCGCAGGTCGGCCCGGGATAGCATCGCGCCCATGACCGACAACGGAAGCTTCGACGACTTGCTGGAAGCCAACAGGCGCTACGCGCGATCGGCGCCCCGCGAGTTCGATGGGATCGCCCACGAAGGTGTCCTCATCCTTACCTGCATGGACAGCCGCATCGAGCCACTCGAGATGGTCGGGCTACGCGTTGGCGAGGCGAAGATCCTCCGCACGGCCGGGGGCCGGCTGACCCCCGCTGGCCTGGCAGGCATCGTGATGGGCGTCCACAAGTTGAAGGTCGACCGCATCCTCGTCGTCCCGCACACCAAGTGCGCGGCGGCGTCCATGACCGAGGAACAGATGCGCGCCTCCATCGAGGAGATCGCCGGCGTGAGCGTGGGCGACTTCACATTCGGCGTCGACCCGCACCAGCTGGACCGGCTGCGCGACGACGTCGAGGCCCTGCGGGAGCACCCGCTGGTGGGGCCCTTCGCCCGCGTCGGCGGCTTCCTCTACGACGTCGACACCGGCATGCTCGACCGCAAGTACTGAACGCGGCCCGCGCGTCAGAAGAGACCGTCCCCGCCGGCGGCGGGCGACGAAGTGGCGTCGAGTCCCCCGTCGGGGCGGACGCCGTGGCGTCGCGTGCCCACCGCGGCCACAGGCTGGGGAAGCGGGACGCCGGACCCGTCGCGTCGTCCGGCGAACGCCGAGCCCAGCTCGATGGGTGCGCCGCTGGCGGCCGCGGCCACCACGGGCAGGGGACCTACCCAGGCGCCCAGCAGGCGGTTCTCGCCCCTGAGGAAGCGGTGGCACCGGACGCCGCCGGTCGCGCGTCCCTTCGCCGGGTATTCCGCGAACGGTGTCACCTTGGCGGCGCCGGCCTCGGTCCCGGGAAGGCCGGTGCCGGCGCCCGAGATCGTGACCACCGCAGCGTCGGCGTCCGGCACGTGACCGAAGAAGGCGACCGTGGCGTCGGGGGACAGCTTGACCCCGGCCACGCCGCCACCGGCGCGGCCCTGCGGGCGCACCGTGGCGACCGGGAAGTGGAGCAACTGGGCGTCGCTGGTGACGAAGCACAGCTCGCCGGACTCGTCGGCGAGTTCGACCGCGCCCACGACCTCGTCGCCCTCGTCGAGACGGACGATCTCCCAGGCGTCCCGGCCCAGCAGTTCGGGGTTGACGCGCTTGACGATCCCGCGAGCCGTCCCCAGCGCCCAGCCGTGGGTGCCGTCGCCCAGCGTCGTGAGCCCGAGGACGCGCTCGCTCTTGTCGAGGGCGATCAACTCGGACGCCGGCGAGCCGCCCTGCAGGGCGGGGGCGTCGGCGGTCAGGGCGATGCTGGGCAGCTCGATGGCCTGGGCCCGGATCACGCGGCCCTGTGACGTGAACAGCCCGTACTCGCCGCGGGCGCTGGTGGCGATGGCCGAGATGATCACGTCGTGCTGCGCGCGGCGTCCGGTGCGAGGGATCGGCAGGTGCGTGTCCGCGCGCGCCAACAACCCGGTCGAGCTGAGCATCACCCAGCAGGGAGTATCCGCCACCTCCAGCGGCGCGGCCGTCGACGCCGACACCGCCGCCCCGCCGCCGGCCAGCAACACGGTGCGCCGGGGCGTTCCGTGCAGGCGCGCCATCTCGTCCAGCTCCCGAGCGACCAGGGCGCGGAGCTCGTCGTCGCTGTCGATGATCTGGCTCAGGTCGGCGAGACGCTTCTCGAGCTCGTCGCGTTCGGCCTCGAGCTCGATCCTGCTGAACTTGGTCAGCCTGCGCAGCGGCAGTTCCAGGATGTAATTGGCCTGCAGCTCGGACAGGTCGAAGGCCTGACGGAGCTTGGTGCGCGCCTCGGGAACGTCGTCGGAGGCACGGATCAAGGCGATGACATCGTCGATGTCGAGGATCGCGATGAGCAGGCCGTCGACGAGATGCAACCGGTCGGCGGCCTTCTGATGCAGGAAGCGGGTCCGCCGCAAGGTGACGTCAAGGCGATGGTCGGCGTAGACCACGAGCGCGTCCCGCAACGACAGGGTCTGGGGCTGGCCCTCGACCAGCGCCACCATGTTGATGCCGAAGGTGTCCTCGAGTTTGGTCATCCGGAACAGCTGCTCCAGCAGCGCCTCGGGGTTGATGCCGTTCTTGACTTCGATCACCAGCCGGGTGCCGTTGGCGAGGTCGGTGAGGTCCTTCATGTCGGCGATGCCGACCAGCTTCTTGTTGCGGACCAGCGTGCTGACCTGGTCCATGATCTTCTCGGGGCCGATCATGTAGGGCAGTTCGGTGATGACGATGCCGCGTCGGCGCGGCGAGGTCTGCTCGATGCGCGTCGTGGCCCGGATGCGGAACGTGCCGCGGCCCGAGGCGTACGCCTCGGCGATGCCGTCCAGGCCGACGATCTTGCCGCCGGTGGGCAGGTCGGGTCCGGGGACGAAGCGCATCAGGTCTTCCACTCCCGCGTCCGGGTTCCTCAGGAGGTGCTTGAGGGCCTGGATGCACTCGACCAGGTTGTGTGGCGGGATGTTGGTGGCCACCCCGACGGCGATGCCCGTCGAGCCGTTGACGAGCAGATTGGGGAACGCGGCCGGCAGCACCACGGGCTCGTTCATCTTGCCGTCGTAGTTCGGTTTGAAGTCGACGGTGTCCTGGTCGATTTCCCCGGTCATGGCGGAGGCGGCGTTGGCCATTCGGCATTCGGTGTAGCGCATGGCCGCGGGGCCGGCGTCCAAGGAGCCGAAGTTGCCGTGGCCGTCGACGACCGGCAGGCGCATCGCCCACGGTTGTCCGAGCCGCACGAGCGCGTCGTAGATCGCGGTGTCGCCGTGGGGGTGCAGCTTGCCCATGACGTCGCCGACGACGCGGGCGCACTTCACGTGGGGCCGGTCGGGGCCGATGCCCATCTCGTCCATCGAGTAGAGAATCCGGCGCTGGACGGGCTTCAGCCCGTCACGGGCATCGGGGATGGCGCGGGCGTAGATGACGGAGTAGGCGTACTCCAGGAACGAGGTCTCCATCTCTTCGGTGACGTCGATGTCGGTGATGGTCTCGATCACCTCCTCTTCGGAAGGCGGTTCCTTGCGCACCACGTGATCCCTCTTCTCGTCCTGCGACCTACCCATTCTGGCGGGCGGCGACCCTGCAGGTCGGGCGCCACTCCGCGAGCCGGACCGCCCGGCGTCACGTCAGCCCGAGGTGCTCCCGGATCACCCTCCGCAGGCCCCGGCCGTCCGGCGCCCGAACAATCGGGATCCCCTCGGGGAACGCGTCGTCCACCACGAGGGGCTCGGCGGTCCCGTGGGCGAGGAACTGCTCGGTGGGCGACAACTGACGGATAGCGATAGCGGCTACCCGCGTGGGGTTGGCCGACGCGAACTCCCCGTAGATCTCCGGGTCGTGTTGCCCGTCGTCGCCCACGAGCACCCAACGGATGTGCGGGAAGTCCACCGAAAGCTGCAGCAGCGAGTTGCGCTTGTGCTGCTGGCCCGAACGAAACAGGCCCGTGTTGGTGGGGCCCCAGTCCGTGAGCAGCATGGCGCCCGCCGGGTAGCGGTGCCGCCGAAGGAATCGGTTGAGGAACGCCTGCGTGTTCCACGCGCCGGTGGACAGGTAGATCACCGGGGCGCCGGGGTGGCGGGCCAGGATGTCGTCGTAGAAGGCGGCCATCCCCGGCACGGCCTGCCGCGCCGACTCCGTGCGCATGAACGTATTCCAGGCGGCGATGAAGGGCCGGGGCAACCAGGTCGAGAGGATGGTGTCGTCGATGTCGCTGACGATGCCGAAATCCGCGTCGCTGGCCACCACCTGCACCGTGACCGGCGAGGACGCCGACGTCTGGGTCTGCACCGTCCCGGCCTGCCACCCCGGGCTCAGGCGGTGCCCCCGGACCCGGTGGTCGATGTAGCCGCCGCGGTCGGTCGAGCCGGTCACCTCGGCGTCCCCGAGGGCGATGGTGTACCGCGCGTGGACGCAGGCGGCGGTGAAGAAGTTGCGCCAACCCCGGCGCCTCAAGAATTCCTCGGCCGCCTTGCCCAGTTGGGTGTCGCTCCACCGCGGCGAGAGCACGACCCGACCGAGGATCCGGGCGAACGTCTCGTCGCCGTAAGCGGTGTAACCGATGACGCGTTCCCGCCAGCCGAGGGCCCGAAACAACTGCTCGACGCGCTTGTCGACGAACAGTTCGAGGCGGGCGGCGATGAACGGCCGGTTGCTCATGGGTGCCACCGTAACGGTTTTTCCCCGCGGTCACCCCGTGGGAGAATGCGGCAATGACCACTCTGCCCGCCGACCTGCGCGCCGCCATCGTGGCCTCGGGGTACTTCCCCGAGTTCGTCCAGGCGACCCTTGACCAGGCCCTCGGCGGCGAGGAGGTCCTCGACTCGGTCGTGCACCACGAGGCGACGTTCAACGCGACAGAACTGCACCGGCACGTCACCGTCCTGGTGCTCACACCGACGCGGTTCGTGGTAGCGCACACCGACGACGGCGACGACCCGCGCGTCCCCCAGGCCCTCACCACCGTCGAGACCGTTGCCCTGCGCCGGATCCGGTCGGTCGCGCTGACCCAGGTGGCCGCGCACCCCGAGCGCTACAAGAGCGCCCGCCACCCCATGACGGAAACCTGGCTGGTGGTGAACTGGGGCGCGGTCCGTCGCCAAGAGGTCGAGCCGGCCACGTGCGACGATCCCACCTGTGAGGCCGACCACGGCTACACGGTCCAAGACGTCGCGGACGACCTGACGGTGCGGGTCAGCGCCGCCGCCGACGGCGAGGAGGCGGTCGCTGACCTCATCCGCTTCGCCTCGCGGCTCCAGCGTGCGGCGGTGTGATGGCGAGCGCGCCCCTGGTCCCCACGTACGGAACGTCCACCCTCTCCGACCTGGTGCCGGCCCTGGCAGCCTCGCTGGGCGTCACCGGCTGGACCGACGTCCTCGGCCTCCCGCCTGCGCGGCGGTGGGTCATCCTGCTCGTCGACGGCCTGGGGGCACTCAACCTGGACGCCGCCGCCGAGGCGGCTCCCTATCTGGCGTCGCTGCGGGCGCGGACCGCCTCCACGACGGTGACCTCCGGAGCGCCGAGCACCACCGCCACCAGCATCAGCAGCCTCGGCACCGCGCTGGCCCCGGGTCAGCACGGCATCGTGGGCTACTCCTTCCGCAATCCTGTCGGGGGAGGACTGCTCAACGCGCTCGCGTGGGAGGAGGGGCTGAGCGCGCTCGACGTCCAGCCCCGGTTGACCTCGTTCGAGCGGCTCACCAAGTCGGGGGTGGCGGTCACGTCGGTCAGCCCGGCACGGTTCGAGGGGAGCGGCCTGACCGACTGCGCGCTCCGCGGGGCGCGCTTCCAGCCGGTCGAGAACGAGGACGATCACGAGGCCCGGATCGGCTGGACGGTCGACGCCGCGGCGTCCGGCACCCGCGCGCTGGTCTATCTCTACGAGCGGTCGCTCGACCACACCGGCCACGGGATGGGATGGCAGACGCGGCACTGGCGCGACGCGCTGACCAGCATCGACACGATGGCCCGCGCGCTGCGCAACCGTCTGCCGGCCGACGTGAGCCTGGTGGTGACCGGCGACCACGGCATGGTCGACGTGCCCGCCGAACGGTGGCTCATCGCCGAGGACGTTCCCGGCCTGCTCGGCGACGTCAGCTTGCTGGCCGGGGAGGGTCGCTTCCGGCAGCTGTACGCCGCAGCGCGCCACGTGGACGCGGTCGCCTCCCGGTGGCGTGCCGCCCTGGGGGAGCGCGCCTGGGTCGTCACGCGCGAGGAGGCGGTCGCCTCCGGCTGGTTCGGCCCGGTCGATCGGCGGATGGCCGAACGGATCGGCGACGTGCTGGTCGTCCTTCGTGACGACTGGGCCGTGATGACGCGCAGCCAGCCCAAGGAATTCGGCATGGTCGGAATGCACGGCTCGCTGACCGAGCAAGAGATGCGCGTGCCGGTCCTGGTCGACTGATGCCGGCGCTCACCTACTTCACCGGGCCGATGAACTGCGGCAAGTCCACGCTCGCCCTGCAGGTGGACTACACCGAGGCGTCCGCCGGACGCCGCGGGCTGCGCTTCTCGTGCTTCGACCGCGGGGGTGAGGCGATGATCAGCTCGCGGATCGGGCTGGCCGCCAGCGCCATCGAGGTCGACGGCGCCTTCGACTTCTGGGCCTTCGTGACCGGCGAACTCACCGCCGGCCGCCGGGTGGACTACCTCGTTTGCGACGAGGCCCAGTTCTACACGATCGCCCAGGTGGACGACCTGGCCCGGATCGTCGACGAGCTGGGCATCGACGTGTCCTGCTTCGGAATCCTCACCGACTTCCGGACGCGGCTGTTCCCCGGATCGGCGCGTCTGGTCGAACTCGCCGACCGGATCGAGATGCTGCAGGCCCGGCCCCGCTGCTGGTGCGGCGCCGCGGCGACCCACAACGCGCGCGTGCTGGGGGGCGCGATGGTGCTCGAGGGCGAACAGATCGCCGTCGGTGACACCGAAGGCGGCGGCGACGGGGACGTGGCCTACGAGGTCCTGTGCCGCCGACACCACCGGCTGATGATGCCGTCGGCGGTGATGGGCGTGGACCTCACCCCCGAGCCGCTGCCGTTCGCAGAGAGCTGAGCGCGCCTAGTCTTCGACGCGCGGCGCGGGCGAGCCGAACATGATCTCGTCCCAGCTGGGCACCGATGCGCGCTTGCGCCGGGGGCGCCGAGGCTGGGCGGAACGGGGTGGGTCCTCGACGTCGTCGATCAGCGAGAGCTGCTCGGGCTCGTCGGAGGGGGCTTCGCGCTCGGCGTCGTTCTCGGGCACCTCGTTGGCGTCCTGGGCCATCTCGGGACGGGCTTCGAGCGCCGGGGCGTCGCCGGTCAGCTCGTCGTCAGCGACGGGCTCGGGCTCCTCGTCCGGCTCGGACGCCAACCGCGCCGGCTCCGGGGCGGGGGCGTCCTCCACGGCGGGCGGCGCCGAACGGGGCGCGGGGGACGCCTCCTTGGGGTGGACGAGGCCGGCGTAGATCTTGACCGAGTCCTCATCGAAGCTCGACAGCATGTCGTAGAGGGCGTCCAAGTCTTTGCGGGAGGGCGGCACGATGTCGTAGACGCCGTCGACCTCCTGGAGGTCGGCCTCGTGGAAGGCGTCCTCGAAGTCGTCGGCCTCGTGCTCCGCCTCGACGGCGTCGGCGCCCTTGGCCTGCTCAGAGTCGACCGGCGTGGACCCTGAGGACGGCGAGGACGGCGAGGACGGCGCTGCGGCTTCTCTGGCGTCTACGGCGGCGTCCTGGGTCGCGCGGACCCAGGCGAGGTCGTCGGAGCCGAGGTCGCCGATGAGCCGACGCGCCTCGTCGTTGTCGGCGACCGTGAACCGGCCGGCCTGGTCGTAGGCGAACAGGGCGGTGTGCTCGGCTCCGGCCAGCTGCCAGGACACACGGACCTGCCAGCGGCGGTCGGCGAGCTTCCAGGAGTCCCAATCGATGGCATCGTCGTCGACACCGTGCGGCACGAGCGCGTCCACCACCGCGTTGCGCAGGTTTCGGTGCGACGTCGTCTCGCCCTGACGGCGCACCGGGTTGGCGCGTGCTAGCCCAGCGACGTGGTCGCGTTCGGCCATGACCGGCGCGGCGAAGGCGTCGATGCGCTCTACCGGGACGCCGGCGGCGGCGGCCACGTCTTCGGGGGATTCTCCGGCGCGGATGCGGGCCTGGATGTCGCGAGGCCTCAGGGCACTGTCCATCTTCACTCTCCGGATTCGATTGTGCTGCAGGGTAACCTACCCTGCTCAGGCGCAGTATCGAGCGTCCTCACTCGGCGGTTCCCCACCCGGGCCCCCGCTGTTGAGAGGAGGGCTTGACAGCTGTGATATATGTGCGTCTGCACCGCACGTCGTGTGCCCGTCCCGGGCACGCG
>JBKHWW010000042.1:0-2323 GCA_046566345.1 Actinomycetes bacterium
CTAAGGCATGCCCGCTTGCGACACCGAGTAACTTTAGGACAACAGCGATTACCAAGAGCGTCAGCAGGAGGATGACCGCGCCCACCATCAGCCAAAGCACCTGAAGCACGGGCGCCGCCGTATTAGAGTCGGCCGTTAAGGCACCACGAATCAGCAGCACCAGGCCAACTGATAGAACGCCACCCACTAGTGAGGCTTCGCCTCTGACCGCCGAGGCGTGGGCTGGTCTGGGTGGATGGGTGCGGTTCATCGTGGGGTATGGCTGCGATAACGGTGAACGAGCTACTGGATGGCCATGTCGTCCTCGACGTGGAGTGCCTGGACCGGATTTACCTGAACGCCTATGTGCCGACGTTGCAGGTCGGTGGTCAGGTGGTGGGTTTCATGACCCGCCATCTGGGCCTGCCGATCCCGTCGCCGGTGGTGATGGAGAAGATCGGCACCGCGTTCCGGCGGGCGGTCAACGCGTTCGCGTCCGCGCATCAGGTGCCGATCGTGAAGTTCGGCAAGCTCGACCGCAAAGCAGATGTGATGCAGCCCTACCTGCAACGCCAGGCTGCCACCGGCATCGCGGGGGTGGCGGCGATCGGGGTGGCGCAGGAGTACCAGAACGTGTTCGCCTGCTCCGAACGGGTTGATCGTGGCTCTACCGGTCACCAGGTGTGGTTCACCTTCCACAAGGCCGACCGGCGGGTCACCTGCTTCTACTTCTACCTGTGGGACGCCGAGTTCGGGCCCGGGTTCATCAAGATCTGCACCTACTTCCCCTACCCGGCCAAGGTCTGGCTCAACGGGCACGAATGGGCCAAACAGCAAGCCCGGCACGCCGGAATCGGATTCAGCGAGCTGTCCAACGGTTTCGCCACCTGTGATGACCCAGCCGGGTTGCAACAGATCTGCGACCGGCTCGGACCCGAAGACATCGACGCCTTCTTCGACCGCTGGATGTCGGTGCTGCCGGCGCCGTTGACCGACGCGGACCGGGCGGCCGGCTACTGGTGGGAGTTGTCGATGCGGCAGATCGAGACCTCCCGCACCATCGTGTTCGACGCACCCCGCCACGCCCGCAACTTCTTCGAGGCCCTGGTCGTCGACAACCTCGACATCGGACGACCTGACCGGGTCGAGGTCATCTTCGCCGGCCACCCGCGACGGTGGGGACGCCCACCAGCGACCGAGCCGACCTACAAGACCCGGATTGCGACCCGCGACACGATCGGGGTCACCGTGAACGCCGACTACAAGCACTCCCGGGTCAAGCAGTACCTCAAAGACGGCCGAGCGCTGCGGATCGAGACCGTCATCAACGACCCCGGCGACCTGATCTGCAAACGCCGGCTGCGGCATCTGCCCGAGCTGCAAGCCAAAGCCCGTGCCGTCAACGCCCGCCTGCTCGATACTGAACGTGTCGGGCAGGGCTGTGTCCTCGCGAGCCCAGCCTTTGAGCGGGTCGCGCAGTCCACCCTCACCGAGGATGGCCGGAGGTCGCCCGCACTACGGTTCGGAGATCCTCGGGTCATGGCCCTGCTCGGCGCCCTCTGCGTGAGTCTGAACGCCCTCGGCTTCACCAACCGGAGCCTCCGCGCCCAGGTGTCCCAGCTGCTCGGCGTCGACTACACCACCCATCAGATGAGCTACGACCTCGCCCGCCTCCGCAGCAAAGGACTGATCCAACGCCGGCCCGG
Organism: Actinomycetes bacterium; assembly: GCA_046566345.1. GTDB lineage: Bacteria > Actinomycetota > Actinomycetes > Propionibacteriales > Propionibacteriaceae > Propioniciclava. The sequence continues at coordinate 1,686 of JBKHWW010000042.1, forward strand.
AAGCAACACCTACCAGCTGACCCCCGACGGGCAACGCGTCGCGATCTTCTACACCAAAGTCCACGACCGGCTGCTGCGTCCCCTGATCGCCGCCGACCAGCCACCCGCACCCGCCGACCTCCGCCGCGCGTTGAACACCATCGACCGACACGTCGCCGCCTATGTCGACAACGCACGACTTCCAAACGCTGCCTAAAACTCAAGACAATCGCAGGAGTCCTAGCGACCAAGGATCGCTAGAGAACCTGAACTCATTTCCCGATGTCGAGGTGCTGGTGATCGGTGACCTGATCGCCGAGCGGTCGCGGTCGCGGGCCGAGCAGTACGGCGTCCCCGCACACGGCAGCGGCGAGGACGTTCTCGCGCACCCCGACGTGCAGCTGGTCGTGAACCTCACGATCCCGGCCGCGCACGTCGCCGTCTCCACGGCGGCGATCGCGGCGGGCAAGCACGTCTGGTCGGAGAAGCCGCTGGGCCTCGACCGGAACGCGGTCGCCGCGATGCTCGAGCAGGCGCGGGCGGCCGGCGTGCGCGTGGGATCCGCGCCCGACACTCTGCTCGGCCCGGGCTTCCAGACGGCGAAGCGCGCGATCGCGGCCGGGATAATCGGCGAGCCGCTGTTCGCACAGACGGCGTTC
>JBKHWW010000043.1:0-5737 GCA_046566345.1 Actinomycetes bacterium
CGACCACATCCTTCCGGATGCCGCATCGCTGCGCCGGGCGATCCACGCCGACCCGCACTTGGGTGGGGACGAGATGGACACCCGAGACGCCTTCACCCAGGCAGTCGACTGGCTGGACTGGATGCCGGTCGCCGAGACCGGCGCCTACGCGCGCACGTCGTCGGACGGTCCGGCGATCGGCCTGCGCGCCGAACTGGACGCCCTCCCGATCACCGAGGCGACCGGAGTGGAGTGGTCCTCCCAGCGTCGGGGCATCATGCACGCCTGTGGGCACGACGTGCACTTGGCGGCTCTCTGGGCGGTGCTGTCCGCGGCGCGCGATCTCGAGCTTCCGGTCGCGATGGTTCCGCTGCTGCAGCCGCGCGAAGAGACCAGTCCGCCCGGAGCATCCGACGTGGTGTCCTCGGGGATGCTCGACGACACCGAGGTGCGGGCGATGGTCGGCGTCCACGTGCAGCCGCTGGTCGAGCGGGGTGTGGTTTCGACGGGCTCGGGGACCGTGAACGCGGCGTTCGACGCGTTCGACATCACCATCCATGGACGCGGCGGCCACGGCGCCTACCCGCACGAGGCCCTCGACCCCATCACGGTGTTGGCGGCCGTGGTGTCCGGGTTGGGCGACATCGTCGACCGGACGGTCAACCCGATCACCCCCGCGGTGATCTCGGTCGGCACGATCAGCGCCGGGACCGCGCCGAACGTGATCGCCGACGTCGCGCATTGCTCAGGGACGCTGCGGACGTTCTCGGCGCGGGATCGCTCGGCGCTGATGGAGGCAATCACCCGCTTCGCCGAGGGGACTGCGCTGGCCCGGGGTGCGGCGGCGACGACCCAGTTCACGCGCGGCGGCCCCGCCCTGGTGAACAACGCCGACCTCGTCGCGCGCGCCGACGTCTTGCTGGACGGGCTGGGAGTCCCGGTCGCGAGCGTGCCGTTCCGTTCGTGCGGGTCCGACGACTTCTCCGAGTACAACGAGGTGGTTCCGTCGTTGATGAGCTTCATCGGGACCGCCGCCCCCGCGGGCGTCGGACTCCATCACGCGAAGTTCCTCCCCGGCCGGGACGCCCTCCGGTTGTGCGCAGTCGCCCTGGCCGCCAACTACGTCGCGGGCGTCCATTTGCTGTCGGAGTAGCGCACGCTAGTGGAGGAGCGCGGGGCGGCGGGTGGCGTCGCCCGTCGCACGCAGCGGTCACATGAACGCTAGGCGGCACCCATCAGCGCGAGCAGGACACCACCGGCGACGACGGAGGCGACCTGGCCGGCGGCGTTGGCGCCCATGGCGTGCATCAGCAGGAAGTTGTCGAAGTTCTCGCGCTGGGCCTCCCGCTGGACGACGCGCGCGGCCATCGGGAAGGCCGAAATGCCGGCCGCACCGATGAGCGGGTTGAACTTGCCGCCCGAGAACAGGTTCATCAGCTTGCCGAACAGGACGCCCATGGTGGTGTCGAGGCAGAACGCGATGAGGCCGAGCACGAGGATCAACAGGGTCGACAGGTTGAGGAAGCTCGCCCCCACCATCGTGGATCCGATCGCCAGGCCCAGGAACAGCGTGACGACGTTGGCGAGCTCGTTGGACGCGGCGCCCACCAGGCGTTCGACGACCTTCGACTCGCGCATCAGGTTGCCCAGCATCAGCATGCCGATCAGCGGGGTCGCGAAGGGAACCAGGGTCCCGACCACGATGGTCACGATGATCGGGAAGAGGATCCGGGTCCGCTGGCTGATCTCGCGGCTGGTGTAGGGCATCACGATCGCCCGTTCCTTGGCACTGGTCAGCGCGCGCATGATCGGCGGCATGATGATCGGCACGAGGCTCATGTACGAGTACGCGGCCACGGTGATCGGCGCCACCAGCTCGGGGGCGAGCTTGTTCGACACGTAGATCGACGTGGGCCCGTCGATGGCTCCGATGATGCCGATCGACGCCGCCTGGGGGTGGCTGAAGCCCAGGAACAGCGCCAGGAGCAGCGTCATGAAGATGCCGAACTGGCCGGCCGCGCCGAGGAGCACCATCTTGGGGTTCTCCAGGAGGGGCCCAAAGTCGGTCATGGCGCCGATCCCGACGAAGATGAGCAGCGGGAACAGCTCGTTGCCCACGCCCATCTCGTACAGGATCGTCAGCGCGCCGTGCTCTCCGACCATCGGCGAGAGGGGCAGGTTGGCCAGGATGGCCCCGGAGCCGATGGGCAGCAGCAGGAGCGGCTCGTACTCCTTCTTGACGGCCAGCCAGATCAGCAGGAGGCCGATGGCGATCATCACCAGGCTCTGCCAGGTGACGTTCTGCAGCCCCTGCAGCAGGTAGTGGACTGTGTCGGGACTCATCTCAGGTCTCGAACCGCACCAGCGTCTCGCCGAACTTCACCTGCTGGCCGGCGGCCACGTAGATCTCGGCGACGACACCGTCCTTGGGCGCCTTGAGTTCGTTCTTCATCTTCATGGCCTCGAGCACCATCAGGGAGTCGCCGCGCTTGACGCTGGCCCCCACCGCGGTATCGACGGTGAGGATCACCCCGGGCATGGGGGCACTCATCTTGTCGCGTCCGCCGCCTTTGGGCGCCGCCCCGGCAACGGACGCCGCAGGCGACCCTCCGGGCGGGACCGGCGTCCCGGCGGTGGCGGGAGCAGGCGTCCCCGCCGCGATGGGTGGAGCGGACGCCGCGGTCGTCGCCCGGGTCGCGCTCACGCGCGGGGTGACCGCCGGGGTGATCGCGGAGTGGGCGAGGTCTCGGTGGTCGTCGAGGGTGACGTCGATAAGGCGTCCGTCGATTTGCACGCGGAAGAGGTTGGCCCCGGCGGCCTCGACGTCCACCACCTTCTGGGTGTCGTTGATGCTGATGGTGTAGCGGCGCATGGCCTACCTCCGGGTGAAGGGGTTGTTCTGGAATCCACGCCCGACCGCCAGCCAACGGCTCGCGAAGAGCTGGCTGCCGGGAGCGTGGGCGCGTGTCTCAGGGGCGGCCTTGCGCCTCCGGGATTCGGCGTGGGTGATGACCGCGACCGTGATCGCCGCCACCTGGTTCTCGTCGAGGCCGTCGGCGACAATGCGCACGGCAGGTTGCGTTCCCCCGAGGGCGGCGGCGACGCCGGATCCGACGAGGACCGAGGGCGCCTCGACCGCTACGAGGTCGGGCAGTTCCTCTCCGGCTTGACGGTCGAGGCGTCCGATGAGCATCAGCACGAGCATCAGGGCCAGCAGCAGGGCGAACACGACGCCCATGCCGACCACCATCATCATCAACCCCCACTGGAGGTCTGCGAGGTTCATGGTCCGACCCCCTAGACCGGGAACAGCCCGTGCTTCTTGGGGATGCTCTGCGACACCTTGGTGCGCAGCACCTCCAGGGCACGGATCAGGCGGGTGCGGGTCTCGCGGGGCTCAATGACCTCGTCGATCTGGCCCACGTCGGCCGCCTGGTAGGGGTTGAAGAACTTCTCCTTGTACTCCGCGATGAAGCGGGCCTCTTCGGCGGCCGGATCGTCGGCCGCCTCGATCGCACGCCGGTTGAGCAGCCGGGCGGCGCCTTCAGCGCCCATCACCGCGATCTGCGCCGACGGCCACGCGAAGGCGACGTCGTTGTTCATCTGCTTGGAGCTGAGCGCCACGTACGAGCCGCCCATGGCCTTGCGCGTGACGATGGAGATCTTGGGAACCGTCGCCTGGCAGTACGCGTAGATGATCTTGGCGCCGTGGCGGATCACGCCGTTGTACTCCTGCTCGACGCCGGGGAGGTAGCCGGGGCAGTCGACGAAGGTCACGAGCGGAATGTTGAACTGGTCGCACAGGGTGATGTGGCGGGCGATCTTGTCCGAGGCGTTGATGTCGAGACATCCCGACATCACCAGCGGCTGGTTGGCGACGAACCCGACGCTGTTGCCGTCGAGGCGTCCGAACCCGACCAGGGCGTTGGCGGCCCACTCCTTGTGCAGTTCGAAGACCGAATCGCGGTCGAACACGTGGGCGAGGACGTCGCGCATGTCGTAGGCCATCCGGTCGTCGGCTGGGACCAGGGTGTTGAGCTCCTCGTCCATCCGGTCGGCGGGATCGTAGGGCTCCAGCGGCGGCGGGTCCTCGGTGTTGTTCTGCGGCAGGTAGCTCAACAGCGACTTGGTCAGGTGCAGGGCGTGTTGCTCGTCATCGGCTATCACCTGCGCCACGCCCGAGGTGGTGTTGTGCACCCAGGCGCCGCCGAGTTCCTCGGCGCTGACGTCCTCGCCGGTGACGGTCCGGATGATGTCCGGCCCGGTCAGGAACATGTTCGAGGTCTGGTTGACCATGATCGTCACGTCGGTCAACGCAGGGCTGTACACCGCGCCGCCCGCGCAGGGGCCCATGATCAGCGAGATCTGCGGGATCACGCCGGACGCCTTCACGTTCCGCACGAACACCTCGCCGTAGGCGGCCAGCGAGCGGACGCCCTCTTGGACGCGCGCGCCGCCTGAGTCGTTCAGACCGATCAACGGGATCCCGGACTCGATGGCGAGGTCTTGGATGCGCGAGATCTTGTTGGACTGGACCTCTGAGAACGAACCGCCCAGCACGGTGAAGTCTTGGGCGAACACAGCGACGCGGCGTCCCTGGATCTTGCCGAAACCGGTGATGATGCCGTCCCCCGGGAACCGCTGCCGATCCATTCCGAAGTCGGTGTTGTGGTGGGTCGCCAGGGCGCCCAGCTCCTGGAAGGACGCCTCGTCGAGAAGGATGGCCAGACGCTCACGCGCGGTCAGCTTTCCCTTCGCGTGTTGCGCCTCGATGCGCTTGGCCCCACCGCCCTCCAGCGCCTGTTGCCGCTTGGCCCTGAGGGTCGCCAGTTGGTCACTCATTGGGTACTGCCCTGTCCGTGAGGGTGCGGCGCCGGACACCCCGGCGTCTACTACGCACCGTAGCAAACAAGCCCTACCAGCAGCCACGTTGCCTGTCCTGTTGCCGCGGGTAGGGTTCACCGGGTGCCCAGTGAGCTCATCGCCATCATCAGCGTCGTCCTGTCCATCATCGGCGTCTGCGGCATCGTCGTCCCGGTGCTTCCGGGGTCGATCACCATCGCGGCCGGCCTACTGGTGTGGGCGCTGTTCGGCGGGTCACCCTGGGGCTGGTGGGTCTTCGCGATCGGGTTGGTGCTGCTTGCCTGTGGCAGCGCTGCTCAGTATCTGATCACCGGACGCCGCCTCAAGGCCCGCGAGATCCCCAACCGGTCGGTCATGGTCGGCCTCGTCGCCGGAGTGATCGGCATGTTCGTGATCCCCTTCCTCGGCTTGGTGATCGGCTTCACGCTCGGGCTGCTGCTCTCTGAGTACTTCCGCGTCCGGGACCTGAAGACGGCAGCGTCGACGAGCTGGGCGGCCCTGAAGTCCGTCGGCGTGGGCATGCTGGTCGAACTCTCCTGCGCCCTTGCCGCAGCTGCCGTGCTGCTCGGGGGGATCTTGCTCCAGTTCTTCGGATAGCGGGGGCGGCGAGCGGGCGCAGCCGGCGCTGGTAGGCCGACAGGCAGAGGCAAGACTCCGCGTACTACCAGAACTGCACCGCCGTGCGGGCCGCTGGAGCCGACCCGATCTACCGGGGGCAGCCCGGCTACCGGCCAGCTCTCGACCGCGACGACGACGGGGTCGCCTGCGAGTAGCCAGCGGGAAGCGCTCGCGCGAAGGGCGACGACGCCCGCACCGACCCCGCACAGCACTGATCCAGGCCAGTACCGCTCCAGCGCAGTACCGCTCCAGCGCAGTACCGCTCCAGCGCAGTACC
>JBKHWW010000044.1:0-7222 GCA_046566345.1 Actinomycetes bacterium
ACGACGACTCTGCTCTGGTGCTGACCGAACGGGCCCTGACTGGGGCCGGGCTGTCCCTCTCGGACTCCGAGCCTCGCCTCGGCGAGGAGATCGCAATCCTGGGCTTCCCTCTGCACACCTACGACCTGCGGATCTCCCGCGGGGTCATCAGCGGTCTGCGCGAGCAGGTTTCCTACCCCAACGGCATCTCGGCGAACAGCGCCTACGTCACCGACGCGGCGATCAACGGTGGCAACAGCGGCGGGCCTGTGGTCAACTCGCGCGGGCAGGTGGTCGGCCTCGTCACGGGCAAGCGGCTGTGGGTCTCCGGCGGGAACCCCGGTGAAGGGGCGGTTGAGGGGACGGGCTACGTCGTTCCCTCGCTCCTTCTCTCGACCAACCTGACCCGGTGGGTCGCCCAGCCGCTGGCCGCCGTGCCGACCTGCGCCGGGGACGAGGAGCCCCCGGCTGACGACGGGGGGATGCTGCAGGTGACGCTGAGGACCGCCGACCCGCTCGCCGCCGAATTGGCCCGCTCCCTGGCGCTGCACGGCGAGGCCATCAACAGGGGCAGCTACTCCGCCGCCTGGGAGATCTTCACCCCGGCCATGCAGCGCCGGATGAAGGACATGAACCAGTGGAAGGCCGGCCTGGAGACGTCGCTGTGGACCGCGCTCGATGTGGTGGACGTTTCCTCCACCGGGTCGCGGGCCGACGCGAGGGTGGTGCTGCAGACCGTCCAGGATCGGGCCTTCGGGTACCAGGGCCAGACGTGTTCGTTGTGGTCCTCGCGCTACACGATGGTCAACTCGTCCGGCGGGTGGCTCATCGACGCGGTCGACGCGGGCCGCGGGCCAACTCCATGCTGAGGCTTCCGGCTTGCGGTCGGGCCTGGGGACGGGGCTGGTGGGCTGAACGCGTGGCGAGCGTCCCCTCGACCCGAGACTAGACTCGGCGACATTGTGCCCGCACCGTCTATGCGGGGCTGAGAGAGGAAGAGATGCTGCGCACGCACGAGGCCGGGACGCTCCGCACGGACCACGTCGGCCAGACCGTCACGCTGGCGGGATGGGTGGCCAAGCGACGCGACCACGGCGGGGTCGCTTTCATCGACCTGCGGGACGCCTCGGGCGTCTGCCAGGTTGTCGTGCGCGACGAATACCTGGAGTCCGCCGGAATCCACGACCTGCGCAACGAGTTCTGCATCCAGGTGACCGGCGTCGTGGACGCCCGGACGTCCGAGAACATCAATCCGCAGCTCCCCACCGGTGAGGTCGAGGTCGCCATCCGCGAGCTGACCGTTCTCAACCCGGCCTCCCCGTTGCCGTTCCAGATCGATGAACGGACCACCGTCGGCGAGGACGCCCGGCTCAAGCACCGCTACCTGGACCTGCGGCGTCCGCGCCAGCACGAGGCGCTGGTGCTCCGCTCGAAGGTGACCCATACGATCCGCCAAGTGCTGGACGCCCACGACTTCTACGACATCGAGACACCCACCCTGACCCGGTCCACCCCCGAGGGCGCGCGCGACTTCCTGGTGCCGGCCCGCCTGCACCCCGGGAAGTGGTACGCCCTGCCCCAGAGCCCGCAGCTGTTCAAGCAGTTGCTCATGGTGGCCGGCATGGAGCGCTACTACCAGATCGCGCGCTGCTACCGGGACGAGGATTTCCGCGCCGACCGGCAGCCCGAGTTCACCCAGCTCGACATCGAGATGAGCTTCGTCGACCAAGACGACGTCATCGCCCTGTCGGAGACCGTGATGGCCGCCTGCTGGCGCCTGATCGGGGTGGACATGGAGCTGCCGCTGCGCCGGATGACCTGGCACGAGGCGATGGACAACTAGGGCTCCGACAAGCCCGACCTGCGTTTCGACCTGACCATTCGCGAGCTCACCGACTACTTCGCAGACACGCCGTTCCGGGTGTTCCAGGCCGCCTATGTCGGGGGAGTGGTGATGCCCGGGGGGGCCTCGCAGCCGCGCCGCCAGTTCGACGCCTGGCAGGAGTGGGCCAGGCAGCGCGGCGCGAAGGGCTTGGCCTACGTCACTGTCGCCGAGGACGGGACGCTGGCTGGGCCGGTCGCCAAGAACATCTCCGAGGACGAACGCGAGGGACTGGCCGCGGCCATGGACGCCCAGCCGGGCGACGCGATCTTCTTCGCCGCGGGGGCGCGGGAGAGTTCCCAAGAGCTGCTCGGCGCCGCCCGCCTCGAGATCGGACGCCGGTGCAACCTGATCACCGACGACGACTGGAGCTTCCTCTGGGTGGTCGACGCCCCGATGTTCAAGCCCACCGCGGACGCCGTGGCATCCGGTGACGTCGCCGTTGGCGGCGGCACGTGGACCGCGGTGCACCACGCGTTCACCTCGCCCAAGCCGGAGTCGATGGCGACGTTCGACACCGACCCCGCCTCCGCGTTGTCGTACGGGTACGACTTCGTCTGCAACGGCAACGAGGTGGGCGGCGGCTCGATCCGTATCCACCGGCGGGACGTGCAGGAGCGCGTCTTCGGGGTGATGGGGCTCGGCGAGGAGGAGGCGAACGAGAAGTTCGGCTTCCTGTTGGACGCCTTCTCCTACGGCGCTCCGCCGCACGGCGGCATCGCGTTCGGCCTCGACCGGCTCGTCATGCTGCTCGGCGGTTTCGACACGATCCGCGACGTGATCGCGTTCCCCAAGTCCGGCGGGGGCGTCGACCCGCTGACCGAGGCGCCGGCGTCCATCACGCCGCAGCAGCGCAAGGAGGCCGGGGTGGACGCGAAGCCGGCGGTCAAGGGCGAGCCGCGGCCCGAGAGGGCAGCGACCCAGCGGTGACCGATCTGTTCGGCAACCCCGACCCGAGCCAAGAACCGGCGCCCGCCCGCACCGGCGGGTCGCTGTCGGGGGCCGTACACGCCGATCTGCCTCTCGCGGTGCGGCTCCGGCCGCGCACTCTCGACGAGATCGTCGGCCAGCAGCACCTGCTCGGCCCAGGCTCTCCGCTGCGGCGGCTCGCGGAGGGCCAACCCATGTCGGTGTTCCTGTGGGGGCCGCCGGGCACTGGCAAGACGACGATCGCGGCCGTCGTGTCGCAGGCCACGCGGCGGCGCTTCGTGGAGCTGTCGGGGGTGACCGCGGGCGTCAAGGAGGTGCGGGCCGAGCTCGAGGTCGCCAAGCGCGAGTTGGCCCGCGGCACCGGGACCGTCCTGTTCGTCGACGAGGTGCACCGCTTCAACAAGGCCCAGCAGGACGTCCTGCTCCCCGCCGTCGAGAACCGGCTGGTGACCCTGATCGCCGCCACCACCGAGAACCCCAGCTTCTCGGTGATCTCCCCGCTGCTGTCCCGCTCGCTCCTGCTCACGCTCAAGCCGCTCACCGACGCCGACATCGACGTCCTCCTCGACCGGGCCCTGGTCGACGAGCGCGGACTCCGTGGCCCCGAAGGCGACACCTACAACCTCGACCCGGACGCCCGCGCCACGATCGTCCGGCTGGCCGGCGGGGACGCCCGGAGGAGCCTGACGTACCTAGAGGAGGCCGCTGCGTCGGCGTCCGCCCTGGGGGAGCGCACGATCAACGGCCGGGCGGTGGAGTCGGCCGTGGACCGGGCCGCCCTGCGCTACGACCGCGACGGCGACCAGCACTACGACGTGATCAGCGCGTTCATCAAGTCGATCCGCGGGTCCGACGTGGACGCCGGCCTGCACTACCTCGCCCGCATGCTGGCCGGCGGCGAAGACCCCCGCTTCATCGCCCGCCGCCTGATCATCCTGGCCAGCGAGGACATCGGGATGGCCGCCCCCTCGGTGCTGAGCACCTGTGTCGCCGCAGCGCAGGCGGTGCAGCTGATCGGCATGCCTGAGGGACGCCTCACGCTGGCCCAGGCGGTGGTCGCGTGCGCGACCGCACCCAAGTCGAACGCCACCTACCTCGCCCTCAACGCCGCCCAGGCCGACGTCGCCGCAGGCCGCGGCGGACCCGTACCGGCCCACCTGCGGGATGCGCACTACCCAGGCGCCCAGAAGCTCGGGCACGGTGCGGGCTACCAGTACGCGCACGACGCCGAGCATGCCGTGGCAGCGCAGCAGTACCTGCCTGACGACCTCGCCGACGCGCGCTACTACCAGCCCACACAGCACGGGCACGAGGCCCAGGTCGCCGAGCGCCTGGTATCGATCCGTGCGCTGCTGGGTCGGGCCGAGCCCCCGGCGTCGTGACGCGGGCCGACGGTTCGACTGCACTAGGCTCGCCTGCATGACTGTGGGAGAGATTGCCGGGCTCATCGCAGCGGTCGCGTTCGTGCTGCTGGTCGGCATGTGCGCGATCCCGCTGTTCAAGCTGGGCAAGGTCCTCGACGAGTTGGCCACCGCCGTCCGCGATCTGGGCACGGGGACCACGCCGATCCTGGAGGAACTCAGGGGCACCGTCGAGGTGACCAACGCCGAGATCGCCAAGATCGGCGACGTCACGGCCGAGGTCGAGAAGGTCACCGCCGACGTCGCCCGGGTCACGGGGCACGCCTCCGACGTGGTCGAGAACACTGCGACACTGTCCAAGATCATGACCGCCGCCGTCGGACGCCCGCTCGTCGCGGTGGCGTCCAGTTCGCATGCGCTGCGCACCGCAGTTGCGGCCAAGCTCGAGGCGGGGCGTCAATGAGCCGTACCTTCTGGTTCCTGGCCGGCGCGACCGCCACGGCGTTCGTCGTGGTCAAGGGGCGCGAGTACTATCGACGACTGACTCCGGCCGGAGTCGCCGAGCAGATCGAGCGCCGGGTCGAGACGACCAGCGACCAAGCCAAGGTCTGGCTGAGCGACTTCGCCGACACCTACTCCCGGGCCAAGGCGGCCAAGCGTTCGGAACTGATGGCCCTGCTGACGCAGGACGAAAGAGGACAACTGAGATGAAGACAGCGGAGATCCGGCGCCGGTTCCTCGACCACTTCACCCGCGCCGGCCACACGCTGGTGCCCTCGGCCTCGCTCGTCTACAGCGACCCGACGCTACTGTTCGTGAACGCGGGCATGGTGCCCTTCAAGGCGTATTTCACCGGCGCCGAGGACGCCCCGTACCCGACGGCCACCAGCTGCCAGAAGTGCGTGCGGACCCTCGACATCGACGAGGTGGGCAAGACGACTCGCCATGGCACGTTCTTCCAGATGAACGGCAACTTCAGCTTCGGGGACTACTTCAAGGAAGGCGCGATCAAGCACGCCTGGGATCTCGTCACCGGTCCGGTGGACTCTGGCGGCTTCGGCTTCGACGGCGACAAGGTCTGGGTGACGGTGCTGGGGCCGGGACACCACCCCGACTTCCCCGAGGGCGACGCCGAAGCGGTCTCGCTGTGGCGGGCGGTCGGCGTCCCCGACGAGCGCATCCAGCGTCGCGACCTGAAGGACAACTCCTGGAACATGGGCGTCCCCGGCCCCGGCGGCCCGTGCTCCGAGATCTACATCGACCGGGGGCCGGCGTATGGCCCCGACGGCGGCCCGGTGGTCGACGAAGACCGCTTCCTCGAGATCTGGAATCTGGTCTTCATGCAGCAGGAGCTGTCGGCCGTCCGCGCCAAGGACGACTTCGACGTGCTCCGGCCCCTGCCCCGGCCCAACATCGACACGGGCATGGGCCTGGAGCGCGTCGCCTACCTGATGCAGGGCAAGGACAACCTCTACGAGATCGACCAGGTGTTCCCCGTGATCGAGAAGGCGGCCGAGCTGTCCGGCAAACGCTACGGCGCCGACCACGACGACGATGTCCGGATGCGGGTGGTCGCCGACCACGTGCGCTCGGGCCTGATGCTGATGACCGACGGGGTCACCCCGGGCAACGAGGCGCGCGGCTACGTGTTGCGGCGCCTGCTCCGCCGCAGCGTCCGCGCGATGCGGCTCCTCGGCGTCCACGACCCGGTCCTGCCCGAACTGCTGCCCGTGAGCAAGGCGCTGATGGAGGAGTCCTACCCCGAGGTGACCTCCCAGTGGGAGCGCGTGTCGGCGTCGGCCTACGCCGAGGAGGAGTCGTTCCGACGGACGCTCGCCTCGGGAACGCAGATCTTCGACGTGGCGGTGGGCCGGGCCCGTACGCAGGGGCGCACCACCCTGGGCGGCGACGAGGCCTTCCAACTGCACGACACCTACGGGTTCCCGATCGACCTGACTCTCGAGATGGCCGCCGAGGCCGGCCTCGAGGTCGACCAGGCCGAGTTCAGGCGCCTGATGGGCGAGCAGAAGGCTCGCGCTAAGGCGGACGCCCGCGCCAAGAAGGGCGGCGCCGTCAACACCGAGGCCTATCGCAAGCTGCGCGAGCACGGCGAGACACCGTTCCTGGGCTACGACGAGTTGACCGTCCCCTCGCGCGTGCGCGGCATCGTCCGCGACGGCGCCCTGGTCGAGGTCGCGCGCCCCGGCGAGGTGGTCGAAGTGGTCCTCACCGAGACTCCCTTCTACGCCGAGGCCGGCGGCCAGGACGCCGACTCGGGCGTCATCACCGCGCCCGGCCTGGCGCTCGACGTCATTGACGTGCAGCGTCCCGTCCAGGGGCTGGTCGTCCACAAGGCGCTCGTCAACGAGGGCGAACTGGTCGCCGGTCACGAGGTGCAAGCCGAGGTGGACGCCCACGCCCGGCTCGGCGCCTGCCAGGCTCACACCGCCACGCACATCGTCAACGCAGCGCTGCGCCAGATGCTCGGCCACGGCACCCACCAGGCCGGCTCGTACAACAAGCCGGGCTACCTGCGTTTCGACTTCAACGCGCACGCGGCCATGTCCGCCGCCGCGCGCGCGGAGCTGGAGGGCATCATCAACCAGGCGGTCCGCGACGACTACGCGGTCCTCGACTCACAGATGACTCTCGAGGAGGCCAAACAGCTCGGGGCGCAGGCGATGTTCGGGGAGAAGTACGGCAACATCGTCCGCGTGGTCGAGCTCAACGGGGCCTGGTCGCGCGAGCTGTGCGGCGGGACCCACGTGGCCAGCACCGCCCGGATCGGCCTGGTCAACCTGCTCTCGGAGGGGTCGGTGGGCTCCGGGCTGCGCCGCGTCGAGGCCCTGGTCAGTGCGGACGCCTTCCAGCGGTTCGCGGCCGAGCGCGCGCTGGTCGGCACCCTCGCCGATACCCTTAAGACTCAGCCCGACCAGATCGTGGACCGCGTCGAGCGCCTGCTGGCCCAGCTCAAGGCGGCAGAGAGGCAGATCGCCGACCTGCGCACCCGCGAGCTGCTCGGCAACGTGGGCGAGCTCGCGGCGTCCGCGGTGGACGCTGGCGGCTTCAA
>JBKHWW010000045.1:0-3719 GCA_046566345.1 Actinomycetes bacterium
CATCCGGGTTCGATGACTCACGCGTCGATGCCCCCCGAGGTGCAGGAGGCCGCGGGCCTCCGGCCGGGGCTGGTGCGCCTCAGCGTGGGGATCGAGGACGCCGACGACCTGCTCACCGACCTTCGCGCCGGTCTGGACCGCGCGCAGCGGGCCGCCGGCTGACCCTCGGGATCACGCCGTCTGCGGGAACTCCGCCTTGGCCTGGTCCGCGATCCGGCGCATCATCGCGAAGTCGACTCCGGCGCCGATCGCGCCGCCGGCCACCGGGGCCAGCTTGCCGACCCTCGCGAAAACCCGCTCACCCACCCTGCGCAGGATCTGGAAGCCCACCGCCTTCTGGATCACCATCAGCGCGGGACGGGGCAGGTTCCTGCTGGCCATGTCGACGGCGAAGTGGGTGCCGGTGGTGACGCCGGCCTTGGCGAGCAGGTCGGCCGAGTTCGATCCCACCAGGGCGAGCAGCACGGCCGTTCGGATCCTCGGGTCGGTGACGTCGTAGCCGCGCAGGTGAGCGACCGCGGCGGCCATCCGGGTGGCCTGCACGTAGAAGCTGAAGACGTTGGCGGGAATCGCGACGATCATGGTCACGAACCCGCCGACGCCGGTGACGAAGCCGGTGACCGCGCCACCGGCCAGGTGCTGGCCGATCACCCGCTCCACCGCCTCTTCGGTGCCGGACGCCTTCTCCCGCGCCTTCTCGGCGATCCTGCGGGCGCCGTCGAACGGCCCCACACCGTCGATGCCGACCCTGGTGAGCTGCAGGATCATCCGGGTGACCGCGTCGTCGGTGCCGTCGGGGTTGTTCGCTTCGTCCAGCGCAGACCGCGTCGTCTTGATGTCCTCGTCGCGGCGGAACATGTCGAACAGTCCCATAGTCGTCCTTCCGTCAGGCCGCGCGATCGCCGCGCGGCAGCACTGTGCCAGCGTGCCCTGTGGCCACGGTCACTTCAAGGCGCCGACAAGCCAAATCAGGGACGGATGGGGGCTATCCCCCGCAGCCGGTCGAGAGCCCGGCGGCGTCACCGCCGCGACACCAGAGCCCGGCCCAGCAGGGCGAGGTTCGCCGGCTTCTCCGCCAGGCGCCGCATGAAGTACCCGTACCAGTCCACGCCGTAGGGGACGTAGACGCGGACCGTGTGTCCGGCCTCGGCCAGGCGGCGCTGCTCGTCGAGCCGGACGCCGTGGAGCAACTGGAACTCGTAGCCACCCGGTGGTGGCGACGATGACACCAGGTCGACCGCTGCGCTGATCAGCTCCGGGTCGTGGGTGGCCACCATCGGGTAGGCGCCTCCCCTGACGAGGGTGGCCAGGCACTCCCTGTACGCCGCGGCGACCTGCTCCCCGGAGGTGTGGGCGACCGAGGCTGGCTCGGCGTAGGCGCCTTTGCACAGCCGGATGCGGGAGCCCGGCGAGGCGTAGCGGGCGGCGTCCGTGGGTGTGCGTCGCAGCATGGCCTGCAGGACGCCTCCGGTGCTGGGGAACTCCGCCCGCAGGGTGTCCAGGAGCGCGTGGGTGGCGTCGGTGGTGGTGTGGTCCTCGGCGTCCAGGGTGACGGTGGTGCCGACCTCCGCGGCCGCCGCGCAGATGCGCCCCGCGTTCTCGAGCGCGAGGCCTGCGCCGCCGGGCAACGCCAGCCCGATCGCGCTCGCCTTGACCGACACCTCGGCGACGGGGGCCAGCCCGTCCTCGCCGAGGCGGCGGAGCAGGTCGATATTGGCTTGCGTGGCGTCCAGGGCAGCCTGCTGGCTCGTGGTGTCCTCGCCGAGGTGGTCGACGGTGCTGCGCAGCCCGGACGCCGCCAGTTGACTGACCACGCGGATCGCGTCGTCGACCGATTCACCCGCCACGAACCGCTCCACCGTCCGCCGCACCGGGCCCACCCGGACGGCCACGTCGCGCAGGGCGGTGTTGCGGGAGAGCGCCAGCAGCAGCTTCCTCATGGGTCCTCCGGTGTGCGACGGACGCGGTCCCGCGAGCCTCAGTCGTCGGGGTTGGCGCCCTCCAGCGCATCGACGTCTTCCAACGCACGGCGATAGGAGGAGGTGTCCAGCCGGGGACGCTCGCCCAGCGGGTCGCCGCTGCGGAAGCGCTCGGGGTTGTACTCGACATAGCGACCGTGCGTGGCGTGCGCCTCGTCGAGCAGGTCGAGCAGTTCCTTCTCGTGGCTGATCAGGTACTTGTACTTCTCGGGCATGGCCAGAAGGGCCTGCTCCTCTTCGACCAGATGGCGGTAGTTCTTCTCGCGCTGGACCGGGTCGGCCTCGAAGCCGGTGTCGAGGTACTGCTTGGCGTGGCGGCGGGTGTTCTTGATCGTAGTGAGCGCCTTCCCCTTGGGGGAGAGCAGCGACATCACGATGACGACCAGCAGGGTACCGACGATGACCATCAGGCTGAATTCGGTGGACACCTCGATGACCGGGACGTGCTGGCCGCCGTTGATGAACGGCACGTTGTTCTCGTGCAGGGCGTGCAGGATCAGCTTGACCCCGATGAAGGCCAGGATGATCGCCAGGCCGTACTTGAGGTAGATCAGGCGGTCGAGCAGGCCGTCGATCAGGAAGTACAGCTGGCGCAGGCCGAGCAGGGAGAACGCCACCGCGGTGAACACGATGTAGGTGTTCTGGGTCAGGCCGAAGATCGCCGGGATCGAGTCGAGCGCGAACATCACGTCCGTGCCACCGATGGCGATCATGACCAGCAGCATGGGCGTCATGGCCTTCTTGCCGTCGACCATCGTGAAGAGCTTGTCGCCGTCGTAGAAGTCGGTGGTGTGCATGAACTTCTTGGCCAGACGGATGATGAAGTTGTTCGCCTCGGCGGCCTCTTCGTCGTCGCCATCATGCTCCGGCTTGACCAAGTGACCGGCGGTGACCAGAAGGATCAGGCCGAAGATGTAGAACACCCAGGCGAAGCTGTTGATCAGCGCGGCGCCGAGGAAGATGAAGCCGGTGCGGAAGATCAGCGAGACCACGATGCCGAACATCAGCACCTTCTGCTGCTCGGCCCGGGGCACCTTGAAGCTGCCCATGATGATGAGGAACACGAACAGGTTGTCGACCGAGAGGCTCAACTCGGTGATGTACCCGGCGAAGAACTCGACGCCCGACTGCTGGCCCATCGTGATCCAGACGAAGACGCCGAAAAGCATGGCGATGCTGACGTAGATCGCCGTCCACGTCGCCGACTCCTTGATGGTCGGGATGTGCGCCTTGCGGACGTGGAAGAAGAAGTCGAACGCGAGCAACCCGACGATCCCCACGATCGTCGCGATCCAGACACCACCGGGTACGTCCACTGACACCCCTTCCGTCGGCGCGGCGGGAACCCCACCGGTCGGCGGGGTCCCGGCGAGGAGCATGGGCCGGCAGGGGCCGGTGCGGCAGGGGCGCCGCCGTGGCAGTCCTCGAGCGGGCCCCAGAGTACCGAGCGCTCGCCGTGCGTCCCGACGACCCGGTGGTCGCCAGGCCGGGGCCGGCGTGCACCCGTCTGCCGTGGCCGCACCTCAGGGGGCCGGCTTGCACCGCGATGCGCGCGCTGACACGGTGGGGAGAGGTCTCCGGCCGGGTCACGTGCCCGGTCGGTGACGCCTCGACCGCCCCCCGGGAAGGACCGTCCCATGGCCACTCATCAGCGTGACGACCTCCAGGACGTGCCGCCGGGACGAGCCGGCAGCGCCGTGCTCTTCGGGGTCTGCGCCGTCGTGTTCGTGGTGGGCTTCT
>JBKHWW010000046.1:0-26105 GCA_046566345.1 Actinomycetes bacterium
AAAACGCCCCGAAGAGCCCCCACGGAGGGGCGGATTCGATTTGGCAGCCCGAGCCGGGCGTGACAGAATGCTCAGGTTGCTTTGACGCTGGGTTGTGGCGAGGCTGACCGGTTCCGGCCGGGCGGTCACCACAGCAACAAGCCCACTCGGCAAGCCAGGCGGTCTCCGCCGGGCCCTACCAAGACTCTGCGAAATGCTGGTCTCGTGCGGCCCGAGAGGCGCGACACGCCCGGGCGCGGGGGTCGGAGCGGCAGGCGTCCCAGCAGGGCGTTTCTGGCGGGGAACCGCCGACAGACTGACGACGTAAGGAACCATCCGTGGCGGGACAGAAGATCCGGATCCGACTCCGGGCTTACGACCATGAGGTCATCGACACGTCGGCGAAGAAGATCGTCGACACGGTCACCCGCACCGGTGCCCGCATCGCGGGGCCGGTGCCGCTGCCGACCGAGAAGAACGTGTACTGCGTGATCCGTTCACCGCACAAGTACAAGGACAGCCGCGAGCACTTCGAAATGCGGACCCACAAGCGGCTCATCGACATTCTCGATCCCACGCCGAAGACGGTCGACTCGCTCATGCGGCTCGACCTTCCGGCCGGTGTGGACATCGAGATCAAGCTTCCGTGAGGCCGCTGACATGACCAACGAGCGAACCGTCAAGGGCATCCTCGGCTCCAAGCTGGGCATGACCCAACTCTGGGACGAGAACAACAAGATCGTCCCCGTCACTGTGATCCAGGCCGGCCCCTGCGTCGTGACCGAGGTCCGGACCCCCGAGAAGCACGGTTACAACGCCGTGCAGCTCGCATTCGGCGCCGTGCGGCCGAAGAGCGTCAACAAGCCCACCGCCGGGCACTTCGAGCGGGCCGGAGTGACGCCGAGGAAGCACCTCGTGGAACTGCGCACCGCCGACGCCTCCGAGTACACCCTCGGGCAGGAAGTCACCGCCGACACCTTCGGCGCGGGCGAGGTCGTCGACGTCACCGGCGTCAGCCGGGGCAAGGGTACGGCCGGCGTGATGAAGCGCCACGGCTTCGCGGGCCTGGGTGCCGGTCACGGCGTCCACCGCAAGCACCGCTCCCCGGGCTCCATCGGTCAGTCCTCCACGCCGGGCCGCGTCTTCCGCGGCCTGCGGATGGCCGGCCGGATGGGCGTCGAGAAGGTGACGGTGCAGAACCTGACCATTCACGCCGTGGACGCCGACCGCGGGCTCCTGCTGGTGAAGGGCTCCGTGCCCGGACCCAAGGGGGCCCTCGTGGTCGTGCGCTCCGCCGCCAAGAAGGGAGCGAAGGCATGAGTGAGCACCTGACCGTCTCCGTGATCGGGAGCGACGCACAGGTCGCCTTGCCGGCCGAGCTGTTCGACGTCCAGGCGAACCTCCCCCTTCTCCACCAGGTCGTCGTGGCCCAGCAGGCCGCGGCGCGCCAGGGAACGTCCGCGACCAAGACGCGCGGCGAGGTCTCCGGCGGCGGCGCCAAGCCGTGGCGCCAGAAGGGCACCGGGCGCGCCCGCCAGGGCTCGCGCCGGGCGCCCCAGTGGACCGGCGGTGGCACGGTGCACGGCCCGCAGCCGCACGGCTACGCGCAGCGCACCCCCAAGAAGATGGTGGCCGCCGCCCTGCGCGGCGCCCTGTCCGACCGCGCCCGTGACGGACGCATCCACGTCGTGGAGTCCTTCGTGACGGGAGAGAAGCCGTCCACCAAGGCGGCCCTGGAGGCGCTGGGGTCGGTCGCCGGCCGTCGCGTGCTGGTGGTCCTCTCCCGCGACGAGGACCTGGCCTGGCTGAGCCTGCGCAACGTGGCCTCCGTCCACCTGCTGGCCGCCGACCAGCTCAACGCTTACGACGTAGTCGTCGCCGACGACGTGGTGTTCAGCGCTGCCGCGCTGGAGGCCTTTGTGGCGGGACCGGCCAAGGGCAAGTCCGTCAAGGCCGTCGCGACCGAGTCCGAGGCCAAGGAGGCTGACAAGTGAGCAACGAGCTGAAGATCAAGGACCACCGCGACATCCTGCTCGCGCCGGTCGTCAGCGAGAAGAGCTACGGCCTGCTCGACGAGAACAAGTACACGTTCCTCGTCGCGCCGAGCGCGAACAAGACCGAGATCAAGATCGCCGTCGAGAAGGTGTTCGGCGTCAAGGTCACCGCGGTCAACACCATCAACCGCCAGGGCAAGAGCCGCCGACTGCGCTACGGCACGGGTAAGCGTCCCGACACCAAGCGCGCGATCGTGACGGTGGCCGCGGGCCAGCGGATCGACATCTTCGGCCAGGGCAACTGAGCCGCGAAGGACTGATTGACACATGGCTATTCGCAAGTACAAGCCCACGACCCCGGGCCGCCGCGGCTCCTCGGTCTCGGACTTCGCCGAGCTGACCCGCTCCACGCCCGAGAAGTCGCTGCTGGTCCCGATCAAGAAGACCGGCGGCCGCAACAACCAGGGCCGCGTCACCACCCGCCACATCGGCGGTGGTCACAAGCAGGCGTACCGCATCATTGACTTCAAGCGCTACGACAAGGACGGCGTCCCCGCGAAGGTCGCTCACATCGAGTACGACCCTAACCGGACCGCCCGCATCGCCTTGCTGCACTATGTCGACGGCGCCAAGCGCTACATCATCGCGCCCGAGGGTCTGCGCCAGGGCGCGACCGTCGAGGCCGGTGAGGGCGCCGACATCAAGCCGGGCAACAACCTCCCCCTGCGCAACATCCCCGTCGGCACCACGGTGCACGCGGTGGAGTTGCGCCCGGGCGGCGGCGCCAAGATGGGCCGCTCCGCGGGCGCGCACATCCAGCTGGTCGCCCGCGAGGGCCGCTTCGCAACCCTCCGCCTCCCCTCGGGAGAGATGCGCATGGTCGACGTGCGCTGTCGTGCCACGGTGGGCGAGGTCGGCAACTCCGAGCAGTCCAACATCAACTGGGGCAAGGCCGGACGCAACCGCTGGAAGGGCATTCGCCCGACGGTACGTGGTGTCGTGATGAACCCGATCGATCACCCGCACGGTGGTGGCGAAGGTCGCACGTCCGGTGGCCGTCACCCGGTCAGCCCGTGGGGCAAGCCCGAGGGCCGCACCCGGGACAAGAACAAAGCGAGCACCAAGCTCATCATTCGTCGCCGCAAGTCCGGCAAGAAGCGCTGATCGGGGAGTTGAGGTAAGCAGATGCCACGCAGCCTGAAGAAGGGCCCCTTCATCGACGAGCACTTGGCCAAGAAGGTCGACGTGCAGAACGAGAAGGGCACCAAGAACGTCATCAAGACCTGGTCGCGCCGATCGATGATCAGCCCCGACATGATCGGTCACACGATCGCCGTGCACGACGGTCGCAAGCACATCCCGGTCTTCGTCTCCGAGGCCATGGTGGGTCACAAGCTGGGGGAGTTCGCCCCCACGCGCACCTACCGCGGCCACGTGAAGGACGACAAGAAGTCGCGTCGGCGCTGAGCGGGCGAGAAGAGGAATTGGATTTCATGAGCAACACTGACTCGCGGCCCAGCCGTCGCGCATCGCTGCTCGGGGACCGTCCCGGCTCGTACGCCATCGCGCGTCACGTCCGGATGTCCCCGACCAAGGTCCGCCGCGTCGTGGACGTCGTCCGCGGCATGGACGTCAACGAGGCCCTCGCGGTGCTGAAGTTCGCCCCGCAGGCCGCCTCGGAGCCTGTCTACAAGGTGGTCGCCTCCGCGGCCGCCAACGCCGAGAACACCGAGAGCCTGCGGCTGGACGACCTGTTCATCTCCCAGGCGTTCGTCGATGAGGGCGTCACCCTGCGCCGGATCCGTCCGCGGGCCAAGGGTTCCGCGAGCCGCATCCTCAAGCGTGCCGCCCACATCACCGTCGTCGTCGAGCCCAAGGGCACGAAGGGAGCCTGAGCATGGGACAGAAGATCAACCCCCATGGCTTCCGCCTGGGCATCACCACCGACCACCGCACCCGCTGGTACGCGGACAAGAACTACTCCGAACTCGTCGCCGAAGACGTCAAGATCCGCGAGTGGCTGACCAAGAACCTCGAGCGGGCCGGCATCAGCTCCATCGAGATCGAGCGCCGCTCCGAGCGCGTGACGATCTTCCTGTACGCAGCGCGTCCGGGCATCGTCATCGGCCGCAACGGCGCCGAGGCGGAGCGCGTCCGCGGTCAGCTGGAGAAGTTGACCGGCAAGCAGGTGCAGCTGAACATCCTCGAGGTCAAGAATCCCGAGATCGACGCCCAGCTGGTCGCCCAGGGCATCGCCGAGCAGCTCAGCGCCCGCGTCGCCTTCCGCCGCGCGATGCGCAAGGCGCAACAGACCGCGATGCGCTCGGGTGCCCAGGGCATCCGGATCCAGTGCTCGGGCCGTCTCGGCGGGGCCGAGATGAGCCGGTCGGAGTTCTACCGTGAGGGTCGGGTGCCGCTGCACACGCTGCGCGCCGACATCGATTACGGCTTCTTCGAGGCGCGGACGACGTTCGGTCGCATCGGCGTCAAGGTGTGGATCTACAAGGGCGACGTCTCGGGCACCCGCGCCGAGCGCGCTGCGCAGAAGGCCGCACGTGCCGCCGCTGGCGGCGGCCAGCGCCGCCCGGGCCGTGGTGGCCCGCGTCGCGAGGGTGCCCCCCGCGGCGATCGTCCCGAGCGTGGCGGACGCCGCCGCGTCGAAGCCGCCGCCGAGGCTCCCGTGGCCGAGGCCGCGCAGACCGAAGGAGCGTGACCATGCTGATTCCCCGTCGCGTCAAGCACCGCAAGCAGCACCATCCCAAGCGGGATGGCATGGCCAAGGGTGGAACCCGCCTCGCCTTCGGCGAGTTCGGCATCCAGTCCCTCGAGGGCGGCTACCTGACCAACCGGCAGATCGAGTCGGCTCGTATCGCCATGACCCGCCACATCAAGCGTGGCGGCAAGGTGTGGATCAACGTCTACCCCGACCGGCCGATGACCAAGCACCCCGCGGAGTCTCGCATGGGTTCGGGTAAGGGTTCGCCGGAGTGGTGGATCGCCAACATCAAGCCCGGCCGGGTGCTCTTCGAGCTCTCGGGCGTCACCGAAGAGGTGGCCCGCGAGGCCATGCGCCTGGCCATCCACAAGCTGCCGTTCAAGGCACGCTTCATCAAGCGGGAAGCAGGTGAGATCTGATGGCGAAGAACCTGGTCGCCGCGGACCTGCGCGGCCTCAGCCGCGAGGAGCTCAACAAGAAGGTGCTCGAGCTGAAGGAGGAGCTGTTCACGCTCCGCTTCCAGGGCGCCACCGGCCAGCTGGAGTCGCACGGACGCCTGCGCGAGGTCCGCAAGGACATCGCCCGCGTGTACACCGTCATCCAGGAGCGCAACCTGGGCATCGTCCCCGACCCCGACGTCGAGAAGTAAGAGGAACACCGGATGAGTGAGGCCAAGGCGCGCAACGCGCGCAAGGTTCGCGAGGGTATGGTCGTCAGCGACAAGATGGACAAGACCATCACCGTGGCCATCGAGCAGCGCGTCAAGCACGCGCTCTACGGCAAGGTCATGACCAAGACGCTGAAGCTCAAGGCGCACGACGAGGAGAACTCGGCGGGCACCGGCGATCGCGTCCGGATCATGGAGACCCGGCCGCTGTCGGCCACGAAGCGTTGGCGCCTCCTCGAGATCGTCGAGAAGGCCAAGTAGCCCGTCGGTGCCGTTGACGAGCTGACCCCGGCTTGGAAACCCGACCAGCGCAGACCAACGGCCACGCCGTCCACGGACGGCACCCGACACCGTTCCGCCAGGCCCCCATGGGGAACCGGCGAACAACAGGAGAGAACAGATGATCCAGCAAGAGTCGCGACTGAAGGTCGCCGACAACACGGGTGCGAAGGAACTGCTCTGCATCCGCGTGCTCGGCGGCTCCAAGCGCCGGTACGCAGGCCTGGGCGACCGCATCGTCGCCACGGTCAAGGACGCCATCCCCGGCGGTGGCGTGAAGAAGGGCGACGTGGTCAAGGCCGTCATCGTCCGCACGGTGAAGGAGACGCGTCGTCCCGACGGTTCCTACATCAAGTTCGACGAGAACGCGGCCGTCATCCTCAAGAACGACGGCGAGCCCCGCGGCACGCGCATCTTCGGCCCCGTCGGTCGTGAACTGCGCGACAAGAAATTCATGCGCATCATCTCCCTCGCCCCGGAGGTGATCTGAGATGGCGAACTCGCTGCACGTGAAGAAGGGTGACACCGTCAAGGTGATCGCCGGCGACTCCAAGGGCGCCATCGGCGAGGTCATCGCCGTGTTCCCCAAGGAGAACCGCGTCATCGTCGAAGGCGTCAACCTCGTCAAGAAGCACACCCCGGTCAACCCCCAGGCCGGCCGGAACTCGGGCGGCATCATCGAGACCGAAGCACCCATCCACGTTTCGAACGTGGCACTGGTGGTTTCCGGCAAGGGCAAGAACGCTGTGACCTCGCGCGTGGGCTACAAGCGCGTCGAAGTGACCAAGCGTCGCCCGGATGGCACCGAGTACACCACCACCCGTTCGGTGCGCATCGCACGCTCGACCGGAGAGGAGATCTGAGATGGCCGACAACGCTGTCAAAGAACTGCCCCGCCTGAAGAAGAAGTACCGCGAGGAGATCCGCCCCGCGCTCAACGAGGAGTTCTCCTACGAGAACGTCATGCAGATCCCGGGCCTGGTCAAGATCGTGGTCAACATGGGCGTCGGCGAGGCTGCGCGCGACTCCAAGGTGATCGACGGCGCCGTGCGTGACCTGACCGCCATCACGGGGCAGAAGCCGCAGGTGACCAAGGCACGCAAGTCGATCGCACAGTTCAAACTGCGCGAGGGTATGCCGATCGGCTGCCACGTCACTCTCCGCGGGGACCGCATGTGGGAGTTCGCCGATCGCCTGCTCACGCTGGCTCTGCCGCGCATCCGCGACTTCCGCGGCCTGTCGGCACGCCAGTTCGACGGCCAGGGCAACTACACCTTCGGCCTGAACGAGCAGGTCATGTTCCACGAGATCGACCAGGACCGGATCGACCGGGTCCGTGGCATGGACATCACCTTCGTGACCTCGGCGACCAACGACGACGAAGGCCGGGCGCTGCTCAAGCACCTGGGCTTCCTGTTCAAGGCTCCTGAGAACGACCCGAAGAAGGCCACCGCCCGCAAGCGCGCCTTCACCGGCTCCAAGAGCCAGATCAAGAAGCAATTGTCGAGGAAGAATTGAGCTGACAGATGGCAAAGACTGGTCTGAAGGTCAAGCAGAGCCGCAAGCCGAAGTTCGAGGTCCGCGCGTACACCCGCTGCAACCGCTGCGGGCGTCCGAAGTCGGTGTACCGCAAGTTCGGGCTGTGCCGCATCTGCCTGCGCGAGCTGGCTCACCGCGGTGAGCTGCCCGGCGTGATCAAGTCCTCCTGGTGAGCGACGCCTTCCTCCCCCACGAATCCTGACGCGGCAGGTCCCCGGGCGCGGCCCGGGGAAACCGCTGTGAGAAAGAGGCCCCCAAGCCATGACAATGACGGATCCCATCGCAGACATGCTGACGCGTCTGCGTAACGCCAACCAGGCGTACCACGACTCGACGTCGATGCCCCACAGCAAGATCAAGGTGGGCATCGCCGAGATCCTGCTGCAGCAGGGCTACATCACCGGCTTCGAGGTGCTCGAGCCGGAAGAGGGCCAGGTCGGCAAGACCCTGAAAGTGACCCTCAAGTACGGCAACGGCCGCGAGCGTTCCATCGCCGGCCTGCGCCGCATCAGCAAGCCCGGCCTGCGGGTGTACGCCAAGAGCAACGCCCTGCCCAAGGTCCTCGGCGGCCTCGGCATCGCGATCATCTCGACGTCGCAGGGCCTGCTGACCGACAAGGAAGCGTCCCTCAAGAGCGTGGGCGGCGAAGTGCTCGCCTACGTGTGGTGACGAGGAGCTGAGAAGAACATGTCCCGAATTGGCAAGCTCCCCATCCCGATCCCGGCCGGCGTCGAGGTCGACCTCGATGGCCAGGACGTCCAGGTCAAGGGCCCGAAGGGCACCTTGTCGCTCACCGTCGCCGAGCCGATCCAGGTCGCTCGCAACGCCGACGGCCAGATCGAGGTGTCCCGTCCCGACGACGAGCGCGAGTCGCGCTCGCTGCACGGCCTGACCCGGACGCTGCTCAACAACATGGTCATCGGTGTCACGGACGGCTACGAGAAGCGGCTCGAGATCGTCGGCGTCGGCTACCGCGTGATCAGCAAGAGCCCCACCCAGCTGGAGTTCCAACTCGGCTTCAGCCACCCGGTGATCATCGACGCCCCCGAGGGCATCACGTTCGCGGTCGAGAGGCCGACGGCGTTCTCGGTCCGGGGGATCGACAAGCAGGCGGTCGGCGAGGTCGCGGCGAACATCCGCAAGCTCCGCAAGCCCGAGCCCTACAAGGGCAAGGGCGTGCGCTACTCCGGCGAGCGCATTCGCCGCAAGGTCGGAAAGGCTGGTAAGTGACGATGGCTATCACCCTGTCGAACAACAAGGGCATGGCAGCCCGTGCCAAGTCCCGCCTGCGCCGTCAGGCGCGTGGCCGCAAGAAGATCTTCGGCACCCCCGAGCGCCCGCGCCTGGTGGTGACCCGGTCTGCCCGACACATCGTGGCGCAGGTGATCGACGACACCGTCGGCCGCACGTTGGCGTCCGCCTCCACCATGGAGGCCGACCTGCGGGCGGCGTCCGGCGACAAGAGCGACAAGGCCAAGCAGGTCGGCACCCTCGTCGCCCAGCGCGCGAAGAAGGCCGGTATCGAGTCCGTCGTCTTCGACCGCGCCGGTAACCAGTACCACGGACGGATCGCTGCGCTCGCTGACGGCGCCCGCGAAGCCGGCCTCGGATTCTGATCGAAGCGGAAAGGAAGAAAATGGCGAACGAGAACGCATCCGCCCGGCGCGGTGGCGCCGCCGGCGGTGGCGAGCGTCGCGGCCGCGAAGATCGTCGTGGCCGGGACAACGCTGCCCGTGAGGAGAAGAGCCAGTACCTGGAGAAGGTCGTCGCGATCAACCGCGTCGCGAAGGTCGTCCAGGGCGGCCGCCGATTCAGCTTCACGGCGCTCGTCGTGGTGGGCGACGGCGACGGGACCGTGGGCGTCGGCTACGGCAAGGCCAAGGAAGTGCCGGCGGCGATCGCCAAGGGTGTCGAGGAGGCGAAGAAGAACTTCTTCCGCGTTCCCCGCGTCCTGGGGACCATCCCGCACCCCGTCCAGGGCGAGAAGGCGGCTGGAGTCGTGCTCCTGCGCCCCGCGTCGCCGGGTACCGGCGTGATCGCCGGCGGCTCCGCCCGCGCCGTGCTCGAATGCGCCGGCATCACCGACGTTCTGGCCAAGTCGCTGGGCAGCGCGAACGCGATCAATGTGGTGCACGCCACGGTCGAGGCGCTGCAGCAGCTGGAGGAGCCGGAGCAGGTCGCCCGTCGTCGCGGCAAGTCCGTCGAGGACGTCACCCCGGCCGCCCTGCTCAGGGCGCGGAAGGAGGGCGCTGCCTGATGGCCACGCTCCGAGTTACCCAGGTCAAGAGCGCGAACCGCGTGAAGAGGAACCAGGCCGAGACCTTGCGGACCCTGGGCCTGAAGAGGATCGGCGACGTCGTGGAGAAGGAGGACCTCCCGCAGTACCGCGGCATGGTCAACACCGTCATCCACCTCGTCTCCGTTGAGGAGGTTGACTGACATGGCGCTGAAGGCACACCACCTGCGCCCGGCCCCCGGGGCCAAGACCGACAAGATCCGCGTGGGTCGCGGTGAGGGCGGCAGGCGCGGCAAGACCGCCGGTCGCGGCACCAAGGGCACCGGCGCGCGCAAGAATGTCCCCGCGGCGTTCGAGGGCGGCCAGATGCCGCTGCACATGAGGCTGCCGAAGCTGCGTGGGTTCTCCAACCCGTTCCGGGTCGAGTACCAGGTCGTCAACGTGGGCAAGCTCGCCGAGCTGTTCCCCGACGGCGGCACCGTGACGGTCGACGACCTCGTCGAGAAGGGGGCGGTCCGCAAGGGCCGGCTCGTGAAGGTGCTCGGTTCGGGTGACCTGTCGGTCAAGCTCGACGTCGACGCGCACGCCTACACGGCGTCCGCCAAGAGCAAGATCGAGTCTGCCGGCGGCACCGCCAACCAGCTGTGATCTGACACACGACGCTGGGCGCCCCCGGCCAGGGGGCGCCCAACGTCGTCTCCGCGTAGGGTGGGCGCCATGTGTGGGCGCTTCGCTGCCTCGGCCAGCACGGAGGAGATCGTCGAGACCTTCGCCGTCGAGCTCGTCGCCGACGAGCCGTCGCCCACGTTCAACGCGGCACCGACCGACCCAGTCCCTGCGGTGCTGGAACGCGTCGACAAAGAGTCGGGCCGGGCGGTGCGCAAGCTGGTGACCCCGCGATGGGGTCTGGTGCCGTCGTGGTCCAAGTCGCCCAGCGGCGCAGCGCGCTTGATCAACGCGCGAGCCGAGACCGTGGCGTCCAAGCCGGCCTTCGCCCGGGCCTTCGCGGCCCGGCGCTGCCTGATCCCGGCCGACGGCTACTACGAGTGGCAGACCCTTGCCTCCCCCGGCCGCAAGGCCGTCAAGCAGCCCTGGTTCGTGCGGGCGGCGTCCGGCGACATGATGGCGATGGCGGGCCTGTACGAGTTCTTGAAGGACCCCACGGTGGCGGGCCCGGACGCCTGGCTGACCACCTGCACGGTGATCACCACCGAGGCCACGGACGCGCTGGGCCACATCCACGACCGGATGCCGATGGTGGTCCGCCCCGAGGACTGGGCGGCGTGGCTCGATCCGCACGCCACCGACCCGCAGCACGCCCTCGCGTTGTTGCACGTGACCGAGGGCGCGGAGATCGATACGTTCCCCGTGTCGATGCGGGTCAACACCGTCGGCAACGACGGCCCGGACCTGGTGCTGCCGCTGCCCTGACGGGCCGGGTCGGCGCTGCCCGGGGGAGCGCCGCGATGCGCTGTCCCAGCGTGCGGCTTGGTAGAGTCTGACAGGTTGGGTCCGCGGTGGCCCGGCCAGATCGACCCCTCAGACAAGGAACCGGATGCTTTCCTCCTTCGCCCACGCGTTTAGGACGCCCGACCTGCGCAGGAAGATCCTGTTCACCCTCGGGGTGCTGGCAGTCTTCCGGCTCGGGTCCGTGATCCCGGCTCCCAACGTGAACCTGCAGAACATCGACCAGTGCCGCGTCCTGGCGACCTCGGGGGACGCCGCCGGTCTCTATTCGATGATCAACCTGTTCTCCGGCGGTGCCCTGCTGCAGTTGGCGATCTTTGCCCTCGGCATCATGCCCTACATCACGGCCTCGATCATTCTGCAGCTGCTGACCGTGGTGATCCCTCGCCTGGAGGCGTTGAAGAAGGAGGGCGGCGCGGGCCAGCAGAAGATCACCCAGTACACCCGCTACTTGACGTTGGTGCTGGCCGTCTTGCAGTCGACCGCGTTCGTGACGATGGCCATCACCGGGCAACTGTTCATCGGCTGCAACCTGCCGCTGGTCTACGACACCAGCATCTTCCCGGTCGTGGTGATGGTGCTGACGATGACCGCCGGCACCGGCATCGTGATGTGGCTGGGCGAGCTGATCACCGAGCGCGGCGTCGGCAACGGCATGTCCGTGATGATCTTCACCCAGATCGCGGCCGCCTTCCCCGCCCAGGTCTGGGGCATCGCGCTCAGCCGGGGCACGATGCCGTGGAACGGCCTCACCCTGCCGAACTCCGCCGGCTGGGTCGCATTCGCCGCCACCGTCGCCGTCGGGTTGCTGGTGATGCTCCTGGTGGTGTTCCTGGAGCAGGCGCAGCGGCGCATCCCGGTGCAGTACGCCAAGCGCATGGTGGGACGCCGCCTCGTCGGGGGCAGCACAACCTACATTCCGCTCAAGGTCAATCAAGCGGGTGTCATCCCGGTCATCTTCGCCTCGTCGCTGTTGTACCTCCCGATCATGTTCGCGCAGTTCGCGCCCGACAACCCCGTGTCCTCGTGGATCAGCACGAATCTGGCCACGCCCAGCCAGCTGTGGAACAACGTCTTGATGTTCGTGCTGATCGTCGCGTTCGCCTACTTCTACGTGTCCATCACGTTCAACCCGGAGGAGGTGGCCGACAATATGAAGAAGTACGGCGGCTTCATCCCCGGGATCCGTGCCGGCAAGCCCACCGAGAAGTACCTCGCCCACGTGCTGTCGCGGCTCACCGCGCCCGGCTCGCTCTACCTCGGCGTCATCACGCTGATCCCCGCCATCGCGTTCGTCTTCATGGGCACGTCGCAGCAGTTCCCCTTCGGCGGCACCTCGATCCTGATCGTCGTCGGGGTCGGCCTCGACACCGTGAAGCAAATCCAAAGCCAGCTCCAGCAACGCAACTACGAAGGGTTCCTCCGGTGAGGCTTCTGATCATGGGGCCGCCCGGAGCGGGCAAGGGCACTCAGGCAGGCGCGATCGCCGATCACTACAACATCGTGACCCTGTCGACCGGACAGCTCTTCCGTGACAACATCCAGCTGGGCACGCCGCTGGGCCGCCGCATCGAGAGCCTGATCGCGGCCGGCAACCTCGTGCCCGACGAGATCACCAACGAGATGGTGTTCTCGCGCTTGGACACCCCCGACGTCCGCAAGCGCGGCGGCTACCTTCTGGACGGCTACCCCCGGACGCTCGAGCAGGCCCAGGCGTTCGATCAAGAGCTCGTCTCGACCCGCTCCAAGCTGGACGCCGTCGTCGCTCTGACGGCCGACCCCCACGCCCTCATCCAGCGGATGCTCAAGCGCGCCGAGATCGAGGGCCGCGCAGACGACAACGAGCAGTCGATCAGGCACCGCATCGACGTCTACCGCGCCGAGACCCAAGAGCTACTGGACCTGTACCGTGACCGCGGCCTACTGGTCGAGGTGGACGCCGTGGGTGCGGTCGATGACGTCCGGCAACGGATCACTCGCTCGTTGGATGCGAAGCTGGGCCCCCGGCGGCGCCGCTGATGCGCCGCGGCATCGAACTCAAGAACGCCGACCAGCTGCGGCTGATGCGGCGGGCCGGCCTCATCGTTGCCGAGACTCACGCGGCCGTCCGCGACGCCGCGGCCCCCGGCGTGACCACCGGTGAGCTGGACCAGGTCGCCCGGGACGTGTTGGCCCGCCACGGTGCGGGATCGTCCTTCCTTCACTACGGCGCCGGCTGGGGCTACCCGCCGTACCCGGGGGTCACCTGCATCTCGGTGAACGAGGAAGTCGTGCACGGGATCCCCGGCGAGCGTGTCCTCGCCGCCGGCGACCTGGTGTCGGTCGACTTCGGCGCCATCGTCGAGGGATGGCACGGCGACGGCGCGGTGACGTTCGGCGTCGGTGAGTTGTCGGAACTTGACCGTCGTCTCAGCGACGACACGCGCGAGTCCCTGTGGGCCGGGATCGGTGCGGCTCGCCTGGGCGGGCGCGTCGGGGACATCTCTCACGCCATCGAGCGCAGTATCCGCAGCCGCCCCGGGTCCTACGGCATCCTCAAGGAGTACACAGGCCACGGGATCGGGTCGGCCATGCACCAGCCGCCCGACGTCCCCAATGTCGGACGCCCGGGCCGCGGCCCCCGCCTCGTCGAGGGCCTGGTGCTCGCGATCGAGCCGATGGTGACCTTGGGTTCGTCGGTCGGGGTGACGCTGGAGGACGAGTGGACCGTGGTGACCCAGGACGGCTCGCGGGCCGCACATTGGGAGCACACGATCACGGTGACCCGTAACGGGCTGTGGGTCCTCACGGCCTCGGACGGCGGCGAGTCGGAACTGGCCGCACGGGGGCTGCCGTTCGGTCCTCTGGCCGACTGAGCAGGCGGGGCGACGGTCGCCCGGGGCCGAGCCCGGCGGCCGGTCACCTGTCTCAGGCGAGCAGAGTACGGTCGGAGACGGCCTTGAGCTTCTCGAACTCGTGCAGGAGGTCCTCGACGGTGGCCCGTTGTTTGGCTTCGTCGGCAAGTTCGTAGATGATCCTGCCCTCGTGCATCATGATCAGCCGATTGCCCATCGACAGCGCCTGATGCATGTTGTGCGTCACCATCAGCGTGGTCAGACCGTGCCGCTCGACGGCGTCCACGGTGAGGCGAGTGACGAGTTCCGCGCGAGCCGGATCGAGCGCGGCCGTGTGCTCGTCCAGCAGCAGAATGTTCGGCTTGCTGAACGTCGCCATGAGCAGGCTGAGCGCTTGCCGCTGCCCGCCGGACAGCAGCCCAACGTCGGTGCGCATCCGCGACTCCAGGCCGAGTTCGAGCCGAGCCAGCTCGTCGTGGAACAGCGCGCGCTTGGCCTTGGTGACGCCGCGACGCAGGCCGTGCCGCTGGCCGCGCGACAGGGCCATCGCCAGGTTTTGCTCGATCGTGCCGTGAGGGACGGTGCCCGCCATCGGGTCCTGGAAGACACGACCCACCCACGCGGCGACCTTGTGGTCGGGGAGCCGGGTCACGTCGCGCCCGTCGATGACGACCTGCCCGCCCTCGGGCCGGATCTCACCGGCTACCACGTTGAGCAGCGTCGATTTGCCGGCGCCGTTGGACCCGATCACGGTGACGAAGTCGCCCTCCTCCAGGGTGAGCGACAGGTCGTCCAGGGCGACCTTCTCGTTCGGCGTGTGCTCGAAGAAGACCTTGCGCAGCCGGTGGACCTCAAGCACGCACCTCTCCCTTCTCTGCGGCAGCCATCAGAGCCGCGCGGCGGCGTGCGCGCACACGCCGGACGACGCCCATCCTGGGCAGGAGCAGGGCGGCGATCACCAACAGCGCCGAAATGAGCTTCATGTCGTTGGGGTCGAGGCCCACGTTGAGGGCCAGCTGGATGACCAGCCGGTAGACGATGGAGCCCATCACGACGGCGATGGTGGCGAAGATGACCCGTCGTGCCGTGATGATCGCCTGGCCAATGATCACCGAGGCCAGCCCCGCCACGATGAGGCCGATGCCCATGCCGATGTCCGCGACGCCCTGGTACTGCGCGATGGACCCCCCGGCGAGCGCCACCAAGCCGTTGGACAGCGAGAGCCCGAGGATCTTGGTGTTGTCGGTCGAGACGCCCTGAGCCCGAATCATCCGCTCGTTGTCGCCGGTCGCCTGCAGCGCCAGCCCCAGGTCGGTGTTGAGGAACCAGTCCAACGCCAGGATGAAGGCGGCGACGACGGCCGCGAACACGGCGACCGACACCCACGTGCCGAGCTGGCCCGCCTCGCGCATGCCCGAGAGCAAGGTGTCGCTGCGCAGCAGCGGCAGGTTGGCCCGCCCCATGATCCGTAGGTTGATGGAGTACAGCGCGATCTGGGTCAGGATGCCGGCCAGGAGCGGGTTGATCTTGCCCTTGGTGTGCAGCACTCCTGTGACCAGCCCCGCGAGGGCACCCGCGACCGCACCCGCGCCCGTCGCGAACCACGGCGACTGCCCAGCGATGATGAGGGACGCCGTGACGGCAGCCCCCGTGGTGAAGCTGCCGTCGACGGTGAGGTCCGGGAAGTCGAGGACCCGGAAGGTGAGGTACACCCCCAGGGCCATCAGCCCGTAGATCAGACCCAGATCGACTGCCGAGAGCACCTCAGCCGACGACCTCGGCGCCGGCGAGCACGTCGTCGGGAAGGGTGACGCCCATGCGCTCGGCGGCGGCCTTGTTCACGTACAGCGTCAAGTCCTTCTGGGTCTCGACGGGCAGGTCAGCCGGCTTGGCGCCCTGGGTCAGGATCTTGGCGGCCATCTCACCGGTCTGGTAGCCCAGCTTGGAGTAGTCGAGGCCGTAGGTGATCACCGCGCCCTTGGCGACCGAGTCGCCCTCGCCGGCGATCACGGGGATCTTCTTGGTCTCCGCCACCTGCAGCACCGATTCCAGACCCGAGACCACGTTGTTGTCGGTAGGGACGTAGATGGCGTCCACCTCAAGCGAGGACGCCGCCTGCTGGACCTCGGCTGTGGTGGTGATGGTCTTCTCCACCAGCTGGAGCCCCTGGGCGGCGGCCGCCTCGCGGGCCATCTCCACCTGGACCTGGGAGTTCACTTCGCCCGAGCTGTAGATGACTCCGACCGTCTGCGCGTCCGGCTTGACCTTCTTGACCAGGGCGATCTGCTCCGCGACCGGGTTCAGGTCGGACGTGCCGGTCACGTTGCCGCCAGGGGACTCGAGGCTGTCGACGAGTTGGGCGGCGACAGGATCCGTCACGGCGGTGAACAACACCGGGGCCGTGGTGATGGATTGGGCGGCCGCCTGGGCGGTGGGAGTCGCGATCGCGAGCACCAGGTCGAGGTTGGCGCCGTTGAAGGTCGAGGCGATCGTCGTGTTCGTGGCCTGATCGGCCTGGGCGTTCTTCTCGTCGTAGGTGACCTGAAGGCCGGCGTCCGTGAGGGCCTGCTTGAAGCCCTCACGCGCGGCGTCCAGCGACGGGTGCGACACGAGCTGGGCGATGCCGACGCGGTAGGTCGTGGCGGCCGCCGACCCGCTGGCGGAGCCTGCGGGGGTGGCCGCTGGGGAGCAGCCGGCGAGGGCAAGAGAGAGGGCGGCGACCAGGCCCGCGACGACGTTGACGGGGGAGCGCTTCACGATGGTGTTCCTTCCGGGCGTCCCCGGGCGTTCGTGGCGCACCCGGGCGTGACCGGCTCACGATAGCGAGGCGCGGAGGGCAGGCTCCGGCGGTCTCACGGCGAGGGGCCGGTAGGCTGGGCTCATGACCTCACTCCCGCGGTCCTCCAAGTACCGGGCCACGCCGCAGGCTCCCCTGGACGAGGCCGAGCGCAACAGCTTGGTGGAGAGGCTGAACGCCGCCTACGAGGCCGGCGATGTGGAGGCAGATTCCTACCACCGGTTGCTCGACGTGGTCTTCGGGGCGACGACCCTGGGCCAGGTGGTCGAGGTCGTCGAGGCCCTGCCAGGCGCAGCTACCCACCACACCCCCGCGATCGTCCCTGTTGGTCAGGGCCGGCCCGGCGAACTCGCCGACCCGAGGACGCCCAGCGCCTCGCTGGCGCTCAAGGTGGGTGCGGTGGGCGTCGTCGCCTTCGTGCTGGTCCTCATCGTCCTCATCGCGATCTTGCTCTGATCGGCAGCGATTTGGGGAGGGTCAGCCCGGTGAAGTAGCATGGGCCGTCGGTCACCTGTGCCCAGGTGGCGAATCGTCCGTGCAATCAAGGAGATCATGGCCAAGAAGGAAGGCGCCCTCGAAATGGAGGGCTCCGTCGTCGAAGCGCTGCCCAACGCTATGTTCCGGGTGGAACTGAGCAACGGGCATCGGGTTCTCGCGACCATCAGCGGCAAGATGCGGCAGCACTACATCCGCATCCTTCCTGCCGACCGCGTGGTCGTCGAGCTGTCACCCTACGATCTCACTCGCGGCCGCATCGTCTACCGCCACAAGTAGCCGTCGTTCTCGTATCCATCCAGTCGCGCAGGGGGTGACCCGTGCCCGACGCTCAAGCAGAAAGCAGCTCGATGAAGGTTCAGCCGAGCGTCAAGAAGATCTGCGACAAGTGCAAGGTCATTCGCCGGCACGGTCGCGTGATGGTGATTTGCGAGAACCCTCGCCACAAGCAGCGCCAGGGCTGACGCCCTGACCGTGGCCGGAGGGACGCAATCACCGTTGGAGCCCCTCCAACACACAACACAACAACGTGACGGCACACCCGAGGTGGTGTCAGGGAGCCAGCTCCCCGGCATGCCAACCGCCTCGGATCCACCCCCGGACGAAGGCCGGGGCCCGCGCTCAGGCGCACGGGACGCCGCACGCCGCACACCTTCGTGGCCCATTCGGGCCGACAACTGAAAGGGAAACGCCTGATGGCACGTCTTATCGGTGTCGATCTTCCGCGCGAGAAGCGCCTCGAGATCGGCCTCACCTACATCTTCGGCATCGGTCGCACCCGTGCCAAGGAGATCCTGGCCGCCACCGGCATCAGCGGCGACATCCGCGTCAAAGACCTCAACGACGAGCAGCTCGTCGCGATGCGTGACTTCATCGAGGCCACCTACGAGACCGAGGGTGACCTCCGTCGCACCGTCGCCGCTGACATCCGTCGCAAGATCGAGATCGGCAGCTACCAGGGCCGCCGTCATCGCATGGGCCTTCCGGTCCACGGTCAGCGCACGCGGACCAACGCCCGCACCCGCAAGGGCCGCAAGAAGGCTGTCGCCGGCAAGAAGAAGGCCCGCTGACGCGGGGCCTGAGGCACAACGGAACCAGGAGAATCTGACACAACATGGCTACTGCAGGCCGTACCAAGGCTCAGGCTGCCGCCGCGGCGAAGGGCAAGATCCGCCGCAAGGAGAAGAAGAACATCGTCTTCGGGCAGGCCCACATCAAGAGCACGTTCAACAACACCATCATCACGATCACCGATCCCACCGGTGCTGTGATCTCGTGGGCGTCCGCCGGCACCGTCGGCTTCAAGGGCTCCCGCAAGTCGACGCCGTTCGCCGCCCAGATGGCCGCCGAGGCCGCCGGTCGTCGTGCCATGGACCATGGCATGAAGCGCGTGGACGTCTTCGTCAAGGGCCCCGGCTCCGGACGCGAGACCGCCATCCGTTCGCTCGGCGCGCTGGGCCTGGAGATCGGTCCGATCTCGGATGTCACCCCCGTGCCGCACAACGGCTGCCGTCCGCCCAAGCGCCGCCGCGTCTGAGCCCGAGCCAGAGAGAAGGACACAGAAACCATGGCCCGTTACACCGGACCCATCACCAAGAAGTCCCGCCGGCTCGGCACCGACCTGGTCGGCGGCGACAAGGCGTTCGAGCGGCGCGCGTACCCCCCGGGCATGCACGGCCGCGGCCGCATCAAGGAGTCGGAGTACCTGCTCCAGCTTCGGGAGAAGCAGAAGGCACGTTTCGCCTACGGCGTCCTCGAGAAGCAGTTCCGCCGCTACTACGAGGAGGCGGTGCGCAAGCCCGGCAAGACGGGCGAAGTGCTGCTGCAGATCCTGGAGTCGCGTCTCGACAACGTGATTTACCGTTCGGGCTTCGCGTCCACCCGTCGTCAGGCCCGCCAGATGGTCGTCCACGGCCACTTCCTGGTCAACGGGAAGAAGGTCAACATCCCGAGCTACCGCGTTTCGGCGTACGACATCATCGACGTGAAGCCGAAGTCGGCCAACCTCGACCCGTTCGTCATCGCCCGGGAGACGCACCACGAGCGCGCCGTGCCGGCGTGGCTCACCGTCCGGCCCAATCGGATGCGGATCCTGGTGCACCAGCTCCCCACCCGTGACCAGATCACGATCGACGTCACCGAGCAGCTGATCGTCGAGCTCTACTCCAAGTAGTCGCCGGTGGCGCCGGGGGCAGCCGCCCCCGACGCCGCCTGCGCGCCCCGGGCGCGGAATCGTTTCGCGCCTTCGTCACCGTCATATAGCGGGCGGTGGAAAGGAAAGAAAATCGCATGCTCATCGCACAGCGCCCCACGCTGACCGAGGACGTCGTCTCGGACAACCGTTCGCGCTTCGTCATCGAACCTCTCGAGCCGGGCTTCGGCTACACCCTGGGCAACTCGATGCGGCGCACGCTGCTCTCGTCGATCCCGGGTGCGGCCGTGACCAGCATCAAGATCGAGGGCAACCAGCACGAATTCTCCACCCTGCCTGGCGTCGTGGAGGATGTCACCGAGATCATCCTCAACGTCAAGCAGCTCGTGTTGAGCTCCGAGGAGGACGAGCCCGTCGTCATGTACCTGCGAAAGGCCGGTGCCGGCGCCGTGACGGCGGCGGACATCGCCCCGCCCGCGGGGGTCGAGATCCACAACCCCGACCTGCCCATCGCCACCCTGAACGCGCAGGGCAAGATCGACATGGAGTTGGTTGTCGAGCGCGGCCGCGGCTACGTGTCCGCGGCCCAGAACAAGGGCGTCGACTCCGAGATCGGCCGCATCCCCGTGGATTCGATCTACTCGCCCGTGTTGAGGGTCACCTACAAGGTCGAGGCGACCCGTGTCGAGCAGCGCACCGACTTCGACCGCCTGATCGTTGACGTGGAGACCAAGCCGGCCATCAGCCCGCGTGACGCGATGGCGTCCGCCGGCAAGACGCTGGTCGAGCTGTTCGGACTGGCTCGCGAGCTGAACGTGGACGCCGAGGGCATCGAGATCGGCCCCTCGCCGGTCGACGAGCAGTACGCGGCCGACATGGCCCTGCCGGTCGAGGAACTCAAGCTGACCATGCGCAGCTACAACTGCCTCAAGCGCGAGGGCATCCACACCGTGTCCGAGCTGGTGTCCCGGTCCGAGCAGGACCTCCTGGACATCCGCAACTTCGGGTCGAAGTCGATCGAAGAAGTCAAGATGCGGCTGCACGAGATGGGCCTGTCCCTCAAGGACAGCGCCCCGGGCTTCGATCCGTTGGCCGCCCTGGGCAGCTACGACGACTCCGACGACTTCGCCGACGACAACGACCAGTTCTGAACCGCTAGGAGTACACACCACCATGCCCAAGCCCACGAAGGGTCCTCGCCTCGGCGGCAGCCCGACCCACGAGCGGATCATCCTGGCGAACCTGGCCAGCCAGCTCTTTGAGCACGGCCGGATCACGACGACCGAGGCCAAGGCCAAGCGCGTCCGGCCGCTGGCCGAGAAGCTGATCACCAAGGCCAAGCGCGGTGACCTGCACAGCCGGCGCATCGTTCTGAAGTCGATCACCGACAAGGGCGTCGTCCACGTCCTGTTCACCGAGATCGCGCCCAGGCTGGCCGACCGTGACGGCGGCTACACGCGGATCACGAAGATCGGGAACCGCTCGGGTGACAACGCGCCGATGGCCGTGATCGAGGTCGTCACCGAGTCGGTGGAGGAGTCGCGCAAGGCCAAGGCGAAGGCGTCCAAGCCCGTGCCCGCCAAGCCCGCACCGAAGCCGGCGAAGGCCGAGAAGGCCGAGAAGGCCGAGAAGGCTGTCGACGTGGCCCCCGCCGCCGACACCGAGGGGTCGGCCGCGTCGGCGTCCGGCACGCTCGCCGAGCCCGCCGAGGGCCCCGTGCTCGATGAGGCCGACGAGACCGACAAGAACTGACCTCGCACGCGCGAACGCCCGGTGCCCGTGGGGTCACCGGGCGTTCGCCGTCGGGAAGTGCTGCCGATCACTGCTCCACGTTGATGGGGCCGGTGGC
This sequence comes from Actinomycetes bacterium, assembly GCA_046566345.1. Classification (GTDB taxonomy): domain Bacteria; phylum Actinomycetota; class Actinomycetes; order Propionibacteriales; family Propionibacteriaceae; genus Propioniciclava. Next base: position 21,005 of record JBKHWW010000046.1, read on the forward strand.
AGAGACGTCCAGGACGTAGGTTTTCATCAGCTTGTCGGCAATGGTCTGGCGCTTGGCGTCCCACAGGGGGAAGAACCAGCCGATCATCAGGATGATCGAGTCGAGGAAGTGCGCGATGTAGCGCACGAAGCTACGGCCCAGGCCGATCGGCCGACCGTCCTCGCCGACGAGCTGAGTCTTGGCGATCTTGCGCCCCCAGGTCTGTCCGGTCTTCGCGCTGTAGGCCGACAGCGCCAGGTAGACACCCAGCGTGAGCAGCGGCTGAGCCCACTGAACCTGCACCACGGGCATCCCCGAGGGCTCGAACTGGGCGGGCTGGATGATGCCGGCCACGATGCCCACGACGATGCCCGGGAGGAGGTAGTCGAAGAGCCACCCGTACGCGCGCTTGCCCCAGGTGGCATACATCGGTGCCGGCTGGTAGCCGCCGTACGGTGCGAAGCCGCCGGACTGGCCATAGGGGGCGGGCTGTCCGTAGGGGTTTTGCTGGCCGTAGGTGTACTGCTGGGCGTACGGGTTCGGCTGCGCCCACACGCCGGTCGGGCCGGACGTCGGCGGCTGGTCCGGGAACGGCGGCTGGTTCGGGAACGGCGGCTGGTTCGGGAACGGCGGCTGCGCGGGCTGACCGTAGTTCGGCTGCGCGGGACCTTCCAGGGGCTGTTGCTCGGGATTCTGCGGCTCTGGGGAGCCCGACCAGGGCTGTGGGGTGGGGTCCTGCGGCTCGGGGGAGCGGTCGGAGGGGTCCTGAGGTGGGTTCGTCATGTGCGTCTCCTGAAGGGGGAAGGATCGTACACGTCGACGGTAGTCTGCGCCCGGGCGCACATGGCGCAGGCACACGATGTGGGACGCCGAACGGCCCCGGCGAGTCTCGCTCGCCGGGGCCGTCCTCGCGGGTCAGGCCGCGTGCCGGCAGCCCCACGGCTGCAGGCCGGCCTTGGCGTACAACCGGTTCGCCACCGTGATCTGCTCCTCGCGCGAGGCCTGGTGCGGGTAGGCCGCGAAATCGGTGCCGTTCACCGAACGCCAGGTGGGCAAGCTGAACTGCAGGCCGCCGTAGTAGCCGTTGCCGGTGTTGATGTTCCATCGGCCGGTCGACTCGCACTGGGCGATGCGGTCCCACATGGCGGCATTGCTGACGTTGAGCGCCGTGCCCGACTTGGCCGCGGGCTGGCTGGGTGCCGCGGGTGCTGCCGTGCGCTCCGCGGAGCGCGAGGTCACCTTGGGCGCGACCTTGGTGCCCACCAGGACGACTTGGTTGACCGGCTCCTTGGTCACGGTCTGGGAGACCTGCCGGGTGCTCTCGACCTGGCCGTCGACCGTCACGGTCTCAGTCACGTCGGTGCGGGACCCGTTGCTGCCCTGGGTCTTCACCTTCTTCTCGCCCTTGGCGAGCGACGAGTCCTTGATCGAGGTCGTCGCGAACTCGAGCACCACCTCTGTGGTTTCCTGGGCGACAGCGACCCGGTTGACCGTGACGACGTCGCCGGCAGACAGTGGCGTCTCCAGGGAGGGCGAAACGCGATCGGTGGCTGACAGCGTGATGTTCGCCGCCGCGAGCGCCTTCGCAACCGTCGGTTCGGGAACCGAGACCAGGTGCGTGGTGTTGTCGACCCAGACACTGACCTCGGTGGACACGGGGCCGCTGACCGCACGAGCGACGATGGCTGTGGGCGCGGCGGTGGCGGATACGACGGCGGCGGTGCCGCCGGTAGCGAGGACGGCCGCACTTGCTACGAGGGCCACGAGCTTGGTTGAGATCGGCAAGACGACTCCTGGGTGGACGAGGAACTTCTTGTATCCACTATCGCTGCCAGCCTGAGAAATCTCAAATCGTTTCTCAGGGTTCCATCAGGTTGCCTGCGCCCGGGTGCGGACGAAGCGGGGCGGTCGGCGACCGTGTGGCCACCGACCGCCCCGGGTAGGTTTGTCAGGGAGCCGCTCTGAAGCTGACCGCGGCGGCGCGTGCGGCCGCGAGGCGCTCGGCGACGTTGGTCCAGTTGACCACGTTCCACCACGCCTTGACGTAGTCGCCCTTGACGTTCTTGTACTGCAGGTAGAACGCGTGCTCCCACATGTCGAGCTGCAGGATCGGCAGCTGGCCCACGGGCAGGTTCCCCTGCTGGTCGAACAGCTGGTTGATGTTGAGGCGCTGGCCCAGGGTGTCCCAGACGAGCATCGACCATCCGGAGCCCTGGATGCCGTTGGCGACCTCGTTGAACTGTTTGGTGAAGCCGTCGAAGGAGCCGAAGAACTCTTCGATCGCCGCGGCCACCTCGCCGGTGGGCTCGCCGCCGCCGTCGGGAGACATGTTCTTCCAAAAGACGGAGTGGTTGATGTGGCCGCCCAGGTGGAAGGCCAAGTCCTTCTCGAGCTTGTTGATGGCGCCGAAGTTGCCGGACTCCCGAGCCTCGGCCAACTTCTCCAGCGCGGTGTTCGCGCCGGTCACGTACGCGTTGTGGTGCTTGCTGTGGTGCAGCTCCATGATCTGGGCCGAAATGTGCGGCTCCAGCGCGCCGTAGTCGTAGTCGAGCTCCGGAAGGGTGTACGTCATCGGTTCGTCCTCTCGTTGATGATCGGTGTGTCGTGCAACACGGTCCGGACCCACCCTATTCCCCACCGCAGGTGGGCCGACAAGGCCGGATCCGAGCCGCCTGGAACAAGCGACCGGGGTGCGGACGGAAGGTCCGCACCCCGGTCGGGTCGTTGTGGTGGTCGAGCGCTATTTGCCGTCGAAGGCGTCCTTGATGCCTTCGCCGACGTCGCGGCCAGCGTCCTTGACGTGTTCGCCCGCCTGCTTGGCCTTGGCGGAACCCTGCTGGGCTGCCCCCTCGGCTTCGAGGCGCTCGTTGTCGGTCATGTCGCCCACGGCCTGCTTGGCCTTGCCGCTGAGCTCCTCGGCCTTGTTCGAGATCTTGTCGCCGATACCCATGCGCCATCCTCTCCGCGTCGGACCACCCGACTGCTATCCGTCGACCCTAGGCCGATCCGCGGCCGATTCCAAGGGTTCGACCGCAAAGACGCGAAATCCCTTGGCCGAGGCGGTGCGGGCGCAACGCCACCCCTGCGCCTCCAGCCAGCGTTGCAGAGAGTCTGCGCCGAGATTGCGCCCGACGACCAGGCGAGCCACTCCACCGGGGGCGAGCCGGGCGAGCCATGTGCTCAGGAGCGCGTGCAGAGCCTGCTTTCCGATCCGGATGGGCGGGTTGGACCAGATCTCGTCGTAGCGGGCGTCCGGGTCGGCGTCCTCGGGCAGGAAACCCTGGACGCGGTCACCCACGCCGTGGGCGCGGGCGTTGAGTTCGGTCAGGGCGAGCGCGCGTTCGTTGGTGTCGACCGCGTCCACCCGGGCCTGGGGCGCGGCGGACGCGAGCGCGACGGCCAGGACGCCGTAGCCGCAGCCGAGGTCGAGCAGGCGTCGGGCGCGGGCCGAGGGCGTGTGGGTGCGGAGCAGGACTGCCGTCCCCTGGTCCAGCCCGTCGGAGGAGAAGACACCGGACGCCGTGACGAAGGTCCAATCGGTGTCCCAGAACCGGGCCTGGATCTGGCGCCGTTGCTCCGGGCCCGAAGGTGTCTCGAAGTAGTGGGTCATGGCTCGTCCCTCTCGTCCCGGCGCGCCCGTGCCTCGGCCTGGCGCGCGGCCAGCCGGTCGGCGGTGGGGTAGCCGACCTCCTCGAGCACCAGCCCGTGCGGCGGCAGCACCGTCACCTCGCCGGCCCGCCCCGGCCGGTCGAGCAGGCCGAGCAGCCAGATGGCGTCCCGCTCGCCCTGTCCGACCTCGACCAGCGCACCCACGACCGAGCGGACCATCGAGTGGCAGAACGCGTCCGCGCGCAGGGTCACTTCGATCAAGCCGGACGCCGAACGCTCGGCGCGGCATTCGAGCAGGTCGCGGACCGTGGTGGCGCCCTCGCGTCGCTTGCAGAAGGCCGCGAAGTCGTGCAGGCCGACCAGGCTGCGGGCCCCGGCGTCCACCGCGGCGATGTCGAGCGCACCCCGGACTCGGACCGTCGTGTGTCGGACCAGCGGGTCGGGGGCCGCGTCGCTGAGCCGAAAGACGTAGCGCCGCCACAAGGCTGCGAAGCGCGCGTCGAAGTTCTCCGGCGCCTCGGTGACCCGGCGGACCACGACGTCGCCGGGCAACACGCGGTCGAGGCGTCGGTGGAGTTCGGGGGCCAGCCCCGGCCCCGGGAGGTCCACGTGGGCGACCTGTCCGCGGGCATGGACGCCGGCGTCCGTGCGCCCCGCCACCGTGAGGCCGGCCGGAGACCCGAGGCGCATGACGCGTGCGATCCACTCCTCCAGCACTCCCTGGACGGTCCGCAGGCCGTCCTGCCGCGCCCAGCCGTGGAAAGCGGAGCCGTCGTAGGCGAGGTCCAGCCGGTAGCGGGTGGTCACAGGGCGACCTCGCCGGTCGCGCCAGGCAGCCTGGTGCGGTGCACCAGGTCACCGACGGTGGCGGGGCCGCTCCGGCGGTAGGTGAGGTCGTGGACGCCGCGGCCCGCGGCCAGCCCGCGGGCCTCGTACTTGGTCAGGGGGCGCTCCTCGAACCGGGGCGCCCACCCGTCGTGAACGCTCTCCAGGTCCGGGGCGGCGTCGAGAACCTCGCGCATCGCGACGGCATACCCCTCCCAATCCGTGGCCAGCCGCCAGAGCCCCCCCGGCTCGAGCCGGGACGCGGCCAGCGCCGCGAACTCGGGGGTGACGAGTCGGCGCTTGTGGTGGCGGGCCTTGTGCCACGGGTCGGGGAAGAACGTCCACAGCTGGGCGATGCTCGAGGGCCCGAACAGATGCCTCAGGCCGTCCACGCCGTCGGCCAGCACGATGCGGACGTTGGCCAGGCCGTGACGGTTGATCCGCGACAGCGTCGAGGCGACGGCGGGCGCGAAGACCTCGAACGCCACGATGTTGGCCTCGGGGTGCCGCTGGGCAAGCGCCACCAGCGCCTCGCCGCGACCCGACCCGATCTCGACGAAGACCGGTGCGGAACGCCCGAACTCGTGCGCCCAGGCGACGTGCGCCTCGGGGTGCACCGATGCCGACAGCTCGCCCGCCGGGACGCCCACCATGAACCGGTCGGCGTGCTGGGCCCACGCCTTCTGTT